>CAXAGT010000022.1:0-25445 GCA_963968885.1 uncultured Candidatus Poseidoniales archaeon | reverse complement strand
ACACAATGTGGTCGCTTGGATTTTTGATTACCTTCACCCTTGGTGGACTGAGTGGAATGTTCTTCCCGGTCGCTGGTCTAGACATCCACTTCCACGACTCTTACTTCGTAGTCGCTCACTTCCACTATGTTTTCATTGGCGGAATAATCTTCGCTCTATTCTCAGGAACTTACTATTGGTTCCCTAAGGCAACTGGGAAGAAGATGGACGAGAGACTTGGATTGTGGCACTTTTTGATTGGATTCACTTCCTATAACGCTGCATTCTGGCCAATGCACGCTCTTGGAATACAAGGAATGCCAAGAAGGACCCACACATACCTTGCTGAGACTGGTTGGGCTGAATACAACATGACAATCACAATATTTGCTATAATCTTCGGATTAAGCCAACTAATCTTTGTTTGGAACATTATCAAATCTGCTTCCAAGGGAGACAAGGTCGAAAATGACCCATGGGGCGGTTGGTCACTTGAGTGGTCAACAACATCCCCTCCACCAACCCCATCCTTTGCTGAAATGCCTACTCTAAGAGTTGACGAATCAAGGCACCATGGCGATGAGGACAAAGCAGGATTCGTTGAGAATCTTGTGAAAGGAAAGGAGGTGAGCAATTGAGTTCAACCGCATCTGTGGACAATAACATCTGGATGAAAGCTGTAATGTATGCAGGAATTATTGCCGTAATCGGACTTGTTTCATACGGGGCACTAGCGGTAGGCGCTGGTGGCTACTTCCACCATGAATATGAAGAAAACAAGGAAATGTATGAGGAAGCAAAAGCCAACGGTGAAGACTATGCTGAATTCAAAGAAGACAAAGAAGCTGCCCACTTACAGTATCTAAACTTCAAAGTTGGAGGTACTGCAATACTCTACATGTGCATAGTATATGCAGCATTCCTTGGTGTTGGTGGATTCATCAATTCCACTCAACCAAATGAAGAACATCATGATGATCATGACGACCATCACGAACACCATGGCTCGTTTTCACCGATAATCTTCGCACTCGGTGTTATGTTATTCCTTATGGGATTCCCTGAATTTGTAGACACGGTCACCCCACTAATCAATGGAGAGGGCGGAGGTGCGTCTGGAGCGCTATTGAGCACCATTGGACTTGTGGTCATTGTTGCTGCTGTAGGTAACTGGTGGAGAGAGGACCTTCCATTCGATGGAGAAGGAGAGCAAATCGCCACATCTTGGCCGTTTAAAGATCAAGATGTCAGAAAGGTAGGACTTTGGGTCTTCATAATGTCAGAGATTATGGTTTTCGCATCGTTCTTCTCATCTTATCTTAGAATGAGAACAGAATGGTGTACAGACTGGGCTATTAGAGCAGAAATGGGAGAATGTGCAGATGTTGCTCTTGGCACTGTAGTAACCGCATCTGACCTTTTGAGATACGACCTTGGCAAGTTAATGCCTGGTGCGATAAACACATTTGCATTGATTATCTCTTCATACACGATTGTTCTTGCTCTGAAAACTGCAAAGACAAAATATACAGAAGACAATCCATTCAAGGCACCTAAGTTGCTTCCTTTCTTGAAGGATAAGAAATCTACTGTTAGATTCTACTTGCTTGCAACATTCTTGTTAGGTTCGATGTTTATTGTTCTGAAGTTAATTGAGTGGTCGCACCTTATTCACGAAGGATTCACAATCCAAAGCCCACAAGGATCGATTTTCTACATCGCAACCGGTGCACACGGATTGCACGTATTTGTTGGACTTCTAGTCATGCTTTACATGATCTTCAAAGCAGATACTGTTGAGTTTGACGAGGATAACGGACAAGGAATCGAATACTTTGGTCTGTACTGGCACTTTGTCGATTTGGCTTGGGTAGCCATCTTCCCGGCATTCTATCTATACTGAGGTGATACTATGGGCGAACATCAATCAAAAATGGAAATAATGATTCAGAACACATTCAAAATGGACGTATACGCTTTCTCTTTCGTAGTACTGATGGTTTTCACAGTAATCGAAGTTGCAGCGGTTTTCCTTGGTGAAGATATGTCTCTTTACACAGTTTGGGCTATTCTAATCGGTGTTGGTATAATCAAAGCCTACTTTATTGCTGCTTGGTTTATGCACTTGCAAACCGACCCTAGGACTTACTTCTGGACTTCCATGTTCCCATTCATATTCGTTGCACTAATGATGTGGGGTATCGGATTATCCAATCCTAATGCAGTCAGTTCTCTGCCTGCATGGTGTACACCTAATTACGACATCATTGGAATCATGCCGTAATCGGGTTAAAATACAGGACCCCTCGGGGTATTATCATGAAACAAAATTCTCTTGTTGCAGTGATTATAATTTGTCTCCTATGTATTGGGACACTTCCAGTTCAAGCGTATGGTGGTCATTCAATATCTAGAGCTGAAATTGACAATTTTATACTAACAGACCAAAATGGAGATAACTGGTCCTTAGAAGAAAACTCTCAAAAAATTAATGTTGTTTCATTCATATTTACTGCGTGCCCTGATGTTTGTCCAGTACTAACCCAGAATCTGAAGGCAGTACAAGAAAATCTTCCTGAAGATCTAGAAAATGATGTCTTGTTTATATCCATTTCAGTAGACCCTGCTAGAGATACTCCAGAAGTTCTGACTGAGTATATGCAATTACACGGAGTTGAATGGCCCCATCTTACTGGTGACAATGCTACACTGGAGGATATTTGGAATACATTTGGTGTTGTCGTGCAAAGAGATGTAATTGATTCTCACGCAGAAGCTAGAGAGGGAGAAAATCACCATCATGAGCATGAAGATATGGGCTTTGACGAGCCAAAACTCTATTTTGGAATTGAGAATAACTCAATGCAAGAATTAGATTATTCTCCTAATGGATGGACTATGTTCAATTTGGTATCCGAAGATGCAGGTTGGAACTTTAATTATTCAACCTCGCAATATGGCAACATGGTTTCCTCAATCAACGGATACGAATCACCTGAAGATTGGTCTTGGTGGTGGTCACTAAAGATTTGGAATGAATCAAGTTCTGCATGGGAAGATTCCCCTGTTGGCATTGATTCAGTGGATGCAGTCGAAAACAAATCGATTGCATGGGTTGCATCAAATGCTAATGCTTCGTTAATTGAATCACCAGTTGATGCAGGTGTTCAAGTTCAAGTCATCTACCCAGATAATACAACTGCAAATCATGTTAAGAATAATTTCACTGCTTATGACTTAACTTACACCAGTTTTTCAAACTCAGAAATAAATTTCTCGGCACCAATGACTCAATATGGACATTACTTAGAGTCCGCTGATGACTTACAAGGACCTTCAGATTACTCCTGGTGGTGGAGACTTGCAGTTTGGAATGAATCTGCAAACATGTGGGAAGAATCTCAAGTAGGCATGGATGATCTGCTTGAACCAGGAAATATAGCTTGGACGCCTTCCTACATTGACCTTGAAAATATCACAAAACCTGGAGAAAACCTGGAGCAAGAAGAGGACTGCGATGGTCACGGGTGGATTATGGGTCAAGGTTCTGGAATGCATTGTATGTGCGATGACGGATACGAATGGCCTGAAGATAATCGGTTGAGTTGTATCAGCATTGAGTCTGAGGATGAATACTTCGTCGGACACTCCACACTTACCTACATCTTGAGTGAGGACCTAAAACCGATGATAGTTTGGGCTGGAGACGATTGGTCACCAGAGGATTTCACCTCCGATCTTGAAGAATTTGGTATCTCAGAAGGAGTAATTGAATCAGATGAAAGTATAATTCCATTCTTAGGAGCCTCATCCATAATTGCATTGATTGGTGCTAGTGCCGTCATGTTGTCAAGGAAAACCAAAATATCCTGAACCCAAACAACAAAATGCACCTTGACTTGCCAGCGACTGCTGCGGAGATCGCATAGCCCGGTATTGCGGTGGATTTGAAATCCACTGTCTCCATGACGCGGGGGTTCGAATCCCTCTCTCCGCGCTCCTTTTTCGGTTCATCGCCATTTATTTTTATCCCATAGGTTCTCAAACTAAACCCTTCATAGGTGCCCCATGCGCAGAGCACTTTTGGCCTTCATTCTGGCCTTGTTATTCTCGCTGTCAGGTTGTTTATCAGAAGTTTCAGTAAATTGGGGGGAAAGTTCTGGAGAAATTTCCTATGATCCGCAAAACAATGCTGTGACAACAGGACTAGGTCCGGAACAAACAACATACAACCTTGATTTTGCAGGTTGTGAGAATTCTTCTGTGACCCAAGGAGCGTCAATACCCCTTCGATTCACTGGTTACCTAGCGACCTCAATATTGTACCAATCTCATTCAGGCGACCCGACTGGGGTTGATCATGCCGTTCCAGCAGCGGTTGTGATTGAAGAGATGAGTTTCTCTGATGCTGAATCTGTTAAAGAAGGTGAAGGGGCAAGAATACCAGTAAAATCCTGGGATGAGCCTTTAGGACCAGAGACATCCAAAGGAACCGTTGACTTGGATTCTAATAACTTAGAAGATGACTATTTTGTCCTCGGTCTTATTCCACAAACAGAAAATATTCTCAATGGATTTTCTGCTCTTCAAAAAACCCACCAAGCGATAACCATTACTGGTTTTATTGTTACTGGATACGAAGTAGGTTCGTCACAAAATTCCTTGCAGTCTACGAGCAAACAAGGTGATGAAACTCCTAGTTGTGAAGTGCAAGTCAATCGCGATGAGACACCTGAAGAATACTATGTTGTGGTTACGAAGATTACCTTGGAAAGTGGAGTTATTTCATCCGATGGAAAATCTTCAGATGAGTGGAAAATGGGTCAAATGCCACTTCTTGGCAGGAATGGCTTCGTAATGTTCACGTTAATCACTCTTGTAGCAGGCGGAGGAGGCGCATTCTTCTATTCTAACTCACAAGTTGTAAGAGGTGCGAACAAGAAAGCAAGCGTCTTGTTAGGGGAAAAGGGCATGATTGCAAGCGCCAGAGCAAAAGCAGAGGCAAAGTCTGCATCTAAGAGGAAGCCCGCCAACGACCAATACTCTGCCTCAGAGCCAAAACCAAAAGTGCAAAAGCCAAAGCCGCAGAAAAAGAAGGAACAAAAGTCTTCATTTGACATTGATGCTGCACTATCTACTTCTAGCAATTCAAATTCTGGTCCAAGTAATAAATCTAAATCATCAGTTGTTGCAAGTCAGGAGGCAAAAAATATGGATGCAGAGATTAAGCAAACTTCTGAGCCAAGGGTCTTCTCATCCGAACCAAGACGCTCGAGTGGCGTGGTTTCAAACAGCACGGGCAGTAATCAAACCTCAAAGAGAGAACATTTCTCTAGCATGAGTAATACCTCAACACCAAAGCCTGTAGCAAAGCAGAAGAAAGTCAGGAAAACAAGGTCTGTCAAAAAAGCTGCCGAGCCTGAGCCTGAACCAATCGAGAAGGAAGCGAACTCACAAAAGTTTTGGGAAGAGGAAGAAGAGGAATTTGAAGACTTCAGTTTGTGATCAGTCCCATGGAAGATCTTGATTTCCTCTAACGATGATTTGGTTGGTGTGCCAATCTAATTTAGCGGGTAATTGGAGTACTGGTTCACCGTCTGTTTGAATCCAAGTTGTTTTTACATCAGGTTTTTCTAAAATATTACCATTTTTATCGATTGGGAAAATCTCGATTGACTTGCAACGTTTCTCATAAATCCCCCACTTCCCTATGTGTTTTCCTTTGGCAACTGGACCCATTAAGCTCAGCATCTGAATGCGTGATAAACGAGGAGCAATGACCACCGATGCGTCTTCGCTGTTTGGGTACATGCCCGGACATACTCTATATCCTCCACCAAAAGTTTCACCAGTGCATGCAGCAAGCATGCTGAGATCGAGTGTTTGGAATTCGGAATCATCAAATTTAATGGATACCTTTCTGCGTGGCCAAAATGGAATTGTTGTTATACCCAAATATGTATATTTCTTAGGCCCATGTAACCACTTTGCTCGGGAAAGTTTCGCTCTAGAAATTGCCGAAGTTATCCCGGAATCAGTTTCTAGGAATATCCAACGGACTACTCTTCCATCTTTACCTTCACCATCAAATTCTCTTTCCTCGGGAGATGGGAAGTCTGGCTGTCCTTCTGCTGGATACGCCTCAATTCTCCACGCTCCGCAAGAACGGTCCTTGCCGCTTTTTAGGATTTCAATTGCCTCGTCAATATTATTCCTTGGAATACCATGGGTGATGCAGTAATCATTTCCAGAGCCGTATGGCAACTGCCCTAAAACTAATTTTGAGCCCCTAATACCAGAAGCAACCTCGTGAACAATGCCATCACCTCCAACAGCAACAATGACTTGTCCATCTTTTGTATCATCAGCATTAGATAATTCATTTGCAATTTCTGCTCCATGCCCTATATGTTCAGTGATATGTTCAATGACATCAAATCCAGCAAGCTCAAGTTTTAGCTTGATTATGGGCCAATCTTTCCCACATCTCCAATCCCTGCTGGCTGGATTGACTATACAGTGGAGGGGTTGCATAGTTGGCCTATTAGCAACGATTGCATAAATTTAGCCTCCATTCAAATTATCATTATCTAAAAATAGGCGAGGTATCAAAAGCAAATTCTTGTTAGACCCTACTAGATAAACATGCGAACTTGGAGCCAGAAGGAGAAATCATTCATGCAACAAGCGATTGATATCGCTTGGAATGGTAGGGGGAAAACATCTCCTAATCCGATGGTTGGATGCGTGCTTGTTCAGAATGGAGAAGTTATAGCAAAGGGATGGCATGACCATCTTGGGGCCTTACATGCCGAACAAATGGCAATTCATAATGCCGAAGAAAACGGTAAATCAACAAATGGTGCAACCGCATACGTGACCTTAGAGCCCTGCAACCACTTTGGAAGAACTCCCCCGTGTACAGAATCTCTTTTGTGGGCAGGAGTGGAAAAAGTTGTAATTGCTTGCAAAGATCCAAATCCAAACGTTAGAGGAAGTGGAATAAGCGTACTCGAAAAAGCCGGAATAGAAGTCGAATATGGGCTATTAGAAAAAGAGGCTAGTAAACAAATGGAGGGATTCTTGTATTGGTGTGAACACAGAAAACCAATAGTTACTATCAAACTAGCAGTAGATAAAAATGGATCAGTCGATGATTTAGGCACAGATTCTAAACGATTTACTTCTGAAGAATGCTTAGACAAAGTCCATGACTTTAGGAAGGATTTCGACGCTATCCTAGTAGGTGCAAATACTGTAATCAGAGACAATCCACAACTTACGATTAGACGTGTACCGAGTGATAGGCAGCCATTGAGAATAATAATCGATCCAAACAAAAAAATTGACTCATCCAGTCTAATCTTAAATGATGAATTTGAGACTCTTCACTTGACATCTGAATTCAATGGGATAACTTCTCTACTGAATAAACTTGGAGACATGGAAGTCCAAACCTTGTTGGTTGAAGGAGGTCCTACAACAATTCAGCATTTTCTAAATGAAGGTCATGTTTCCAAGTTCTATCTTGTGAATTCTGAAATCACTCATACTGAACCCCTCTATTCGGGAATAAACAAAGAAATGTTAGAAAATATAGGTTTCGAGTTATTAAACGTCTTGGAATGGGGCACAGAGATGGTTCAAGTATTTTCCAGAAAGGAATAATTACTGATTATTCAACTTGACTAAAATCGTTCAACTGAACTGCTTTTTAAATTGTAAACTCCCAAGAAATACTCTTGACCAAGGAGTATATGTTTTATACCAAACACAAGACCTCTTACCATGAGCGATGACCCATCCGGTGTTTGGCTACTCGACAACAGAGATTCCCTAGCCATGATTTCTAGGCTTGCAATGTTTGTTTCAATAATAGCAATTGGTTTTGTTCTTTGGAACACTTACAATGAAATTCAAAATGATGGTAAAATCATCGCATTCGGAGCAATTTCCGGTACAGTTGGTGTTATGCTACAGATGGTCATGAGAGTAATTCCAAATGCTAGTTCAACTGCTACAAGAGCAAACGCAGAAGTCATCAAAGACAGCTTGATTGAAGCTGGCGTAATCCCTGACGGATCTGAAAAACCGGTCGAGGAAGAGCCAGAAGAAGAAGAGGAAGTCAAAGAAGAAGTCAAAAAGGAAGAAAAGCCTAAGCAAGAAGAGCCCGAGGAAGAAGAAGAACCTGAGGAAGAAGAAGAGCCTGAGGAAGAAGTTCCTAAGGGTCCAAAGGTGAAAATTTGAGGTGATACAATGTGGGAACATAAATCGATTACAGACAAGAATTTTAAGGAAACCGGCAGAATACAGCCAAACGAAACATACATTCAGTTGATGGATTATGTTGAAACGCAAGTTATGGAAGCGCAAGCATTTGCCTTAGATGATGAGCAATTTTTGAAGCAAGTACCTAACAGGGGTCCATGGGAAAATCTACCTGATAGCGACACGATTAGAGGCGATCCAAGAACGAGGTATATCGGTCAATCCAAAGCAAGATTCCTAAACACAAACCTAATTCTTGGTTCAACCTGGATTGAGAATGAAAGATTCAATTTTGAAAGAAGAATCAACACAATGTCTGATTTCATCAAGCAAAAAACAGTGATGAACGCAAACATGTGGACGCCGAAACAACTTGTAACTACTCAAACTATTGTTTTCTGCTCGAATGGTGACGAAGACAGGATGGGGTCCTCAATAAACGAAGACGAGAGCCCTGCTGAAGATCGCATGTTCCTAAAAGATACTGAAGATGGTTTCCCAGAATGGGAAGCATTGCTATGGTCCATGGGACACAAGGGTGTAGTACCAGGATCTGATCCCCAAAACAAGGTTTACTGGCCTTCATTGATGCACAGAAATGTTTCATTCAACAACAGACTTGGATGGGTCAGATATTCTCCAGAAGGGTTTGGAAAGGATGCGAATGGTTACTTGACTACAAGACCATTCGATTGGATTTGGCCTGCTGTAGATGGTCGAAGAGATGCTCCTTCTGCATTCAACATATTGTGCAACCTCTCAGATAGGAGAGTTTCGTTTGGAGAAGAAGGAATCACGGACATTTATCTAACAACTGGAAAGACTTCAATCTACTCGTTAATGGGTATGATGAACAGTGGAACTGTCAGAAGAATGTTCGGAGCAGGTTCTGACATGGTACCTCTAGAGATGCACTTAATCGAGCAAGGAATCGATGAATGGATCTCAATGTCAAGCGACGAGGACAGATACGCGAGACTGTTCGAGGTCTGTGCGACAATTGGTTACTTATTGACCGACCCTCAAATTCAGCAAATTGGTGGAGCAAACAAGAGAAGAAGACTATTGGTTTACCCATTCGACCAAGGCAACCTACTTACATGCACCAACGCAAGCCAAGTAGCTGACCATTCGATTAAAGAAAACTACCAATCCACTGTTTTCACAAAATTAGACCAAGCAGATTTCCAAAACAGGCAAAACCGCAGGATAAAAGCCTATGCTGACCTTGTAACAGCTAGCTCAATGGCTAGAGGATCAAGATGGATTTCACAAGCAACTCTACCAGGAGACGAGAAAACTCTCGGACCGAACGTACACACGCTCTTGGCAGTTAGAGGGTATGAAACTTTGTCATTCGATGAATACATGGACACTTTCAACCCAGTTTCTGCTGCCCCTGAGAGATTGATTAGAAGAGCAATTCAAACTACTGCTACTAACGCATTGAAGACTCTATTCCCAATGGATCAGTTAGGAGAAAATACCAGAGATGGAGAGGCTCAATATCAACACATCTTTGATTCAACACTAAAGGAACCTCTGATTTACTACACCGAAATAAGATTCCTTATTCCTACTTCAATTGACAAGATGCGATACATGACAGGATCAAGAGGAGCAGATAGAGGAAAGATGAGAGAGATTTTCGCAGAACTTACTGGTGCTGACCCGGTCACTGCTCTTTCGATTCTTGATTTAACCCTACCATTCTTAGCTGACTTAGGAAGTGATTCCTGGCAAACTGGAACTGGACTAAGAGAGAACGAGATAATCATGGAGGTTACCCTTGCTGTCAATCCAAGCAGAGTCTGGAAGAACCTTTTAGAACCAACAACTGAAGAAATTTTCCAATTGCCAAAGGGTAAAGAGGGAACTGCAGCAAACGTTTGGGGAGATGTATTAATGGCTAACGAACAACTCCACCAAAAAATGGAGAAAGACGGTTTGGGACATTACCTAAATCTTCTAAAGATGTGTTATCATTGGTCTAATTCTGAAGCAAGAAAGAGACACGACTTGTGATTTTACCGAGGAAGTAGAGGATGAGTTTTCAACTAGACTCATTTCAAGAATGCAAATTACAATTTTAAGGCTCAATGTAACTAGAATGGGGAGGGAAATAATATGATTGCAATGATCATAAACTCTTTACTCGTTTCATCTATAATTAATATCGGATTCTTTGGTTTCTTAAGGAAACTATTTGGCAAAAAGGACCAAGACAAGTGGTATGAACATCTAGCAGATCAAGAAATACAAACGGATTGGGTAGACGGATTCATTGATGATCCAGCCTTGACAAAAAAGCAAATTTTGTCTGTCAAGAGGAATGGCAGTGGGGGAAATTCAAATGATGAACCTATGATTAAATCACCTAAATTAGCGTCGGTTGCTACCTCATCGAAAGTTTCTTCTGAGAATTTAGGAGCATCTGATGAAGATTCGGAATATGCCATTCCTGCAATCACTAAAGATAATACTCAACCAGAAGGTTCGATTTATCCTCATAAAGCGAATAGGCAGGATGAATTGGATGAAGAACAAAAGAAGATTCTTGAATTACAACGCTTGGGTTTTGTTTCGATAAACAGGGAACCCCCTAAACAAAGAAAAAAGACCTCGGCAAAAAAGAAGTTCTAAAATAGCCGGAATTGGAGGTTTTAACATGGCAGACGACTCTAGTAGTATACTTGGTGTCTTGGAATCATATGGTGTATGGGGTCAAATTGGTGTTGGAATACTAGTACTGATTCTTCTCATTACCTCAGAAAAGTATGGTTTGTCAAAACTTCTATCAAGATTAACTAGAGCTACAGATGCTACTTGGGATGATAAACTACTCCCGCCTGTCATGAATAGAATCTATGTATTCACTATTTTGATGGTGAGTGAATTCACTATGTGGTGGGCAGATAAAGAGACTCATACGATTTATACCAGTTATTTCGCATTCTCATACATCATTATCATAACTTCAGTATTGAGTTCCGCAATTAAGGAAGTTCTTCCAAAACTTATGCAGAGTTTTTCAAAGAAAGATTCTGTGATCGTTGGTGGTCAATTTACATTAGTAGTACTAGCATCAAGAATTGCGGCTTGGTTAATCGGTGCAAATTTTGCTTTCGAACAGATCGGATATGATGTTACCGGCTTCTTCGCATCTTTGGCTGTATTTTCCCTTGTCTTTGCTATCGCAGCCCAACAGACACTTGGAAACATACTGAACTCATCTATGCTAGCATTGGATCAGCCTTTCGATATTGGAGACAGAATAGAAGTTGATGGGGTGGCTGGAAAAGTGGTTTCATTCGGTATTCTTTCTACTAAACTTCTAACATTGCAAGAAGAATTGATTGTTATTCCGAACAATACATTGGTATCCAAGACAATTACAAACTACGCAAGAGGTGGCGGTGATGGTATTGCTACAAGACTTACTTTGCATATTGATTTTGGAGTTGCATACGAAGAGAATGTTGCGCACGTAAAACATGTAGTCGGTGATATTGCAAAGTCCTGCCCATATGTGGTTGACGATCCCAGTCCGAGGACATTCATGATGAATTTAGGAGAATTTTCCAAAGATTTCAGATTATGGGCTTGGATAGAGGATTATGCTGATGAATTTGTTGCCAAAGACTGGCTTCTAAGAGAAATGGATAGAAGATTTGAAGCTGAAGGAATCGTGATTCCTTATCCAGTTGCAATCGAATTAGACAAGGCTCAGGTTCCATTCGAATCTCATGAACATGGTGAAAGAATGATTCGAAGAAAGAAAGCAAGACAACACATTGCAGAGATCAGGCAAGCTCAAGAGGAATTGAAGTTCCAAGAAGAGAGAGAATCTGCTCGTGAAGATTTGGAATACCTGAAAGAACAACTAGAACAAGGAAATCTGAGAAGACAAGAAAGAGAAATCATAGAAAGAGATATTGAAGCACTTGAAGGGCTTCTATCTAGATATGCTGAGTGATATACAATATCCTTGAATAATGGCCTTCTCAGGATTACTACTGGGGGATTAGGGTAGTCTGGATATCCTTCCGGCCTTCGGAGCCGGAGACGTGGGTTCGAATCCTGCATCCTCCGCCACTAAAACTACTCTAGAAAAACCCAGATAATCGTTAGATATCCCATATTGTTCAATTATGACCAATGTTTTTGGTATAACATGGGCAGGACATTACCATGTATCCCCATGGGCTGTTCTGCCTGTTGCAGGGACACAACAATGCCAATTACGAGAACAGAAAGTGCTGTTATTTCTAGAAGAACTGGTATGGAAACTGAAAACTTTACTTGGGATAATAACGGAATTTTGACTCTATTAAATTCAGCAGAAACTGAAGCATGTGTTTTCTTGATAACAGAAAGTAAAGATGTGAATACCCCAGGAATTTGTTCTATCTATGATTTCAGGCCAAAGGGATGCACGACTTATCCAGTTGTGCTTGATTCTAATGATGCCGCAATCCTCGATGACGGTTGCCCATACAAGGATAAGTTCCCAGAACCTACCGAAGATGATGCTATGACATTACTCAATCTCGAGGAGAAATTGTTAGATGAATAATCATCCTGCCCAATGATCGATGTACTCGTTCGAAAAATCTAGCTCTTACTGACCACCCAGATTTTTCAATCATGGAATATACCTCATTATTCGAAGCGTAAGTAAATGCGAAATTGTCTTCATCGGTAACTTCTCTATCAATTAGGACCTGTGCTCCTTCGCAGGGGAGGAAAACAATCAATTGTGAATCTTCATTTACATATGCCTGCAAGGATTCTAGTGTTTTGGCAACTAATTGCAAGTGCTCTATCGTCCCCTGTGAATTTCTTCCATATGGTGGGTCGAAAACAACTGAATGAATTCCTTTACCTGATAACTGGCCGATATAATCTTCAGGATTTGTAGCATCTCCTGCTATCAAAATGTGTCTCGATTCGTCAAATCTTTCACCTATTTTTTCTAAAGCCCAAACTATGTTTTGTTTTGCTCCATTTATCATCCATTTATCTGAATCTATTCCAACAACTTTCCTACCGCTACACGCTGCTTCAATCAAAAAGCCTCCAGTCCCGCACATCAGATCTAGTACCATAGAATCTTTACGTGGAGGTCCAGATACTATATTTACACAGGCTTTTGCTAGCATGGGGTCCAAACTAACTGGTTTGAAATAAGGTCTCTCAGTTGCTTTATTACCAGTTTGCCCGGTGAATCTTGATCCAATGCCAACTAGCCAACCTAAAGAAATGGTCGAAGTCTTATTGTCAATCACAACAGAAAAAATATTGTCTGGTGCGTGTATATCTATCTCCGCACCGTGTTCAAAAAAAATACCTCCAACGATTTCACATATCCTTTGGTGGTTGAAATCTAAGACCTTACCTCCATGATTCCATGAGAGGACTTTCATGGAACCATGGGGTATGTCGTTAGCACCGATGAAGCTAGTTACGCATTGCTTTAATGATTCAAGGCCATTCCATGCAATAGTTTTGCCTGGGCTTAAAACACCTTCAATGCCGGCACTAATCTTCAGCGTCTGTTCCAGATCAGCGGATTTGCTAATCTCAGTAATTCGTATCATACGTGAGGTGATGTCTTGTTTGACATTTGTCTCTGGTATGAGAGAAATTAATTCGGATTTGGATAGGGCGGGATGCCATCCTCTCAGAAGAGCAATGGCATCCCGCATGTTACTATCCAGTAACCCTGTGTTCTTCACCTAATCGCAACTAGTGAGATTGGTGATATTTGTCTGTATTAGGTTCAAGCCTTGGAAGCTAGTGCTTCTGTAGCTTTCTTAGCACCCATCCATGCAACAATACCGAAACCGATCTTGTTGATCATGTCAGCGATGTTGTATAGAACAGCCATGACTTCTTCGCCAGTTGTTCCTGCATCGATTAGCTCAGCTTGTGGGCTGAATAGGTAACCTAGTGGGTAAATGATCCATCCAACGACGATGAACCATCTTAGAGCGTTAGCAGACCACAATAGTTCTTCTGGGATCTTGCTGTTGTCAACACCTTTTCCGCTGGACCATGGGGTACCAGTAGCAACGATGATCATAGCCCATCCAACACCACCAAGAATCAGACCTAGTAGTCCGTTCATGACACCTGCTTCACCTAGGTATCCGAAACCAATCATGACTAGAGCACCAGTGAAACAAACTCCAGTGAAGCCCATTCCTAGGAACTTTGCATCTGTGATTGCATCCTTTCCGACTAGGGAAGGGAATTTCAGAGCCATCAATGGAACTGTGATAATCCAGTCCATGTATCTGTACTCAATAGAAACATCACCAAGTTCCACGTATACACCACGCATGTAGTAGTAGTGGAACGCTGCGATACCGACAATCAATGCAGATATTGTCATTGTTGTACGGTACTCAGGGGCAACGTTGTTTCTTTCAGCCATGAAGAAGACGAAGGCTGCACCCATAGAGATGTAGCCGACGAAGAAGAGGAAGAACGTAATCAGTTGAAGTGGTTCTCCATCATATTCAGTAGCTGGGTTGACGATTTCCGCACTGACTGTAGTAGTCAAAGCAAGCGCCAGGGTTCCGATCAAAAGCAGGCTCAGGGTTTTCGAGAATTTTTGTGTAATCATATTCCTCAAATTTGTATCATCCTCGTTTAGTATATAAATGGAGGTTTGTATGTTTGCTAACAAAATGGCTACTTTTATAACATAAAACCCCTGTTTTTTCCTTTTTAAGCATCTAAATTTCCGTTTTCAGGTAATTGAGTAATTCCAATCGGTTAGACTTTCATCAAAAAAGTCAACATACCTCGGTGTTTTGGAAAACACATGGGCTGTAATCTAAAGGATCTTGCGACAAGTGAGGACTGTGAGCTTTCAGATTTCTCGGGAAAGAAAGTTGGCATTGATGCTTTTCTAACTGCGTTTCAGTTTCTCACAACAATGAGAGACAGGTCAACAAACGGTGATGGAATGCCTCTGCGGGATAATTCAGGTCGGTATGTGGCACATCTTATGGGATTTCTACAACGAACCTGCGCGTTGCTGAAGGAGGGTATAATCCCTGTTTACATATTCGATGGTAAACCTCCAGAGTTAAAATCACACGAACTGGAAATTCGAAGGTCTAGAAGAATAGAATCAGAAGAGGCATACAAACAAGCACTAGAAATTGGAGACTACAAAGAAGTGCATAAGTTGGCTGCAAGGATTATGCATTATTCTCCGGAAATGGTTCAAGAAACAAAGGAGATGTTGGACTTACTGGGAGTTCCTTGGATAGAAGCAAAAGCCGAAGGAGAAGGGCAAGCTGCGGTCATGGCTAAACTTGGGCAACTTGATGTTGTAGCCACACAAGACTGGGATGCTCTACTCTATGGAACGCCAATCTTAGTTAGGAACATTATGAGCCACGGAACAAAAAAATATGGTAGAATTATCAAATCACAGAAAATAGATCTTGAACTGATGTTAACAAATCTGGAGATTTCTCAAGAACAGTTAGTCGATTTAGCTATTATGATAGGCACTGATTTCCATCCGGGAGTGAAGGGGATTGGGCCAAAAACAGGACTTAAACTAATCAAAGAATATGGCACAGTAGAGGCTATTTGTGAGGCGAAAGGAAAAGAATTACCTGAAAGACTAGATGAGATCAGAGAGATATTCCACAATCACCCAGCAAATGAGGTCGAATCAAGTATTATTAAATTGGCTGATGTAAACAGAGAGGGTTTGGTAAAGTTCCTCCAAGATGATAGGCAGTTTTCCCAAAGGCGGATGGACTCTGCTTTTGCAGACTTGAAAGCTGCAGGAAGGTTGCGAGATAGCGGCCAATCAACATTATTTTCATTTTAGGGTATTTAATGAAATCAATTTCCTTGAGCAGGGGAGTTTGAAAAACAATAGATATGCGTGGGTTTTTATACCTCACTTCATTCACAACTACTGAACCAATAGTTAAGTAATGGAGGAATAAAATGAAAATAGGATTATTTGGAAACACATTGAGCCCTTGGAATGAATTGGATAACATGACTAACCTGATGTTTAAGCAATTATGTAACCCAAACGGAATGAACGCAAGAAGACCAAATTGGGATGTAACTACAACTGAAGAAGGTTGGAATGTTGAGATTGAAATGCCTGGGTTGACTAAAGAAGATATTAACATCGAGCTAAAGAATAATTCAATTTTAATTTCTGAAGTCAAAGGCGAAGAAAGCGACAGTGTTAGGTATGAAAGTTTGAAGTATACATTGCCCAAAACTGCAGACAAAGACAGTATTTCTGCAAAAATGGAAAACGGAGTTTTGAATTTATCAGTTCTCAGAACTGAAATTAATCATGAAACTAGAACCATAGATATCGATTAATTATCTAAAGATCTCAATGGAGAGGCTAGGACTTTAACCCCTTTGTAGTCTGTTAAGATACCTCTAGCAACTGATTGCGGGTCAGCTAAGGCCTCAGAGATTGTGTTTACTGGAGAGCAGGGAATCCCGACAAGAAGTCCTGACAACTCGTCACGAGTATATTCTGAGACTGAATTAGCCAATAATGACTCGATTTCATTTCGTGATGAAATTCGCCCTGGATTTGAAGCCCAGTCATCACTAATTACATCTTCAAGTCTTAGGCATTGGACTAATTTCGCCCACTGGTCATCATTTCCTACAGCGATTACAAACCAACCATCCTTTGCCTTGAATGCCCTATATGGAACTAAGTTAGGATGTGCTGAACCCATCCTAACTGGGTCCTTTCCACTTGCTAGGACATTATGTACTTGATTTACCAACAAATCTATTGCTGCATCCCAAAGGGAAATCTTGACATTTCTTACTTCTCCGGTTCTAAATTTATGAAATAACGCTGCCAATATTCCATTCACTGCATGTAAACCACAAGCCACGTCAATTACAGCAACTCCGGCTTTGGCAGGTGGGCCTCCATTTTCTCCTGTTATGCTCATGAAACCTGATTGTGCTTGAATAGCCAAATCATATCCTCCCTCGTTTCTTCTCGGACCATCCTCACCGTAGGCTGATATTGAGGCTATTATCACGTCTGATGGAAGTTTGCCAACTAATTTCTCAAGTTTTCCTGGTTTAAAATTCTCCACTACGATATCTGATTCAGCAATCATCTCTCGAACCTTTTGTTTGCCTTCTTCAGATTTAAGATCTATATTTACTATCTTTTTCCTACGGTTTACGCTTAACCAATAGGCTGCTACTTTATTGCCCTCAAAATCTGTTGCAAATGGCGGTCCCCAGCTCCTTGTATCATCGCCCCAAGGAGCTTCGACCTTAGTTACATCTGCACCCAAATCTGCAAGAGTTTGTGCACAGTATGGTCCGGCAAGAACTCTGCTTAAGTCAAGGACCTTGATTCCCTCTAGGATTTTGCCCATGTAGTGCCCAATTCAAGCAAAGAGTTGAACTAATCGTCTCTTTGACGGTTTTTTGATGGAGTTTGACCTTACCGAGGGAAAGGCGGGTAAATATTTGCTCGCTTTTGGTATCTTACTCCTCTTTTCGTCAATAATCATTAGCGACCTAGGATTGGATTCTCACGTATTAATGGCAGTAGAAGATGGTTCGCTGCCTTGGGGACACACCCGTAACATTGATCCTTTGGCAAGTGACCAATCTTATTCTCCACAATATTATGAACGCGCAGATGTAATTTTCGGAATACTAGATACTGAAATTAAACTGAAGGCTTTCGTTTTCCTATCGGTCATGTTTTTGATTTTAATCGTCGGATATCACGGATTCACAAAACATCAAGGTGAACTGAAAAGAGAGTTTGACTATTATTCTGCATCGATAATTGCGCTATATCCCGCATTCATTTTTTCTACAGGGAGAGGATATTTAGAAGCCCCACTCGCTTTCATCTTCCTTCTTAGCCACACCAATTTTTTGAAAAATTCAAGCAATAAAGTAGATCCATCTTATCCTATTTTCATTCTAGGTGGACTTGGAATAACTGCAATTGCGTGGATAAAAGGGATAACTGTGTTGGTTGGTATTGCTTGGTTCATAATTTTGGTCTGCATTGATTATTTATCAAGAAGTTTGAATATTGAGAAAAAAGTCCAATCATTGATATTTCTAAATGTTGCATCAATTACAGCAATAGTGACCTTACTAACGATTGATCACAATTCCTTCAGCAACTCACTGCTATTTTCTTTTGCGGCAATAGTCGACATATTCATTTTCTTGGCGATAGGTCTTTGTTTGATTGCTATCTTCACCTCTAAGCAAAATTTCAAAGATTGTTTGTCCGAAAGTTTTCAAGCAATCATGATTGTAAATGTCGTCATACTAGGTAGCGTCTACTGGATAGCTGACCTTTGGTTGACTGAAGCTAAAATTTGGGATACATCAGGAATTGAGATATTTTTCATTCTGGGCAACAACGGGCGATACGTTACATTAATTGCCCCATTCTTGATAATTATGATCTCAAATTTTAGAAAACTTAAGCACATACAAATGAGTTCAAAAATCATCACTGCAAATCTATGTTTGATATTGATAATTTCCTCATTGGCTGGCTTTCATGGACAAAAAATGTGGACGGATGATGCTGCTGAATCATTAGCAGAAAGCCTAGTCGATGGAGAGGATTTTCTTCTAATTCACGAGTCTGACCTTGCAATGCATTGGCTATACACCATGCATTCTGAATTGTCCGACTCACACCCTAATTCAGTTGGACACTGGCGAGCACCGAGTTCTGATTTTGATATGGAACTCAATGGACAGGCGTTTGAAAATAGAGGAGACATATCTGAAGTTAATTTCCTAGTAATTCAGCCTGGGCTCGAAATTGAGCTTAACCAGGATTGGCAATTAACCGCTTCTGGAAACTCGCCACTGATAATGGGAGGAGAAGATTGGTTAATCTATGAAAAAACCTGATAGATGGAAACTTTACAATTGAGGAACCCAGGTTCCATCATTTCTTGAGAAATCAAGTATATGCCAGTAAAACGTATCAATTTGTTTGTTGCTTTCAACTTCATCGATTACCTGATCGTGCGGAATTATTTCACCCGCATTCCTCCAAGCATTTCTAGAATTGACCGATAGTGGAAATTTGAATAAAGCTGGCCCACAAACGGGTAATCCATTTTTGCATTTCCAAGAACGTTCAATGAGTCCTGATTGATTTATCGCAGTCATAGTCTGTTTGTAATTTGAGGATCCATATTTGTAATTCATAATAAAGGAGGGATTGATAGAGGAATCGACAACAAAACCTGCTTTTTTCAGCGGCTTTGCCATCCAAGGAGCGATATATCCAGAAGGTGCTCGGAACCACTTTCTGTATCTCTTGGAATCAAAGGAAGAAATTATCTCATTAGATCTCTCTAGCATAGAAACGAATCTCTCAACATCAGGTTCAAATGAAGACCAAGATCTGTGGTTATAACCATGACAACCTAAAGTAATCCTATCTGGAAAATCTTCGATTATTTCTGCTAGCATCTCTCTAAACTTGTCATTTTCTAACTGTGAGGCAATCACGAAAATAGTTACAGGAAAATCGTTTGTTCTCATCCATAGGCAAAATCCTGAAAATCCACGGATTAATGATTCAGAAGGATAGTAATTCTCTAAATCAAAATTTTTCCCATTTGACCTTGATTTATGACCTTGAACGTCAGGAAGATATTGAAAATCATCAGTATCGACACTAAGCCAAACCCGGTTTTTCATTATCATACCTCTATTACGAAAATATGGTGTGGAACTGTACGCTTATTCACTTCAACACCAATTAACTGAGGAATTTGATATCCATTCCATCGATCTATTATCGATTGCGCGGTCGCAATTCCTGCTTCGTTATGTGGATGGACGATTAATTCTACACGGACGTTTTCTTCTCTTTCATTTAGCCATTTCATGATTTTATTTACTGCGTCTTTGGCTATTCCCTTTCGTTGATATTGCTTGACTACCCAATATCCTAGATTGTAGTCTGTATCGTCTAATTGTAATTCATCTCCAAGGCCAATTAAGCCTACGAATTCTGAATTTTCGGGCTCATGGATTGACCAAAAATGCATATGATCTTCGCCTCCTGCCCTTTCAATATCTCTCAACATTTGACCAAATTGCTGAGGTATCTTTCTGTCCTCCATCCACGGAAGAGCTGAGTGGACACTTTGTGGATCTTCGTGATATGCTTCTACCAATAACGAAAGAAGGACTGTTGATGCTGGTCTAAGCACAAATCCTTCCTGAATAATCATATTTGGTGTTTCCACCATTAACTCGCCCCCTCACAATCAACTAAGATGTTCTACCGCAGTCCTAACACGCTGGTCGGTTGGATATAATCGCTCTGCTCGCTCCAATACATCTTTCAAATCCTCAATACGCCCGACCTCTTTCATCAATAGCCCGACGTGGTACAGTTTATCCAAATTTTCACCAATGTGAGGACCAATTTGGTCTAAACATTCAGCTGACTTTTCAACCTGCCCAGATTTTACATGACTGAATCCTTCGATTAGAATCGGATCTAATTGACCATTTGGCCATTTTTCTCTTTGCGCCCATGGCCACAAACTCGGGTTCTCTGGCTCTGGTGCAGCATTTGGGGCTGTTTGCGGGACCACGGGAGGATTTATCGCAAAATCCTCATCGATATCTGGAACGGTTGGGGGAGACATCTCTTGACTTGATTCAGGGGCTGGGGTAGAAGTTGTTTCCTCTTCAACTATGTCCGGTATGGTAGGAGGAGTAATTTGTTCATCAATATCTGGAATCGAAGGTGGTAGGATTTGTTCAGTTTGGGCTTGTTCCTCTACTATTGCCTGACTCATTGAAATCTTTTCTTCTCGGACAGGAGATTCTGGTATCTCTATCCCTCCAACAATTTCCGTTGCATCTATGTCGTCGTTAGACCCTTTGCCTTGATTTATTTCTGTTATGATTTTACCACTCTGTTCTGGTACGGGCTCTGGAACACTTGCAATTGGGTCGAATTCCTGAAAATCTACAGATTGAGCATTTGGCCTTACATCACTCGATTCAATCGTCACTTCTTCCATTTTTTGGTATTCCTTGACCTCGTTTAGTGTTGGTCCTTCGGAAGCTATGAATTGGAATTGCTCTGGCGCTTCATCATCAAACGACGTTGGTTCAAACTGGTCGATATCGACATTGACCTCATCTAGGCTAAGAACTGCCTCTATTGCATAATCGTCATCTTGGTTGAATTCTTCTGTCTCAGCCATTAGTAGATTGTAAACTTCATTTTGCTCGTCTGCAGAAGGCATGCTTCCTTGATTTCTCATCGGTTTCTCGAACTCAAAGTAACACTGCGAGCATGATTTTGCATCTACGGCATTGTCAAAACCACAAAATGGGCAAGGGTTCTGCTTGGATTCAGCAGCATCCTTGCGTCGTCTAAACATATACCCACCTACTTCGCCGGTGATTCCATTGAGGTTTAATAGTGGCCTTCAATCGAGTAAATAAAGTATCAAAATTTGTTTCTTAATTTATGCACATAGATATTAGGGTGAGTCGGTTATTTTCGATGCATGGCTAAGAAGGGCAAGGTCGTCAAGATGAATAGCCAGTCTGGTTCAAAAACAAAAAAAATGATTAAATTAAGTGAAGAACATGCTTTCAAGGTCAAATTTGATTTATCACAACACCATCTAGAACATTATTCGGATTTGATTAAGAAAGAACTGATGGATGAATCTGAGTTGATAGAACAACGACTCAAACAATGGCCAAGAAATAAGCTAATATCATCTGGAGTTGCATTATTTGATTTATCTTGCCGAACCCAGGGAAGGATTTTCGGAGACCCGATATTGGTCTTCGAATCCAATGATAGGGGTCCTTTAGGAGAGCATAACTTCTCTCACGGAGATATCGTGATCATAAGCAGGGGTAATCCGCTAGATCATTCTGCTATTGAAGGCATCATTCTGGATAAAAGAAGAGGCAGACTCAGAGTTGTTGTTTCTGAAAAACCAAAGGGTTTGAAAAAAGGCTCCTGGAGATTAGACAAGGGTGCAAATAGAGTAGCATTCGACAGAATGAACGATGCTTTAATCAGATTTCATTCCTCAGAAAATGAATACGGTACTCCACTCCGAGATTTACTGATCGGTCTGGTCCATGATCCCGGTTATTCTGCAACCACGCCACCAGAAATATCGGGAAAAAAGAGTAAAAAATCGGTAGATATTGACAGCTTGCCTCTAAATGATAGTCAAAAGTTAGCCGTACTGAATTCGATAGACAGGAAAATTTCCCTTATACAAGGTCCGCCCGGTACCGGTAAAACTCATACATCAATTCAACTTTTGAAAGTAATTTCTCAAATGGAAAGAGGACCGATTTTAGCCACTGCTGCTTCAAATGTGGCAGTTGATAACCTCCTTGAAGGATTAATTGAAAATGGCGTCAATGCAATCCGCATCGGAAGACCAGTAAAAGTCAGAGAGAACCTAAGAAATTCTACATTAGATGCAAAAATGGAAGTTCATCCGCTTAAACAAGATTTGGAATTTATCGAAAAAGAGTTCCAAGAGATAATGAAAAAGCTCCCTTCTTTACGGGGGAAGGAAAAAGGAATGGCTCACAAGGATCTCAGTAGATGCAAAAAAGATAGGATGGATATCGAGAAAGGAATGATTAAATCGATTTTGGATTCTGCTGATGTAATCTGTGCCACGACAATCGGGAGCGGGCATAAAATACTCGGAAATAGAAGATTCCCTGTTGTTTTAATCGATGAAGCAACTCAAGCAACTGAGCCTTCTACACTCGTTCCAATTTGTAGATCTGCGAGGCAATTGATTCTTGTTGGCGACCATGCTCAACTATCTCCAACTGTAATCAGCAAAGAAGCGGAGGAAAATGGACTGGGTTTTTCCTTATTCGAGCGTTTGCATAAGTTA
Organism: uncultured Candidatus Poseidoniales archaeon; assembly: GCA_963968885.1. Classification (GTDB taxonomy): domain Archaea; phylum Thermoplasmatota; class Poseidoniia; order Poseidoniales; family Poseidoniaceae; genus MGIIa-L4. Next base: position 2,241 of record CAXAGT010000022.1, on the reverse strand, counting down.
GGGATTGAATCCACGATGCTAAAAACTCAGTACAGGATGCATCCAACGATTAGAGAGTTCCCCTCCTCTAGATTCTATGGAGGAGAGTTGGATGATGGATGCGATAAGTCGGAAAGACCACCTCCTGCTGGATTCCTCTGGCCTGATTGGGACAAGCCTGTCGCATTCATACCTCAACATGGAGAAGATAGTGCAGATTTTGAAGGTAATTCTAGGTGCAATAGAGATGAAGCCGGAATCGTGTTGCAGGTAGCAAGAGGGTTATTGGAAACTGGAGACTTATCCGCCAAGGATATAGGAGTAATCACACCATATAACGGACAGGTGAGAATGCTCAGAAGCCTATTTGAGGAAAGTGAAGAAAGTAATTCTTTGGAAGAAAGTTTCCTCGATATTGAAGTGAAAAGCGTTGATGGCTATCAAGGAAGAGAAAAGGAAGTCATAATTTTCTCATGCGTTCGGTCTAATTCTGAAGGAAATATTGGATTTTTGAAGGATAAAAGGAGGCTGAATGTTGCTATTACAAGGCCAAAAAGAGGTTTAATCATTACCGGAAATCCAACTACACTCAAACATGACCCTGTTTGGGCTTCGTGGATTGATTGGATAGAAGAGTCAGGATTAATGGCATGGCACATTAGTTAGTTATTTCATGGCACACCTTGAAAATATGGATGTCTAGGCAACATCATGTCCGACAGTGTTGTAAGCATTCATCCAGCATCGGGGACACTAGCCAAACAGGTGATTCAACAAGCACCAGAGGGAATGCTAATTGCACCTGTTTGGAAAAGGATTGCAGCATTTATGCTCGATACTCTACTGATCACCATTGTATTATCATTCATTACTCAACTTCGTGGCGGACAACCAATTACTGCTGAATTATTACAACTGAGTTATTTTTCAGAGGGACCAAGATACATCGTATTCTTCTTGATGAACTGGGTAATATTTTTTGTTTCATTTTGGTTATATTTCAAATATACAGGTAGGGCTTATTCTCGCAGTTATGGGCAAAGAGCATTTAGGATTGCAATTGTACATGACAATGGAACTGTGCTTGAACAACACCATTGGGGGACCAGAGCATTTGACAAGTTGAGATATCTAATACCAGTAATCGGTTGGTTAGTTTTTGGTCTAAGAGATGCTTACAGGGCTCAAAGCAAAGACGCAGAATACAGAACCAGTGTTGATGTTAGAAATCACACAGTAGCCGCTGTTGACTGGTCCTTACCAAGCGAGACTAGATTTAAACTGAAATGATTAGCCAATCATACTACACAATGAAGCAGTTGCTTTACAAAATTAGCATTGAATTGAAGTATTTGTACCGACTGCGTTGGCATAGGGATAGCGATGGTAAAGGAATATACTTCTTCTTCCGGCTCTTTGAGTGCTAGACTAACTGATGTTTCTATGGAGATTGATGATGATGATGAAGATGTCATCCTAGTAATTCTAGAACTTTCCAACGAATCAGCCGTTCCATTAGGAGGAGTGGATCTTGAAGTAAAATCCTCAAGTGGGGCTATATTCAAGCCCAGAGAAGACATTACCTCGTTAAGTCCTGGCTCATCAAGAGCATTTTCATTTGAGTTCAGACTTGATACTGGAACATGGAATTTTAGTGGTAAGGCAAGTGGCATGAAGGTAGAAATGGGTCCGTTTGATGCTACATTTGAATACACGGCTCCTTCTCAGAAAAGACTGTCATCAGCGGTTGGTTCTTCGCTATTCTCTGGAGCATTCGACAATCACTTCACCGACTATGGGAATGTCAAAGAAACAGAATTGATCAATCCTGATCAAATTCAAATGACACAATACACAATTGAAAGCGCTAGTGGTGGAAATCAAAAAATTACGAAAAGTGATGAATTATCTAATGAACCAGAAGCTAGAGTACCTCCTTGGATGCAGAAAAAACAAGACAAGGGTCTTGCCTCCAACGATATATTAACACAGCCAGTTAGTGATTTAGGAAATCAAAATACATCTGATTTACTTAAAATGCCGCTATCATCACCTAATTCACAAACTACGACAAGTGATGAATCCAAATCAATTCTCAGCACCGATGATTTACCCCAAAACGATTCACAACATGACATTCTATTGCAAAGAAACCAGCCTGAGATAGAAGAAACTGTTAGCGCTCCGACGCCCCCGCCGTTGCCGAACTCATCCACTCCTTCCGCCCCTACACCACCGAGCTTACCAACTGAGCCCGCCAAC
>CAXAGT010000021.1:0-27247 GCA_963968885.1 uncultured Candidatus Poseidoniales archaeon | reverse complement strand
GCGAAGGAGCTTGTGATGACTCATACGGTATTCAGGTAGCGGCATTGGCTGGCTTGCCAACCAGAGTTGTAGAAAGGGCAAGTGACCTTTTATTATTTTTAGAACAACAAGCATCTAGCGCAAAGGCGGGGCAAAGCGATACACCTCATACTAGAGATGTAGGTCAAGCTAGCCTGATGAGATATTACGCAGCTGCAGCTATGAAACAAAATAATGAGCACGAATTAGATGTAAACGAAAGTTTAGTTGAGAAGAAACTATTGGATTCAGATATTGATTCTCTTTCACCAAGACAGGCCCTAGATTTACTTTATGAATTGAAAAAATCAATAGGACGTGATATCTAATGGAGCCATCAAGAATTATTCAATTAGATGATTCAACAATAGGTCATATCGCTGCCGGTGAAGTGGTTGAAAGACCTGCTCAGGTCGTCAAAGAATTGATTGAAAACAGTGTCGATGCTGGATGTAAAGCCATAGAAATCAAAATCGAAAATGGTGGCTATTCATTAATTGAAGTCCAAGATGATGGTTCTGGCATTCATCCAGACGACCTACCACTTGCATTTGATCGGCATGCAACTTCAAAATTAAGAACTGCTGAAGACCTTCATACTATACACACCCTTGGGTTTAGAGGAGAAGCCATAGCATCAATAGGAATGGTTAGCGAGTTGACAATTCAGAGCAGAATCGAAGGTTCAAGTGGCAACTCAATCACAATGAGATTTGGAGAAAAGGAATCTGTAAGTCCTGTCGGAATAAAGTATGGAACCTTGATTACTGTCAAAGATCTGTTCAAGAATGTGCCTGCCAGGTTAGCTTTTCAGAGGAAAGCATCAACAGAGAATTCTCGAATTGTCGAAATCATTACATCAAACGCCCTTGCGAACCCTAAAATTTCATACACATTGTCTATAGATGGGAGGACATCCCTGAAGGTCAATCACAATGAGGATTATGAAGACAGATTATTTGACCTACTTGGAGCACAAGCAAATTCATTGATACGACTAAAAATTTCAAATGAGGATTCTATGGTTCCCGGAGAAGAAAAATGGTCTGGTTGGATAAGTACCCCTGACATAACTAGAGGAAAGGGAGACGAAGTTCACATCTTGATCAACTCAAGACCAGTTGCAAGTGGACCTTTCCAATCAGCGATAAGGAGGGGATACAAAACTAGGCTCATGGTTGGAAGACATCCAGTAGCAGTACTAAACCTAGAGTTGCCGCCTAGCGAAGTTGATGTTAACGTTCATCCTACCAAGCGAGAAGTAAGGCTGAAGAATGCATGGAGGATACTAGAGAAATTAGAACGTGCGATAGCATTCACTTTGGAAACCGTTCCAACGACTCCAGAGGCAGCAGGAGGAATTGTGGGTATGGAAAGCCTTGCTAAGCCTCAGATACAAATGGAATTGCCCAGAGAAATATCTAATTCTGAATCAGAACCAAATAAACAGAAACCAGCAAAAGAAATACAAGAAGCAATCGGCATGGAGATTAAGCCACTTAGTGCTCCAAAATTCTTAGATTCTAGCAAAAAAGAGACATCACCAAACTGGCTAACTGCCGCACAAACTGAAATTGACAAACAACCCAAACCAAGACCTGTTTCCGAATCTCCAACTCTTCAAAAAACGCTTACAGGAGCAGATGCTATCTCTCCTGCTCTTTCATCTGCAGAGCGTGAATTACACAGATATTCAGAGCATGAAGGAGTTTCCCCAGAGCAAGAAGTAAAGTTAGGAGGATTACTGAATGAACTTGGCAAATTGGAACCACTTGCTCAATTCGCCGACTCGTATATATTGGTTCAAGCAGATGAAGAGCTATTACTCGTAGACCAGCATGCTTTGCATGAAAGAATAAGATATGAACGGTTGCGAAACGATCAGGATAATTGGCAGAGTCAAAAGAAATTAACTCCAATCCCCATAGCCTTGAATCCAATGCAAGCAGAAAAAATAATCTCCAACCAAAGCGCGTTGGAAAAAATTGGCTTCGAAATAAAAATGTCACAGGAGAATCAATGGAGTATTTTTGCTGCCCCGAAATTTCTGAAAAATGAAGATCTGATACCTTTTGTGAATGACTTAATTCAGGATTTAGGTAATGAATCAGGTAGGATTGATACTGTTGAAAGAAAAAAGGATTATGTTGCCTTTATGAAATCTTGTAAAGGAGCAGTAAAAGCAAATCAGAAACTAACTTTGCCGGAGATGAGAAGATTACTTGAGGATATGAGAAGAATTCCAAATCCTTGGGCTTGTGTTCATGGCAGACCAACTGCGATGAGGATATCACTACACAACATCGATGAGCACTTCGGCAGACATGGCTGAATCCCACACTTTGGAAAGCCTCTCACGGAAGAATAAATCAGATACCTTACACAAATTTGGTGTTTCGATTGTACCTCCCTTAGAGGTTGCTAAAATCATCGCAGTCATTGCAATTCTATGGTCTTCATGAGTTCTAACTATACTTTTAGGAACATTGATTATTTGATTTCCTGGAACTTCAATGCCATCTGAATTGAGGGTACAATCTAAGCCAAACATGTTTAGCAATTCTTTTGTTTTCTCTAAGCGATTAGATTCTTTGTGCGCAGCATGGGCAGTCCCGTGGACCTTACCCCCATTTCCTAATGCCAATATAGCACATAGGGGAGTTATCAAATCATTTGAATCTCTCAAATCTAAATCTAAAGATTGTGATTTTTCATTACTTGAAAAGAATTCGCCATCTCGTTCAAAACCAAGACTAGTAAGATGTTCCAAGAGTATTTCATTTCCTAGACCATTTGCTATATCTGGAACATTACTTATCTTTACTTTGGTTTGTGAAACTCTTGAGAAGAGCAATGCAAACGACAACATGGAAAGATCAGATGGGACTTGATATTCTGTAATATTCGCCTGCTTCCATGGTTTGAGTGTAAGGGAATTATCTGAGAGTTCAACTCCTGCTCCAAATAGATTTGAAAGTTCCATTGTAAGTTGTGAATGTTTTCTAGATACTTGATCTCCAACTAATTTTATCTCCGCTTGCTTTTCTATATCTTTTGAAGCAAAGATTAGTGAAGAAATGAATTGGCTTGATTTAGATGAGTCAAGCGTTGAGATTTCATCAAAATTGACAGGTCCTTCGACGATTAATGGTAAATTCTCGCTCCCTCTTCCATGACTTATCTTTACACCACCCTGAGTCAAAGCATCAAGTAGTTCAATCGAATTTCTCCTTCTCAGACTATTATCGCCATCCAACATTATCGGATAATTAAGAATCGAAGAAATTCCGATTAAAAGGCGTAACGCAGTCCCTGAGTTTTCTGCATTCAAAACAGAAATTGGCTTTTTGATTCTAGAACTTTTTACTTGCCAGTAATAGGAGTTTGTAGGTGGTTCAAACCTTGTTCCATTTGTTAATTCATTCCTATCTTGATCAAGGTCAATGATTTCCATACCCATTTGAATACAGCAACGACGCATTGCTAAAGCATCTAATCCTGCTCCGTATACACCTGAAATAATGACTTCTTTTCCAGTCAACAACGCCAATCCTAAGACTCTGATTAAGTGGCTTTTCGAAGGAGAGAGCGTATAATCTACGAATTCTTCACCGACTTCAAGTGGGTTGAAAACTACAGCCCTGATTGGATTTTTCATATGTCCCTTGCCTTCATAGGTCCACCTTTCAACCCATGACGGCATAAATTTCCCACTAACACCGTTCTAATGAAGCCTTGTAAATGTCAAGAACTAGTTTGTACTGGAGTGGATATGCTGAGGGATAAGTTCGGGCGAAGTATCCGAGACCTCAGGATAAGCGTAACAGACAGGTGTAATTTTAGGTGCACTTACTGCATGCCGAAGGAGGAGTATCAAAATTTTGATTTCCTACCAAAAAATCAGATAATGACATACGAAGAAATTTCTTCTGTTGTTCGAACCCTCATTCCTATGGGTTTGAAGAAGATTCGAATCACTGGCGGAGAGCCACTTTTGCGAAAAGACTTGGTTAAATTAATCGAAATGATTCGAGAACTAGAATCTTCTATCGACATTGCAATAACCACCAATGGTGTTTTACTTTCAAAATATGCACATGAACTTGCAAAAGCTGGACTTTCAAGGGTCACAGTAAGCCTAGATTCATTCACAGATGATCTCTTCAAAAAAATGTCCGATTCAAATTATTCAGTAAATGATGTACTAGATGGAATAAATTCTGCTATCAAATGCAATTTACCAGTCAAGATTAATACGGTCGTCAAAAAAGGAGTAAATGATCATGAAATGACCGATTTGGTAGAATATTTCGGTCCACTTAGCATTCCTGTTAGATTCATAGAATTCATGGATGTTGGTACCAAAAATAAATGGAATATGGATGAAGTTCTAACCGGCACTGAGATGAGGAATTTACTAGCGAATGAGTTTAGTAATTTGCAGCCCGTTTCAGATTCGCACCTAGGCCAGGTATCTAATGACTGGACCTTTGAAAATGGATGGCAAGTTGGATTTATTGAATCAATAAGCAACCCATTTTGCTCTGATTGTAATCGAGCTAGACTTAGCGCAGATGGCAAGATTTACACATGCTTATTTGCGAACAAAGGTCACGACATAATATCCGTTTTAAGAATGGGAGCAAGTGATTCTGAACTAACTCAGGCAATTACTTCGATATGGGAGAAAAGGGATGACCGTTATTCTGAACTTAGAGACATAGATAATCCGGTCACTAAAGTAGAGATGTCCTACATTGGTGGATAATTACTCAATCGCTGGTAAAGTTGTGTCAATAAGAACTAAGTTTCTTACTGAATCTATGACGGTGAACTTCCATCCACCGGTATCAGAACCAAGTTCTTCAGAGTTTATGACGAAGTAATCACCAGCGCTAACAGTATAGCCTGCATCTCTGTCATGATAGGTCACATTTGCCCCAACTACCCCATAAACATCCTCGTCTGCAACCGTTCCAGCAATTGCCTCAGTCATGTTTCCTCCCATAGGGATTAGCCTCCATTGAACTGAACTTGGATCTAGACTTTGATCTAAGGCAACAAACTTAACCACGTGGTGCCCATTATCCAAACCTTTGACGCTGTGAGTGACTTGTGGCGCTGCCTTTTCGGTATCTAGAAGTACGTTTGTCATCATCAAGTAAACCATGCTAGAAAGGATTACTGTTATTGCAAGCAGAAGGACAGTTGCAATGACAGGGCTTACCGCCTGTTCATCATACTGCTCGCTTGCCATGTAAAGACCTAGGATGCCAAAGTTATTCAATCAAACGGCTAATTTAGGCATTTTTACTCACTTTTACTCAAAGTAACCAAAGAGGCCTATGACATTCCATCGCTCTCTTTATGCCACCGATTGGTCCTAGTATTCGCAGAATGATTTCTGTTAGTAAATTGCCACGCATGAATGCATAACCCATTTCTTTAGATCTTAGTGAGTTCCTCAAAGGTGCTTTCATACAGGAATCTATCTTTTTACGATAACTTGTAAGAGGTGAACCTTTTTCTAAATTCTCAATTATTGATTCTGCGGCAAAGCAGCCAGAAATCATTGCTTGGGATATTCCACCTCCATTACTGGGCATAACAAGACCTGCAGCATCGCCGATGGCAATGGAGTTACCGTCAACCATGTGTTTGACCATTCCACCCATAGGAATCCATCCGCCTCCTATGGACAATATTTCGAAATCAAACTGTGCACAGAATTCAATCAATCTTTCCTTTACATTATCACCTAGCTTTCCACCTCTGGAACCAAGTCCAACATTAGCAAGATTTGGCCCTTTAGGGATAATCCATGCGTAACCCATTGGTGCCACTGAGCCGAGGAATACATCGAATGTCTCTGGAATATTCCCTGTGACCTGAGCATAAGCAGTGGGGACTTGATCGCTAGGTCGATGGGTTTTCTCATCCCTTCCTCGTAGCCTTGCTACATGACCCAAGGCACCGCTTCCATCAATTAGGTAATCAAAGGTGTATTTGTTTCTCAGAGAAGTGTGCAGGACTTCAGTACCATCCTTTTTTTGTTGTATTTTTGTCAGTGCCTCTCCTGTTCTAATTTTCGCTCCTGCCTCTACTGCCAAATCTGCAAGATAACCATCAAATTGCAATCTATGACCACCAAATGCATCTAACTTGAAAGAATAGTGTTTACCTGATGGAAGAAAAACCCTCATGTTATCAAGATGATGATTTTTTAGATAATCAGGAAAATCAAATGATTTTTTGAGCCATTCATGGTCATCAATTCCTCTAAAAGTCCCTATTACCTCACCCCAGTTAGGAATACATTCGCCACACTGAGCGGGATTTCCAATAACATCTCTGCGTTCAATAATCAGTACATCTATCCCTTTTTCTGCTAGTCTTCTAGCACAAATTGTTCCACCAGGACCGGCACCGATAATTATCACTTGATGATGTTCTGGCCCAGAGGGTTTTCTTGGTGTCTCAGTTTCCAATTTAACACCTCAAGAATTTCTCGAATTAACCAATTCTGCTATACCTAACATCAGTTCCTTATACTCTGATTCTTCAAATCCAGATAGTGCAAATTCCGAGCGTTCAAGGTAAGTAGAAGCCAAGATTTTTGCATAATTTATAGATTTTGAATGAGTAAGTAGTTCGATTAGTAAAGCAAACTTACTATCATCAAAATTTGAGAGTATTTCATATAATTTATCTCTTTTTTCTCCATGGAGAAGAGTAAGTGCATGAATAATAGGGAGTGTCATCTTTCCTTCATAGACATCAACTCCCCGAGGTTTACCAAGTCTGTCATCTCCATACAAATCAAGTAGGTCATCAACAAGTTGGAAAGCTATGCCCAGTTGCAATCCAAATTCGTACATCTTTTCGGCTTGATCGGAGTCGCATCCAGCGATTAAAGCAGCCGCTTTACAACCAGCAGCAAAGGGACCTGCAGTCTTACCCTCCACAATTTGGAAATAATCATCGGGCGTTGTCGCTAGGTCATTAATGTGGTCAAATTGTTGGAATTCTGCAACTGCAATATCCGCACAACACTTTGACATTATGTCCACGATTTCTTCGTTATATCTCCCACCAAGTCCGAAGCCCATGGTAAATAACCAGTCTCCTGCAATGACTCCTTTTGCAAGACCTGCTTTCTTGTGTATTGTTGTAACTCCTCTTCTTTGATCTGCACCATCATAGATATCATCGTGAACTAAAGTTGCAGTGTGTATCAACTCAAACGCACAAGCAAGAGGCATGATTTCGTCAAAATCTCTTCCTCCGCATGTTCCGTATGCAAGTAAAATCAACAACGGCCTGAATCTCTTCCCTCCCGCTAACAGGATTTCTGAGCATAATGTTGCAACCTCGCCACTTCCCATTTCTAATTGCTCTTGAATCAAATTATGCAGGGATTGCTCGACTTTATTCTTCATGGAATCTAATATCTCAGATTCTATCAAAATAGGTCCCCTCAGAACTCTCCAGAGGGGTGTCCTTCTTAACGGGTGTCCGACCGCCATCAATTGCGAGAACTTCTCGCCGAGGTGAGATTTTGGAGGTTGTTGAAAAACTGAAGATAGGAATCTTGCCACAGTCACCCGACGGAACTTGGAAACAAGCACCCAAATTTCTTAATGATAAATCCAAGCCTGAGTGCGAATTAACAGAAATACCCCATATAGAAAGTTTGGAGTCCTTGCTCAGAGACGGTAATCTAGATTTAATGGCAATTTCTTCCAACAAATGGGAGGAATGCAACAAACAAGGCTTGGTTGTATTAGGAAGTTTGTCGAGGAGAGAGCCTACTTGGATATTAATCAGTGAAGATAAGCCAGAATATCTCCAAAAAGGAGCAGTTGTAATCATTGACCATCCGCTGCTTGTAAGACAGATGAGAAGGGTAAGAAACGATCTTGATATAAGAAATTCAGAATGGTTAGAAAATCAAGAAGAAGCACCTGAAATGATGGATAACAAATCTCAGTGGCTTGATGAGTGTAGAAAATCAGGTCTAATTGATGGATTCATCGCACAAAGGGGCGCTTATGATTTGATTTATCCTAGGCCAAGGAGACATACACTGGGAATTCAAAGGGATGAGCCAACAAGAGAGAGATTCATACCTCCTCCTATGGGAGGTTTCACCCTTTTAGTTGCCAGAGTGGGTTTTCCAATAAATGAGTTAGTTGAGTTAATTGATGAAGCGAGTAGTCTATCCTACAGGTTGGAGAAGTCCGTTTTTGATTCACTACCAAACCAACTCAAGGACATTACAGGTTTAATTATCGAACAAAGAAAAATCGGAACATTGATTCGTCAAGCAAAAGGAAATGATGATGAACATATTCTTGAATCAGTATTAGACCCTTACAAGAAACCTAACAATAGCGCTAAAAGAGTAGAAATGATGATTGAAACACTCAATCCAAATGGGAATAGGACTGCATCTTGCGAAAGGTTATCCACAATTGAAGACTCCTCAATGGCAATAATCAGGTTACTTCAAGAATGGAATATTCTGATTGAATCTATGACATCAGAACATGAAGAAAGCGCAAGAAGATTCCCTCAACTAAGCGATGAGGAAAATGAGCAATTCATGAGTGCACAACCTGCAATGATGAATTTGTTTGAAAGCGATGAAAATTGAATTTTCCAATTGAAAAATTCATTCCGAGGTTGAAAATCACCCCTATTTCGGAACAATATTGAGAAAATCTTTGCGAAGAAACATATACTGTTTGAGAAAAACAGCAACTATTGGTGATAGTCATGGACGATAAAATCGACCTTCTCAACGAATTATATCAAGCTAAACTTGATGATTTGAGGCAAATTGCTGTAACCTATAATCTACCAAAAAATGGTTCTGTCGAACATCTTAGAGCTAGATTGATCAGAGATTTGATTCTAAATGATTGGGATTTCTCAGATTCCGGCATTAGGGAGATAAAAAATGCTGAGTTAGGAGAAATTCTAGGAGTGTTTGGAATAAAGAAGTCGGGTTCAATTAGAGTAAGGAGACAACGGTTATGGCTTCACTTGAACCATGACCCAAAAGCACTTACTGTTTCTAAACTGGAGACGATGACAAAGGATGACCTGCATGCTTTGTGCAGGTCGCTTTCATTACCTCTATCTGGCAATAAAAATGAGTTAATGTTCAGAGTTGCAGGTGTTCTATCTTCAGAGGAAAAAGCATGGGGAATGATCAAAAGGTCCCTGAAAAGAGGCAATAGGAATAGCCTTCCCTCTATCCCTACATTCTCAGAAGATGATTCAGAATTGATGGTTTCGGCTGAGACGATTCAAACTTCGCAAGATATTACTCCAGAAGTAGTTGTAGAAACAGAATTGGAAACGCACGATGATATGTTCGATTTAGAACCGCCTAGCACTGAGGAATTAGTGGAAATAAGGACTCTACTAGAGGAGCCGTTGAACACTCCAGGCGAAATTAATGCAGAGATTGAGTCTGATGATTTCAGCGAATTACCAGCACCACTCAATCCAATTGAAAATGATAATCTGGAGCCAAGGCTTGCAGAAATTAAGGCAGCAGCAAGAGATTTCCTAGTTGTCGGTAAGATTTCAGATGCTGATGATGTTAATGCATTCATAGATAGCCTGGCAAGGCATGGCTTTGATATTGTTAAACAGGAAAACAGAGAATTCATTCACCACACCCTCAAGGAAATGGACTTATTGAAGTCTATAGAAAGTACCTCTGTTCAAAAGTCTGCATCAAGTTGGAGAGAAAGAGAAAATCTCAGAATCTTCGAAAATGTTAGACCACAACTCAGAGATTCGGTCTCAGAAATCGTTCAGGAAACAGCGGGAGATGTAATCAAAGGCAGAGTAAAATTTGAGCAGAGGGCAAGAGATTTGGGTCTTGATACATTGATTCCATCTATTTCTGGAAGGATTCATGCATTGTATGACTTACATTTGGACATCTCGGAAACCGAAGCACTCCAAGATCCTGCTACTGCAAGAAGACAAAGACTTGCTAGAATTTTGCAACACGGTGCAGTACATTTGAGCATGGATGAACAAACTACACTGAATAAATTGGAAAAGAACCTAGGAGGTTTCGAGGATTTGGTTGAAGCGGTACTAGATGATGGCGAAGCAGTATTTTCTGCTGCAAAACAAGCTCTGATGATTCGATTCTTGGAAAATAGAGGTTATGCAGTAAACACACCTGACGTTCGACCCAGAGTACTTGCCTGCGCAGGCATAGTAGGATCAGAACTTGGATATATCTCGCCTAGTGAAATCCCTAGACTTGCCCCTGGAATAATGGTTAGCGATTCTCAGGTCGATGCTATAATTAACGAACTTCAAGACTTGGTAAAAGAATTCAAATCTCCTGAAAAGGTTGAACATGAAAAGAGTGTTGATAGTGATGAAAGGCTTTCCAATCTTGAGTCTGCAAAATCACGCCTTGACAGGGCGGATGACGTAATCAACAGGCTTAATCTGCTTTGAATTACCTGAAATGGTGTCTTTTAGCAGTAATTTTTGAGAATTGACCAATGGTTTCTTGAAATCAATCCTTGTGCAGTAATACATGAGAATTCGAATAGCCTTACTACTATTCCTTTCCGTTCTGCTTTTCCTGCCAGCGCCAGTTAGTGCGATGTGTGCAGATACTGCCTCATGCAGGATATTCAGTGCAAGTATGCTAACAATCCTGTGCATTCCAATTTACATAATTGGTTTCATTATTCTCGCCATTCCTGCCACCCGCCCCGGGTCAATAGTATTCGGAATACTGGCAATACTTGCTGGAGCCCAAGCAACTTTTGCAGTAGTTCCATCTCGACCCGACCTTTTGTGGTACGTTGCTATTCATTTTGTCCCTGCGTTATTGTACTTGATATTTGGAATCAGAGCAATAGTGAATAAGCCAAAAGTAGAGATGGTTCAAACCATAATTACCTAATGCCTGAACAAATCATCTAATTCTCCTATTGAATGATTTGATTTTATATTTTTATTCATTGAAATGGTTTTACACTTGGATTAATTGGGAGTAATGTGCAATCCCCAGATAGCCTTGAGCAAACATTATCCAAAATCAACGAATTTACTGAAGAGCGAGACTGGAATCAATTCCATACAGTGAAGAATTTAGCTTCATCTATCTCCATTGAGGCAGCTGAATTGAATGAAACAATACAATGGAGCAATCCTAGCGTTGAAGAGGTTATGAGAGACAAATCTCTAACTGAGAGCATTGGTAATGAAATTGCAGATGTAGTCATTTATTCACTCAGATTGTGCAGTGTTTTAAATTTAGATATCATCGACTTAATTGATAAAAAGATCGAAGCAAACAAAGAGAAATACCCAGTAGAGAAATCGAAAGGTTCCTCAAAAAAATACACACAGTTCTAGATTTAACATCAAAGATGCTCAATATTTTGGTGGAACATCAGTGGTCTCTTTGAGAGTAGTAATTTTGAATTATCTTAGTGACAGATTGGATATCAGTGATGTCTCTGTCAATCAATTGTTGCAAGATACCCATTCTTTCTTGGACAACAGATTCAAAGTAATCAGGAGTTACACCAGCAGCATTACAGATAGTTTCTCTAAACTTAGATGGAATTCCAGTTTCTTCTATACTGTCTGTGGCTGCATTGTATTTCCAAATAGCATTCAGACGAGGCTTAGATCCTTCCATTCCTGCTATTTCTGCAACTTCGATAATCTTTCTAGCGGTTCTTCCATTAACGTGAAGTCTTGCTTGAATGATTATCAAATCAAGTCCAGTTAGCATAATTGGAGGAACATTCATCGGTGGATTGATCATCCTTGTTACTGTCTCCTGAGCTGTATTTGCGTGCAGGGAACCGAATGAACCATCGTGTCCAGTGTTCATAGCAGTTAGCAATGTTGCAGCCTCTGAGCCACGCACTTCACCGACAATAATTCTGTCAGGTCTCATTCTTAGGCTGGATTTTAGACAATCATTCATGTCAACTTCTGGAGTCCCGTCTGGTCTTTCTCTTCTTGTTTCCATCCTTAGCCAGTGGTCGTGATATACCTGTAATTCAGCAGTGTCTTCTACTGTCAATAATCTTCTATCCCAAGGTATATACATCCCTAAGCAATTCAATGTGGTGGTTTTACCAGAACCTGTTCCACCTGCTATGACAAAGTTTGCTGGTCTTGAATCTAAACCTTCAATCCATACCCACATCATTGCAGCAAGTCTGAGGTTAACCGTTCCAAACTTGATGAGGTTGATCATCGTAAGAGGGTCTTCTTTGAATTTACGAATTGTCAATGTGGGACCATCCGGGGAAACTGGAGGAATTGTTCCATTTACACGAGAACCATCAGGTAATCTCCCGTCAAAGATTGGAACCATCCCTGGCCCATCTCCAAGTGGAACATTAGTGTAAGAAGCAATGTTCTTGGCAATTTGTAATCCTGATTCATCGTCAATCCATATGTTTGATTGGCACATTCCGTGTTCCCTGTGGGCTACTTTTACAGATTGTGCGCCACCATTGTACATCACTTCTTCTAGTTGATCATCTTGCAAAAGAGCGGCTAAATCACCGTAAGGATTGGCCTCTATTGGACCATCATAGTGGTAGTATGGTGCAGGGTGACCATCTTCCTTGTAGATTGTAACATGTCCATATTGCTCTAGTATGTGTTGTGCCATTTATTCATCCTCCAATCATCAAAACTGCTCCATGATAAAGCATCATGGAAAGAGCGAACCAGAATGGGAAAAACCACGCATTTTCTCTAAATCTTCCCAGCATTCTTGCCGAGGTTGCAACAGCTATGAGGCTTGCAACACCAAAAAACGCAGCAAAGGTATTGTTGAATTCAGATAATTGGAATCCTTGCGAAGAGGGGGCAAATAGCCCCACAATTACTGCAATGACACCTGGAAGACCCAAACTTACAAACAGTACAATAGTCATTGCAATTCCAGTCAAATTTTTCTCTCTTTCATTAATTAGGTCATTCAGTCTCTCATAATCATGGGCAAGATCAAACAAAATTGATTGAAGAGGAGCATTATGCTCAACCGCTGTTTGAATTAATTGAGTAACTCTTTGCACTTGGGCAGAACGAGAAGATGTCGCAAATGCGCTAAGGGACTCATCAAAAGATGTGACCTGACTTGTTGAAAGGGCTTCTGACAACAGGTTACCAAGAGGTCCGGTCTGTATCCTAGACTGATCCATCATAACTTCTTGAAGACCAAGTCCTGCACCTACGCCGTCAGACATAGCCTCCAGGAATCCAGGTAGTGCATTTTCAATTGATCTCCTCCTTCTTCTTTCAAGCATTGGCGGAATTCCACCAAATGAACAAGCAATTCCAATAATTAGTAAATATAGAGCCAAGGGAGAATCGTTGAAGAACTCAATAACTCTAAACAAGACCAAAATATCACAACCCCGGATCTTTAGAGTGGGCTTTGTAGCCAATTCCTGCCATCGCTATCAATGTAAAGACCAAGCCTCCATTCACTATTGCGTTGATTATGGCTGGATCTGGTAGACTGAGAAAGGCGGATAGACCCTCATCAAGTATCTGAGGAAGGACACCAAGTACTGATAATATGATAGGACTAATCATACCCAGGGAAAGTAAAGTTTCAGGTAAGGAGCCAAGTGCTTCTTGATAATCTTTCATAGAGGTAGTGCGCTCCTCCTCCAGACGATTTCCTAATTTTTTAAGCGTTTCAAGTATGTCTGTATTTTGGGTTATGTTGGTGTACACCGTATTAAGCAACCTAGTGTATCCATCGGTTTCTGCTCTCTTTTTAAGAGCTTGAATCTCGGCAGGAAGACCTTTCGATTTACCTTTGTTGAGTTTCTCCATAATTTCAGCAAAATCTTCTGAAATAACTCCATAGCCGCCTCTTCCAATTGTGAACAAAGCCTCCTCAAGACCTACGCCTGAGGACATTAAAACGTCAAGCGAGCGAATCACGTAGAGCAATTCTCTTGCTTCGTCTAACTTCCTCAAATTTCCACCTCAAGCCAAATCTTCAATTAGGACGAATTCAAATTTTTCCGATGAGCCTTCATATTTTATTGATGAAAACACCGTTTTTACATCTCTTTCCTCGAATGGGTCGTGGATGAATGGTTGTCCTGTCCTAAACATTTTCATCACACGCTTATATTCATCGACATTTATCAAACCTCTAACGGTATAGACAGCGGATTCTGCACCCTCATCATCCAAGTCATCGGCTTCTCCGCCCCTTGTTACTGTTCTAGTAATCCTTCTTTGGATGCTGACTGTAATATCTGCGTTTTCAATCCTAATCCAATCTGCACTAGTCATTGCATTTGCTGGGCGAATAAAAAAATCCATGCCTGCCATATAGTCTCCCCTAGTCACTTGAGGGTAGATGCGGGATTTGAATATAATGGTGGATAATCATGCTAGTTTGTACCATCCGAACTTCGGTTCAACTAACTTACCTGAATCATCGATTAACGATTCAAGAATATCATAAACCTCATTTCCAGAGTACCCTCTTGCAGCAAGATTTCGGGATATAGTTTCAGAATCTACACCGTTTCCTTGATCAAGTTGTCCAATTAGTTCAAGAATCACGTTTTCAATTTCAGTACTTGGATTAGCTTGTATTGCATCTGAATCTGACATTTCCACAATAGGCGGTTCAGCTCTTGCGCTTGATACATTACCCTCGCATATATCTAGAGCTTGGTAAACATTCATCTTGAATGACTCTACTTCTACACTATCATAATGGGATCTTGATTGAAGCAAACCATCGATTAAATGACTTGGAATTCCTCCCTGCTCAAATGAATCATGGTTAATCTCAAGTTCCAAAGAAAGATTGTATGCATCTATTCTCTTCATCGTTTCTTCGCTTGTTCTTGCAAGCCAAAGAGAGTAAGTGGAAGGATCTATTGTGGTAACTTCTTCAGGTCGAATACTAGTGAAAATTCCTCCATCCTCAGATTGATACCATCTTGCTTTAACCGTCATAGAAATATGTAGAACTTCACCAATTTCGACCTGTTCCAACCATTGATTTCCAATCTCTTTGACAGTATCTGGAGCATAATCTCCAATGCTGAAGAAAAATACACCTGAACAATCCCTAATTTGTCCTTGAAGAATCGTGGAGCCATTTGACATTTCTCTCTGTTCCAATCTTTCAAGTAAACCACAAACCATCATACGATTAATCTTAGCACCCAAAGGGCTTATGAGGTATGATGGATCATATTCCCCAGGACCTTTTTCGTGCAATGTAGATGCTCTGAATTCATTAGCAAAAACGTGGAATGAAGCACTGCGCTCGTATCTAGACCTTGCTTGCATTTCAGTTCAACCCCCATGTATTTCTTACTTCAGCTGCCATCATGACCGCATCTTCCTCGACTAATGAAACCTTATCGGCAATAAACATTGAACCATTTTCATCTTTCAAAAAGCGACCTGAAACGCATATTGTTTTGGAGAAATATTGTCGCCTGAGATCTGCTACAAATCCATCATCTCCCAATTCTTGCACCCTTGCTTTGATTTGTTTTTCATCCATTCCAAGTAGCATTTGAGTGCATTCACTATTTAGGATAACAGAAACATTTCCTGCACCGTCATCAATAACAAATCTTAGCCGTATATCCTGGTTTCCTTCGACTTCTCCATGTATACTACAAACTCCATCTTTGAGAGTTCTGCGGCAATCTGGACAACGCATTATTAATCCGGAATCATCTCTTATGGAAACAAAAACTCCTTGAGTCTTTACTCCTATTCTCCCGCTTCCTCTAGCAAGTTCTGAAACCTTAATTTCAATTTCCTGATTGCTCAAATCAACTTTTTCTTCCCAAGGAGTATCCGATAGAACTTCAACTTGGTCAGCTCTATCCACAGTTATGTCAGGTATACCTTGCCAAGCCCTTACTCTAACACCAGATAATTTCACACAAACAGGTAAATCATTCTCTGAAATAGGCAAATCCTGCCAAGCACTCATCCTACACTGTCCAGTATTGTCAGCTATCTTACCAGACCAGAGATATTTTTCGACTCCATCTCTGGTGAATGTTCTCTTGTCCCATTCGTGTATCTCAACAATGATATTTACGTCCCTTGATCCATCGCTAAGACTTGATATATCCATTTGATTCATCTTCTCAAGTTCTTCAACTCCAGAGAAAGATGCATCGTGATAAGGCTCCACTCTTGTTGCCCTTCCGATATTTATCTCAGGTGTATCTCTAAAAGATTTTACAGTTGCATTATCAATCTTTACTAATTGTCCGATTTCAACATTCATTGGCTCCCAAGACAGGAATGAAATAGTTCCAGTAGAATCTGCTATTTTCCCTCTTACGACATCTATAGAACCTGAGCCGTCTTTCCTATGTATTTGATCGTCGCGCATTGATAAGATTCTACCCACAACACATGCTGGACCGTCAGATGGCAATTTTGCGACATCTACTGGCTCTCCGGGTTCAACGCTAGTATCAACGCCCTCTTTCAGAACAACAACATTGCAATTTTGATTGATATTAAGTGATAGTTTCTCATTGTACTCATTCACAGATACGCCTTCAAGTCTAACAATTGATCCTTGTTTTACGTTAGTGTTAGGTCCCCAATCTTTGTATTCCCACCTAGTTGAAGTAGAATTTTCATCAAATGGCTTGTCTTCAAGTAATCCATATGCTGTAGTCCTTAGTTCGCCACGTATTGTAGATTCTCGGGAAAAGTTGGAAATTATCTTTACTTCGATAACAACGTTTTTGTCATCACCCTTCAATTCATCTAATCTTTCCACCTTCTTCTGTGGAGCAGATGTTCTAGAGGTACTTCCTGAACTCTTAGAGACAGGGGCATCTGCGTTTGTTTTGAACTTCCTAATTACAGAATGAACCGCATCTTGTGCTGGAATTTTGAATTCATTTTCGTATCTAGCAAGTTCAGATGCAATATCTTCCGGTTTTGCATCAGGGCATGATTCCAATACGAAATCTATGTGATCTTTGTACTCTTCAAGAGTCAATTAAAATCACCACTGTATCAAATGTGGGTCGTTCGGCTGCGGGCTTTTGTGTTGGTTGGTTTAGACATATCACTCCCATTACCTCCTATCGATGCCTTGGGTGTCGGCACCCTATAATGATGACCTTGAGTGTATTTGAAGCAAAATCAGTCAAGCAGGGTTGATTCTTACACCTTCATGTAACAATACATTTGAAACATATACTGAACCGCTTGAGTACGATCCTCTTGGTCGAACATCGCCACCAAATTCTACTATTCCTGAAAGGGCTTTTGCCATGTTGCCAGAGACTCCTGCTTGCTTCAAAGCACCAATTACTTCTCCATCTTCCACCTTGAGGATTGAAGAGCTTGTGACTGAGAAGTCGCCGCTTGTTGGATTTGCAGTGTGGGCTCCCATCACAGAATTCACAATATATCCATCACCCATTTTTGAAAGTAATTCTTGGTCCGAATTATTCCCTCTGGTTGAAGAGATGAACATATTCGTATTTCCTGTGAAGGGCACTGATTGGTAACCACCCCTTCGCGCTGAACCAGTAGTACTAGCGCTTTCCACAAGACCTTGCTGAACAGCTTTTGCTGAATCTCTTACAGACCAGTTAACTTGTTCTAGAATTCCATTAGAGACCAGTGATCGTACGTTGGTTGGAACTCCTTCAGCATCTCTGCCTGCACTTGCTTTTCCACCCTCTAGATGAGGATTATCCGTTATTGTCAATTCATTTGAGATAACTTGACTTCCAATTTTTCCTGACCACAAGGATTCCTTGTTGTAATACTTCTCACCAGAAATTGCAGATGGAACCACCATTGAAAATAATGGAGTAAATGCACCGCCATTCATCACAACTTTCCCATCTACTGCGCCCTTATCAACATCTAACACATTGCGTGTCACTCTTGCCCAATGGACTGCTTCATCAATCTCCTTAGGAATGAAATCAATCAATCCGGATTGACTGTAACTTTGCCATGAGGAAGTGATTTTTTCATCTTTATCGATGCTGACTTGAACTCCTAAACCATGTGACGATTTTATCCCAGCTTGATCAATTCCTTCACTGCTCAAAATTTGAGAGGCAGTTACACCAACTCCTATTCCTCCGCCTGTGACTTTGGCTTCCGAGTCCAACGAGGCAACGTGTGAAATCAAATCATCGCCCTGTGAAAGCAGAAATTCTGGTTCTGCAGAAAGAATCGATTTGTCATACAGTCCCTTAACTTCTGTTGCATCAGAATTTGATGGTAGTTCAAATCCTTCGATGCTGGGAGAAACATTACAAATTTTCTTGGCATCCAAAAGTGCTTTTTCTATCCCTGAGAGAGAATTTACGTATGTATATGCATACTTTCCTTCGTTAACAATCCTGATTCCGAAGCCACCAGCACCACCTCCAGATGCCATGGTGATCTTACCTGCTTCGATATCTAGTTCATATCCGTATGACTGCTCTGCAATAATTTCCCATTGAGAGATATCAAGTGATTTACAAACTTTAGAAATTTCTCTAGTCTTGTTATCAAGATTTTCTGTGATGTCTTCTGGTATCATAAAATCACCCTACCAAAGCATCGGAAATTCTCATGATTGGACCGCCATCTCCCACAGGTACAGTTTGACCTTTTCCGCAAAATCCTGGACCCGCAAGATTTGCTTCTTTAGTAAGTCCATTCACATTCTTCAAAATCTCTAATGTCATACCAGAAACGCTGACATCCTTTAGAGGAGTAGTTATTTTGCCGTTTTCAATTAACCATGCTTCTTGGGCAGCAAATTGGAATGAGCCTCTTCCTGTATCTACTTGTCCTCCTCTTGAACCACAAGCATATACTCCGTATTGAATGTCCTCGGCAAGATCTTCCAAAGTGTCGTAAGATCCTCCGTGTATAACAGTGTTAGACATTCTAACCAGAGGATGATGTAATCCATCTTGCGCTCTGGCTCCCCCGTTTGGCTCTAAATCAAATTCAGCAGCAGTTTGTCTGTGATTGAGATACTCTTTGAGCACTCCGTTTACTATCAGTTTCTTCTCCCTGACATCTACTCCCTCATCATCAATTGGATAGGCACCGTAACCTCCTCTTATCGTTGGATCATCACTTACGGTAACGATATCATTGCCTATTTTTTCTCCCAATTTACCCGCTAGGCAGGAGTCCCCGCTTGCCACAAGATCTGCTTCACATGGATGACCTAATGCTTCATGAATATACACTCCTGTCAAATCTGGATCAGCGATTAGAGGCATTGTCCCACTTGGCGCTCTCTGTGCAGATAGCAGTCGAATTGCTGATTTCCTGGCAGATTCTCCAACCTCTTGCAAATCAACTGCTTCTATGACATCCCAACCGCCTTCTCCACCAGCTCTTGTGCGGTATGACACTAAGTCTGTGCCATCTCTAGCAGTAGCCATTGTGTTGATTAGAGTTCTTTGGAAAGACCATGTTCTGTCCATGCCCTCGCTTGTAAGTAATTCAGTATGTATGTGCTCATCGCTCCATCCAGATCTTGATGACACTATTCTTTCATCATCAGATACTGCAGAATCAAGCTCTTTCAAAAATTCAAGTCTTTGATCAAATTCTAAATCCAAATTGTCACGTTTTGTTATCCAATGGATTTCATCATTTATTATCGGAACCTCGGCGAGTCTTATCGGGGAATCATCTTTGGCCCTTCTAGATGCAACGGATTTTGCCAATTTTGTGGTTGATTCGATAGCATTAGCAATTGAATCAAGGTCAGTAGTCGAATAGACCCCCCAAGAACCATCTGCGAGTATTCTTAGAGTAGCTGCTAGGTCATTTGCTGGAATAGATTTTTCAAGTTGCCCGTCTTTAAGTGCCATACTTGTAGAATTCGAAGAAACGAGTCTGAGTTCTGCATAAGATGCTCCGAATGAGGTCGCCCGTTCAAGTGATTTGGTTATTTTATCTCGATCTAGAATCTTATTTCTCCTCGAATCTTGTCCATTTATTCTCTTAACTACCATACTTAACCACCTAATAATCCAAATCAGAACCTGCTATGTGACCTAAGACAATGTCCTCAAACTTTGATTCCTCTGTCCCTGAGTCAGCCTCTATACCTAACTTTTTCAAGTTTTCAAAATTTAGTTCGTACTTATGTTCATCAATTTCCATATCCAATTGATTCAAAATACCTTTTGAAACCGATTCCGCGTCCATATCCTCATCTAAGAAAACTATCCAACCTGTCCTACATTCATTTGTTAACCCAGACCTCTTGAATGCTAAGGAAATATTGTGAGTTCCAGAAATAATTCGTATCAGTTCTGTGTCGATTTCTCTTGCTCTGTTGACCCCTTGAATGAAATTTCTTTTTGCCTTACCAACTGCTAAAATAAGTTGATTTTCACATACAAGGGCATGTTTTGCCAATAAGCAAACTTGCGAGTTTGGTCTTATTTGGAGAAATTTCTGAACTGAGACTGGACCATTACTCTTCCAAGCAAAATGAGCCACATTCGACATCATTTCATCTCCCCTTCAAGAGGAGTGTCATCGTCGATGAACTTTGATTTTTTGATGGTATTTTTTGACACTTTTTCCACTTCGGAGTATATTTTATCGTACAAAACTGGTCCCCAGCCTCGCCATGATACGACTTCTTGCCTTTGTTTTGCAGACATATTGTAAAAATCCTCAGGAGTTCTAATGTTTAATTTTGCAAGTTCCCTAGCTCTTGCCCTACCTAGATGTTTTACTCTTAC
Source organism: uncultured Candidatus Poseidoniales archaeon (assembly GCA_963968885.1). Classification (GTDB taxonomy): domain Archaea; phylum Thermoplasmatota; class Poseidoniia; order Poseidoniales; family Poseidoniaceae; genus MGIIa-L4. The sequence continues at coordinate 6,440 of CAXAGT010000021.1, read as the reverse complement.
AAGTCCGAGTAAATCTTCCTTACATCCATGTCTCACTCTATCCCTTAGTGTCTCAAGTTTTGTAGAAAGTTCCGCAATTGCCCACATATGCTGCTCGGCGAATACATCATCATACAACAATACATTTCGCGATGCTGCTAGTAACCACTGTACAATGTCTGTTTTTTGATTGACATCTCCCGGCATTACATCTAGATCTTTTTCGATGTCTCTTAGAGTTGATTCTTCAGTCCAGTAATCTATCAGCAAAGCTGATTTAATTAAACCTAGTTGAGATTCAAAGATTCTCTCGTGGTATTCGGAATCAATCAACAAAAATTCATTTTCATTTGCATATTTCATCCACACTAAAGAACCATCTTTCATATCTTCTGTTTTGGGAAAGAGAGGAACGAAGTCAGGAGTAGAACAGACAAGATGCATGAGCGAGAAATCTCTGACCTCGGATGATTTCCTAACAATTCTACGAATTGCTCTTCGCAGACCGGTTCGAATGATAGAGGCACTCTTTGGGTCAAGATACATCTGAGATATCACTTCCCCCATCCGAGTAGCCTCATATTCCGTTGCGGGATCATCATCTTGGGTGACGAATATTGTTTGACTCTCGCTTATGTTGGTTGCAGGAGAGAAGCCTAAGCCAAAATTTGAGGATTTTGATTTACTCTTTACCTCCCTTCCTTGGTCCAGATAATTCAAGCCATCAATTGATTCAGCAGCCATTAACCAAGATGGTTTTGAATCGTCCCAGTCCTCTTGTTTTGTTTGGATCTGCTCAGACCGATCAATCCAATTCTCGTCTATACCCTTTCTGAAAATAAATCTCTCATTTTCCAGCCAATTAAGAATAGATTTAATTTTGTCATTTAATTCATTCTTCGGGTAATCCATTGCCAAGAAAGTTGCAGAGAAGAATGAATCAATATCTCCCTTGTGCGTAATACCGCCAGTTGAAATCAAACTAAGCAAATGCATTCTCATTGCTGAATCACTAGAAAGTTTAGAAATCACATCTTCTACTTCGCCAAAAAAGTAGTGATCACTAATAGAATCAGATAACTCAAAACCATCTCCTCCTTTGCATAATAGCCAAGCCTCTCCCCTAGAGTCATATTTGGGGCGACCAGCCCTTCCTAACATCTGCCGTACTTCCATTATAGGAAGTGGTCTATTCATTCCGTCACTCCACCTTTTGACATCCCTAACCAAGACTCTTCTTGCTGGTAAGTTTACCCCAGCAGCTAGTGTAGGGGTTGCGACTAAACAAGTCAAAATTCGGCTCTTGAAAGAATTTTCAATTAATTTTCTTTGAGTATTTGTTAGTCCTGCATGGTGAAATGCAACCCCACCTTCAATACACTCGGCTAATTTAGAGCCAAGGCTAGATAGGTTTCTACCACTTAGTTTCAAAGAAAGTTCTTGCAATTCTAATAATCGCTCTGGGTCGAGTTTTGACAACTTCTTTTTCAAGCGTTTTGATAGTTTTGTAGCCTCTGAGACTGCTGACCTGCGTGTTGAAACGAAAATCAACAACTGACCATTTTCATTTACAGTATCATCCAATACTGCAGCAGCGGGATGAGATTTTGGACCCTCTATAGAACGAGGCACTGATAGTTCTTGATTTGGGTTTATGGACCCACTTATGCACCTCCTAGGCTCCAAATGGGAATCATGTAATGTAGAATATTCTAGAGTCACTGGCCTCCAGTCGGATTGAACTAGGTCCGCATTGAGCCATTTTGCAAGTTGCTTTGTATTTCCAACAGTAGCCGACAAAGCGATTATTTGTGCCTCTGGTCTGTAATGACGTAGTTTAGTAAGGTTAACTTCCAATGTAGGTCCTCTACTCGAATCATTTAGTAAATGGAATTCATCGCTTACTACAATACTCACATTTGAAACCACTTCGCTTTGATTCCTCATTATAGCATCTAGTTTTTCAGAAGTGCAAACCAAAATATCACAAGATTTGATATTCTTGAGTTCAGATGAAGAATCTCCAACACCAAGACCTACTTCGAGACCTACCACTTCTGCAATCTCTGATAAATCTTCGAATTTTTCACTAGCAAGCGCCTTCAGTGGAACAACGTAAACAGCTTTAGTCCCAGGATTCTTATTCAATAGTTGATTCAAGATCGCAATGTACGCCACCATCGATTTTCCTGAAGCCGTTGGTATTGCTAAAACCAAATTTCTATTGGAAAACACAGCGCTCATTGCCTCTGATTGAGGTGGGTATAAGTTCTTGATACCAAGTTCATTTTGTATAAATTCTAGGGCTACATCTGGCAAATCTAGACTCGAAATTGCCAAAGATTCGCCCTCCATGTTCTGCCACCATTGGCAGAGGAACAAAAGGTCTTTCATGGCATTTTTTAATCCGACACCCTCAAAATACTGTTCTTGTGTGGGTGTAACATGGCAAGTGATGATAGAACACTGGTCGAGGAAAGGCTTTCAGTCTTCGATGAAGAAGCGGATATCAATGACTGGGTGGAAGTTTTCGCCGGTGGAGCAATGATGGTACTTGGATTATTTCACATGTTCAATCCGGGAGATATAGTCGATGCAGAGGTAATGCAATGGTTCGCAGCAGCCGTGTTTTCTGCAGGGATAATTTGGGCAGGACATGGAATCAAAGATATGGTTGTAAAGGACATTCGAAGAAGTATTGCAATGATGGAAGAGGCATCATCTGGCGGTGTTGACCACGCCTTAATCAGAGATGTTCTAAGAGACCCATCCTCTTACAAAGAATTCCTTTTCAAAGAATACGAGGCAGCATGGGAAGATGGTGTGATTACAGAGGAAGAATTAGCAGAACTTAAACAAATTCAATCTGCAATTGGAATGTCTGATGAAGAAGCACAAGCAATATCCCAAGCTGCTAAAGAAAACCAAACCAAGTAATCAATTTGCTAGAAAATCTTGAGCAAGCCTCCTTGCTGCAATTCTTCTTTTCCATTCTCCTGTGACTCCTACAGTTGCCAATAAACAGCCAATGAGTGAGATAAGGACCGGATAATCTAGTAAACCACTCGATGAGAAAATTTGAATTCCCTCAGGTATATCTCTAGAATCAAGGCTATTGCTAGGAGAGAATCTTACATCTAGTAAGTCTAAATCACAATCGCAAAGTGTAACAGCAATTCTTTGAGGATAAAGCGAAGCCTGAAGTAAAGACCACTCAGTTTCTGGGATAATTTCAGGTCTCGTTGCCCATACTGGAGCTTGGTAAGAGCCGCCAAAAGATGTTGCTTTCATGTCTAAATCTACGTGCACTATGCTTGATTGAGGCAATTCATCTACAACGAGTAACGCCTCAAGTAGGAGTAAATCAAGTAGGATTGATCTACCAGCAAGAAGAGTGAACTTTACAGAATGTTCGCCCAACAATCCTTCAGAATCTATATCAGCACCTTCTTTAGCAATCTTTGCAAAAATCAATTCATCGATTCTTATATCTTCCAGTTCTGACATGTAAAGTTGCCATCTTCCATCATCTAATTGGCTTGCTCCGTCTACTTTTAGATGAAGTTTTACTCTTTCACCATCTAATATTCCGAAACTTGCTCCAGAGTGAATGAGTAATGTTGACTCTGGAGTCATCGGGTGAGAAACATCCCAAAGTTGATCTATTCTCATTTCGATTAATGTGTCCAAATCAATCTCAGAATCTGAAATAGATTCTGAGCTTATGAATACTAGTGGGTGCACTACTCCGGCTACCAAAAGTAAAATCAAACCAGGGACAACAAATCCAAAGCGCATAAGATTTGAAGTTGACAACTTAACTAATTCAAATAGTAGGTAAAATGAGATGAGAATGGGGATAAAAAGGAGTCCTGCATCGCTTTCAGATAACTCTTCCATTTTATTTTGGTTGCCTAAATAGGCTGTTCCTGCTGGGAAATTTGCTTCCCCTGTGAAACCAGAAGGATCTACTGGACCAAGCCCCTCAAAGGACAAGATTCCTGACCAACGATAGGTTTGGAACTTCCCTGGAGCGCCCCCAATACAGAAATCATATTCACCAAGGGGTAAAGCCCTCCACTGGTAACTTGTTGTAATCCTTCCTGATTCTTCTGTTCTAGAAATTTCAGGAGCAGGAGCCATCCTTCCAGAAGGTGTGACCAGATCAGGTCTTCCTTGAGATTGCTCTAGTTCTATTGGAACCGAATCCCAATTGAAGATTATTCTGACAATTTCATGATTCTCAATTTCAAAAGTCCAACAATCCCTATCATTTCCGACTAATGCACCGTAGTGAACATCTTCAAACAGTGTATTAACTGGATTCAAGTCACCACTAGGTTCATCCACATCGCTTCCTTCTATGTCTGCTGACCAATCTGATTCTAATTGCATAAAGGAGGCTCCCCTCATGTGCATTTCCCAGTTCGCAGGTCTGTCAACCTCAAATCGAAGAATCAATTTTATGACCTCGTTGGGCCATATTATTCGATCACCTTGGAAATTCAAATCCTCGCTCTCAAGCCTAATTTTTTCAGGCTGAGTAGTAGAAGGAATCTGTTCTGATTGGACATTCCAATTGGTATTGCTTTCAGCAATTATCAGAGTTATGTCTACTTCTGGTCTATAATACCCCAAGTTTTCTATGTTGACTCGTAAGTCAATCTCCATCTCTAATAATTGCTCACCGAGCAGGGCAAGATGACTTTGAATAGGTTTCATCTCATATTCTAAAACCACTATCTGAGGATTGGCAGGTGTAGCCTGAACAAAATCTCCTACAATTTCTTCGCCCATAGGAACTGGTGTCAATTCACACCTGTTATCTTCAAGACAAGATAGGTAAAGTAAACCACCATCGTCAGAACTCGTTATGTTTGCCGAAACCGAAGATAATGGAATCATGCAAAATAGTATTAGAATAACCAATACTGTTCTTTGCATACTTAGCCCTGTGCCGTATTTACTTTGAATCATTTGCCTTTTCTTGTCCACACAATTTAGTTTTCTTCATCAATCAAAATCGTCTTACAATCTCTGCACAAATATCTTCCATTAGACATTCTCGACCTAGGGTATCTATTTTCACAATTTGGGCATCTCCAAACATATTTTGCTCTTGCAAATAATAAATGTTCTGAGAACTGCTTTGCCCTATCTATGTCAAAAACCCACAACGATTCAAGACTTCTAAATTCAGAATCGTGATTTTTGAAACCCATGCAGTGTATGAATTCATGGTACATAACAAAATCAAGATAATCACGCCATTCATCTTCCAGCAACTCAGGGTGAATATCAACGACATCAGGATTAGAAAATACTCCCTTAGAAAAATTTGTTCCATATTTCCATCTAGTAGCGCCATGTCTCCTGGTAGCAGATTTACGAAGAACACCAAGTTCTACGGAGAGTAATGAAAGAAATGGCAATGAAACCCATGGTTCAAATTCTTTCATTTTGTTGATTACCCTTGCTTTACTTCTTAGTAAAAGCTGACTTTGGATTTCGCTAGGTTTAGCCATATTAATCCTCAATGCCATCTATGATACGCCGGATGTCCTTCCTTTACAGCAACGAAAAGACCTTCTCCGAGCGCACAAACTTTGCCTTGCGCAGTCAAAGTCATTTCAACCTTACATTTATCCCCATCAATTTCAATCGCTTTGGCAATTACCTCTAGCTCTACACCAAAAGGAGTTGGTCTTCTTAACTTGATAGTATAATTTGCAGTAACAGTACAAGGAGGATGATCCTCACCTCTTGCATCCATCAAAGCAATAGCAGCAGCCCAATTACCATGGCAATCCATCAACGAACCAATTATTCCTCCATTGATCATTCCAGGAAATGCTTGATGTTCTTCACTCGGAGTGAAGTGTAGAATTAATCCCCCATCAATTCTCTTTGATTTTATCTGTAAGCCCTCTGGATTTGCTGGACCACAACCAAAACAAATCGAATTGGGAGCGAACTCATTTTGAACATCCTGCTGCGACATAAATCTACTAAACCTAGGAGACACTTCTTAATTTCCGTAACAATACTTCATGAATCAATACTATTTGTCATAACCATGGCCGGCAAGAAGACCTCCAAGAAGAAGGTCAGACTTGCTCATGAAATTCCTCAAAAAAGAAGGAAGATGATTGAGAAGGCTCTAGCCGACCACGAGAGAGAACCTCATCCTGAATGGGACAAAGGTGCCGAATGGAAATCATTTACTTTCCAACGAAAGAAGGTAGAACCGGGTACATTCAGAACAATAGATTTCCCACTTTTGGAGGTTACAATCGGAGATTCTTGGCCGATTCCTGTAACGGTGATTCACGGTAGAAGACCCGGTCCTAAAGTATGCGTAATTGGAGGAATCCATGGAGATGAGTTAGTTGGTCCAAGCGCATGCACTCACCTGCTTTCTCCAGCGCTACTTGGTGAAAATAAACCACTTAATCCTGAAC
>CAXAGT010000020.1:0-27553 GCA_963968885.1 uncultured Candidatus Poseidoniales archaeon | reverse complement strand
GTCCAGAGTAAATCTGAGGCTATCCAGATCAAGAACCAGATTACAAAGCTAAAAGATTTTGAAAAATTAGCAAGGAAAAAATCACAATGCCCTAGCCGACAAAAGGGAGGAGATCTTGGTTGGTTTCGATCAGGTCAAATGGTAAGGCAATTCGACGAGGCAGTTTGGAAATTGCCCCTAAAAACCGTTTCAGAACCAATAAGGACACAGTTTGGATTCCACCTAATCTGGGTACATGAAAGAGACGAGAAGTGATTCGATGAATCTCAAAGTCGGTCTTGAATCTTACCAAGTTGACGCAGCTCATGGTTGGTTTGACTTTGAACTTGAACAACCCCAACCCTTCATTTTTTCAGTATGGGTAGAGATTAACGATGTCAGCAATTTTGAACAGTTGGAGCAAACAATTGATTACGGTTTAATTCAGAAATGTATTGATGAAGTCGTTGTAAATACTGAAAAGAAGATAAGATTACTCGAGTCAATGGCTGAGAAAATAATTCAGAAATTATCTCTTAATCCTTCAGCATCTGTCATTTTTGTCAGAATAGAAAAACCTCAGGCACCTCTGCCACATCCAGGTGGATTGCCTTTCATCGAGTTGGTTTGGCAAAGATGAGTTGGATGTATAAACCGCTTTTCTTGAACTAATTTGTAGAAGAGTTCAAACATTGAATCAAACAATATAGACATCATGGAGCAGTTGAGTAGAGTTTTCGTACCAACCGTTCTTGAAACAAGTGGAAATGCGATAGGTTTGGGCTGTTTTTCTACTGAGCAGGTTGCTTGGCAGGTTTTGCGGAGTTTTCTCAAGAAAAGCGAACAGATGTCATTAGATTCTGCAAGCATTGTGATTTGGGACATAGATGTCATTGGACACGATGCTATGACAGAACTAACTAATCTCGTGGTCAGAGAGTGTCCAGTTTGTCAACGCAAAACTATGTGGTTTGATCTCGACCAATACTCTGCTATCTGTTATGGAACAGCATGTTCAGCATGGATAGAAGAGAACCTCCATGAAAAAGACATTATTGATTGCGGCTTCCCACCCACACAGTACTTGAAACAGACGAGATCAATAGATGAAGCAATTACTGAACTTACAAACCTGGGCAACAAAATAAGATCAGCTGGTGAAGATGTTTCTAATTCAATGTATAATCGTACAGACGTAAATCAAGCAATCTCAAATGATTGATCACATTCTCTCGATTGGAATTATACCCAATCCTTCCATTGATGCTTTCATCAACTTCCTTGCAATCTCACTAACCTGGAATCTGAAGGAATCTACCTTACCATCCCTGATAACATGGCAATCCCTGTAGAATCCATTGTACGCATTTGCGAGTTCTAACAAGTAATTTGCAAAGATGTGTGCTTGTCGGTTCCTCACAGCATAATCCAGAGAATCTTGGAAACTGTTGATTTTCCTCAGCAGGTAAACCATGGAATCTGCCATTTCCTGTGGAATTTTTGCTTCTTCCAAGTTACCATCAAATTCCTCTACCTTGGATTTTATCGAACAAGCCCTAGTATGTGAGTACATGACAAATGGGGCTGAGCCTGCTTCAAACGCAAGCGCATCCTCCCATCTAAATGTGAATCCTTTCTCAGGGCTGACCTTGATTATGTTAAATCGAACTGCCGAAACACCCACTGCTTCTGCTATTGAGGCAATTAGTTCTTGGTCGTAATTAGGACGAAGACTGCGAACAACCTCGGCTGCTCTTTCTTGTGCCTCCTCAAGTAAATCATCCATAAAGACAACCGTTCCTCTCCTAGTACTCATTTTACCTTCAGGCAACTTGATGAATGCGTAGAATAGCACCTCTGGGACCCTTTCTCCTAATTCTGTCAAAGTCATTGCAACTTGTTTTGCTTGCAATCTATGATCCTCTCCAAGTACGTTGATTAGAGTATCACATTCCCCCCATTTCCAAATATGGTATGCCACATCCCTAGTTGCATATAATGAACTACCGTCTCCTCTTCTATAGAAGAACTCCTTCTTTCCTTTCATCCCTCTTTGACCAAGGTCAAGGAAATATGCTCCATTTTCTGCTTCGCCATGAATTTCAGTTTTTGAAAGTGTTTCAATTAGCCGTGGCACATCACCATTGACTACAAATCTAGATTCTTTGGTAAAAGAGTCAAACTTAATTCCTAATCTCCCCAATGTCTCCAACATTCCGTCAAGAACCGGCTGATATGCTTTTTCAAACTGCTCCAATACCGAATCATCACCGTGTTCACTAGCATGCACAAGTTCACCAATTCTATTCTCTATCTGTTCTTTTTCTGTATCTAGTGCGTCTTGCCTTAATGCCTGAGCTGCTTGATACCATCTAACGATTGAATGATCAGCCTTATCTGACCATTTTGGATTGAGAGGCTCTCTATCGCTAAGCAATTGCTCAACTTTGTCAGAACTTAAATTCTCTAAAGCCCAAGCAAGAACACCAACTTGCTTACCCATGTCATCAACATAGTATTCTGCCCTAACAGAATTTCCAAATAACCTGTTTAGCCTAACTATCGTGTCGCCTAAAATTGCGTTTCTTGCCCTTCCAACGTGGAATGGACCATTTGGATTAGCACTGGTGTGCTCAATCAGAACTTTTTTGCCAGTAGGGTTATTCTTTAGCGCACTTCCAATATGTATTTCTCCATTCACAACCCTTGACGCCATCCATTCAGATGATGCTTTGAAGTTAAGATACCCGTTAACGGAACTAATCTGTGCAATAGTTACCTTTTCTTGAAGAGCTGAACAAATCTCCTCTGCGACTACATTAGGTGCTTTTTTTACAATTTTTGCAAATGGGAAACAGGGCATTGTTAGATCGCCTTGAGAAACTTCTCTTGAAGGTCCCAATACTTTCTTCCAAAGTGATTCTGGAATTTCCAAAGAATCCATCACTGAAGAAATAGCATCTTCAATTTCAAGCCTTAGAGCATCCATTGAAACACCTCACATGATTGGATAACGAAGTAAAGCAGCCAACCCAGCAAACCCTTCTGATAGCTGGGCTCCTTCTTCAGTATCAATAGAAACGAATTTTATTTGCGCATTTGTCTTTTGAGCAATTTCAATAAAATCATCAACTAAACTCATCCTTGACAACTCATTCACCTTATTTGAGTCACAGGAAGGGCAATCAGGATTTTCATCAAGATTTCCAATCGATGCTTCCCACTCATTTCCACAGGCACTACACCTCAATGAAACTCTAGATTTCCTCATGCTTTCACTTATCAATAATGTATCAACTGCTCCTGAATCTAGAGCGCTTCTAATCATCATTTCACCATAAGTAGCCTTCGGGCTTGGTTTGATTAATTCCTCTAGAAATGCATTCATCAGTTGACGCTCAGCATCCAATTCAATTTCATTCATTAGCGAACCTGCGTTCTCAACGAGTTCACGAACCCCAGAATCATTTGAGTAGCCAACATCAAAAGTTGTAGCGGCTATTTTTTTGGTGATCTCGTGGTGGAAATATTCGTTCTTTACTACGAAATCTTTGGTAGCACCTGGACCGCCTATGATGATAGCCTGTATGTTTTCTAGTTCAGGAAGCCAATAATCACATGCATGCTCGGAGGCTCTCTTGAAGAAATTGTGAGCTGCTTCTTCAATTAATCTTTCAAATCTCTGGGCAGATTGACCTCCCTGCCTGTGCTTACCCATGATGTTTGAGACTAAGTGTTCTTGAACGTGAATCCTCTTTCCACTAGCGATTCCATAAGCAGCCTCTGAACGGTCGATAACAAATAATCCGTATGATTTCTTATCAACTAGCATATCTTCTAATTGAGTTAATTCAAAAGTCGAGTCACATCTATACCTAAACGAAAGAAGTGGCTGAGGGGGATCTTGAACAACCACATTCACCATCTTGGAGCGATTATTGCCAATGATGACAGAACCAACAAATATTGCCAGACCATGTTCTCCTGCATCCTTATACCTTGCTAGAGTCGATAAAGCAGACTCGATTGCTCCCTGAACGTTTTTTCTAGTACCCTTGGATTTAATGTTGGCAGCCTGACCATGCTCATTTTGAAGCATTTGCCTGGCATCAGAAACTTGGCGGTCAGGCGGTATAATCAGAGTTACTAACTCTGTTCCGAAACCTTTCATGTTTCTAAGTTCTTCAAGGGACATACGTAATTTGACTCGACGCATCTGAGTGATTTCATCATCAGCCATGCAGTAGCCCCAAACCTTCGGGCACTGATTTGGTGTTTGAACCCTTCGTGAGGAAATATCGAGTGTTAGCATAATTTAATCTAGAAAATCAGCAATGCTCAAAGGATGCCTTTTCTTAGTAATGCCATGGTAAAGTCTCAAATCGTGGCCTTGGGAGGTTCTTTGCTAAAAACTAGAGAAGGACACGATTTGGATATATGGTTCTCAAAACTGATTCAATTGTGTAATAAAATCCAAGATGACAATGGGAAATTAGGTTTCGTCATAGGTGGAGGAAACCCCGCAAGATATGGTATAAATTTGGCTAGAAGTTCAATTGATGACTCAAATAGACTAGATTTGATAGGAATTGCTGCAACAAGATTGAACGCTACAGTAATACAACAAGTCCTGATTGCAAATGGTCTTAATGTTGCACAAATCATACCTAAAACAACCAAAGAGGCTAATCAACTTCTCAACGATCACAATTTTGTTTGCATGGGAGGAACTACTCCTGGTCATACCACAGATGCAGTAGCCGCTAGGCTTGCAGTTGATTGTGATGCCGAATCATGCGTAATTGCAACAGATGTGCCCTACGTCTATGACAAGGACCCTAACAAGTTTGAAGACGCTAGTCCAATTAAAACACTCAATCTTGCACAATTGGCAGAAATATGTGGAGTTGGGCAAGAATTTCACCCAGGACAATCGGCAGTTATTGATCCGATCGCAGTTAGCGTAGCCATCAAACATTCTATAGAGATAAAGGTTCTTGATGGTAAAGACATAAACCTACTTTCAAACGCCTTATCGGGAAAAAAATTCGAAGGCAGTAAAATTAGTGTTAATTGAGGTGAGATTATGGTAAATGCGTCAAAAATCAAACAAAACGTCAGTAAAAAGAAACCTAAATCACAATCTTCTGGAATTTCTAGCAGGGTTCCTGCCCATCTGCATTGTAGAGTTTGTTACGAAGTCATCCCAAGTGGAACTGATCCGCGTGTTTGCTCTGTTCAGGAATGCATAGATCGAAACATCAAAGATGAGAAAAATCAGAAACAAATGAGAATTTGGATGTTCGTATTTCTCGGACTATTCGCTTTTGCCTTCGTTGGACCAATAGTACTTGGTTCAGTCTAAACCTTGAGTTTTCATATGCCACCCTTCCGGCAAAGCAAGCGGGTCGTCTGGTTGAGATTCCATTACTCTCTTCACAATCTCCATTCTCAATGAATCCATACCAACATTCTCTATTGCGCTCATTGTAATATGACCATTTGAATCGAATAATAGAGGCATATCTACAACATCATCAACATCACCACTCCGATATTCTTGCTCGTGTTTTGCAACCTCATCCCACAACTCTGGTCGTGGTTCAATCAGGTCTGCTTTACTTGTCACAAGTAGAATATCAGTTCCTTCTAGCAAATTCTCAACCTCTGAATACAAATTTTGTTGTTCAGCTAATGAGGTACCACATTTTTCTGTAGGATCTAGTAAAAATAATACCAAGGAACCTAAGTGCTTCAGAGCAGCAATAGCCTGCATTTCAATTGCGTTCCTAGAATCCATTGCTCGGTCTAATAAACCAGGCGTGTCAACCATCTGATACTGTAACCGCCTATGTAGGAAGTGACCTAAATGTATTCTTTTGGTAGTGAACGGGTAATGATTTACTTCCGTCTTTCCAGATGACAAAGCCTCTATGAAAGCAGATTTCCCGACATTCGGAGCACCACACACAACTATGCATGGGTGTGCAGTATCAATTTGGGGTAATTGTTTGAGAGTCTCTCTTGCCTCATTCAACCATTTTAGTGGTTTTTCCACACGCCCCATAATCGATCCTACTCTACCATAAAATTCTCTTCTGGTGGCATGCATAAACTCAATGTTAGCAGTTCTGGTTATCTTCTTGACATTCTGCCCCGCTATCTTTGAAATCGTTTCTCCTGCCCACTGCAATGTGGCAAGATTTTTTCTGTAGTCATCAGAACCAACACAGGCATCTATCATTGCATAATCGAAATCTGGAATGTGATCAAGGCTGGGCCAAATAGATACCATATTGTCAAAGTGAGAGCGAATTGAATCAGCACTGGTTTGAACCATTCTTGTCATCTGTTTTCTGGTTCTAAATATCTTGTGCGGGTCTTCCACTCGCTCTGAAGCTTTTCTTGCCTTTGTAAAGGCCTTGTCTAAAACCTCATCTGATAATAGCACCGTGGGCAAGGTACGCCATGATATTTTCATATGCTATCATGCAAGGGCTGAGACCCACCCTTCATCAATGCATTCCTATGAAAACAAATGTTACACAGAAAAATCAAGTTTTTCGATAGCGGGGTTTATGGGAGTCCGGAATGAGGGGTCTTTATGCCGAAGAAGAAGGATGCAAAGGTGCCACAATGGGCAGAAAAGATGCTCAAAGACATGGGGAGTCCAAAAATTGACGAATTCCTGAGTATAGTTAACGGAGAACTTCTAGGAAGAAGGCATGGCTTGCGTAGAGATGACATCATAGAAATTCAACTTGATTCAAGATCCCTCAGAGATGGTGATGAACATACTTTGCGAGGTAGATTATTGAGCAGTGGAAAATCTAGCATTGAATTACTTGATGAGAATGGAATTCACCAATATCTAGCAAGAGATGTAATTGTGAAAATTACACTAATTTGCCATACGAGGCCGGCTTATATCGATGATTCTGAACTGTTAACTTTCGAAAGAGCGGACATGAAGAGAAGAAATAAATTACATGAAACCGTTGAAAAGAAGACAAATAAAAGCGATGATTCTCATCTTTGGGGATGATTATTTGTCTAGCCAAGCTCCCGAGGGGTGGACCTTGGTTGATGGAAGGCTAATGAGAGAAATAGAGTGCTCTGATTTCAATGAAGCCAAAAAAATAATTGACAAAATTTCAGATATTGCTGAAAAATTAAATCACCATCCAGAATTACATTTCGGTTGGGGATACGTAATCATTGAGTGTTTCACACATGATGAAAATGCGGTTACTAAATTAGATTTTTCACTCGCAAAGAAAATTGAGGAGGCAATTTGATGGAACCGGGATATGAACGCCATGTATTCTTTTGCGGACATGAGAGAGCGATTGGACACAAGAGGGGTGACTGTAAGAGTAAATCATCCCTAGAGATGATGACCAAACTCAAAAGAAGAGCAAGAGATGAAGGAATCAAAAATATAAGAGTACAAAAATCAGGTTGCTTGAATTATTGTGAACAAGGAGTTTCATGTGTAATATATCCTGAAGGTGTATGGTATTCAATCAAATCAGAAGAGGATTTAGAAAAAGTCTGGGACCACATTGTTACGGGTCAAAAAAGTGACTCAATCTTGATGAAACTTGATTGAAATCTTCACATTCTAACAGGTCTAGTTGCACCACATGCTTGACACTTCAGGAGAGTAGTTCTTCCTTCTTTTATGAAATGTGTATCCGGTGCTGAACATTGTGAACATTTGATGTATGTATTAACATAGTTAATTATGGTCTTTTTTATTCTCTTAGGCGGTATCCTTCCCTTGAATCTAGCTCTTGGTCCATCTCTTGCGCCTGATGTACCAAATTCGTTCAAAATATATTGGAAAAAGTGATCCTCATCTCTTTCCATCATATCTATGACTTCTTTGAAATTCCTAAATATGGTATTATTACCCTCAATCAGAATTTGCGGTGGAGGGAGCCTCCATCTGCGCTTTGAGGAAATATCTGTTGGGATTTTTTCCCTAGCACGCTCGAGCAATGACTCGTAATCAAAGTCTGCCATATTCCTGCCCTTTGCCGATATCACTTGAATGCTTTGGAAAATTTAAGCCATAGCATTGATGTGCTACTTACACTTGCCTATTATCGTTCAACATGATAATGAGCATAGAGGAGTTGCGCACAACTGCGTCAAATATGAGAAAATCAGGATTGAATTCCCAGCAAATTGCTGATGAACTTTCTCTTTCACAAGACACGATTGCTTGGCTATTAGCAGGTGATTCTAATGAAGCACCTAGCGATGTTAGAATTGGCTGGAGAACAATCGGTGTCAAACCTGCTAGAATGGAAGCCATTGGATCTATAATGGCCGACATAGCAGACGAAGAAGTTGGGGCAGGTAACATTTCCACGACTGTAGGAATATCAATTAATGGAATCCTATTTGCTCAAGTTGTTTCCTCATATCTTGATTCTGAAATCGCTATTCATCGAAATATCGATGGCGCTCCAGGTGCAGGATCCTTATCCAAAAAATATGGACAAGTTCAAGGAAAGAAAGTAATCATTGTCGATGATGTTTTATCATCAGGAGTTACTATGACAAAAACCATTCAAACTATGAGAGAGCTTGGTGCTGAGCCTGTTTTGGCAATAGTTCTAGTCAACAAAACAACAAGAAATGAAATTGATGGAGTTCCACTAAGGGGAGTCATCAGAGCAGTGCCTGTTTGAGGGATTAGTATGCACTGGGCTGATGTCATTGCGGACAAGTTGGCTGCGAAAGGTAGTAAACACAGAATTGCTGCTGGGATAACCCCTAGCGGAGAATTCCACATTGGACACCTCAGAGAGATATTGACTGGAGATATAATTGCAAGAGCTTGTAGGGCAAAGGGATTAGATGCCGAATTAGTATTTATTGTAGATTCTAGTGACCCTCTAAGACGTGTTTACAAATTTCTAGATGACGAATACCAACAGTACATTGGGCACAGGCTATCTTTAATTCCCCCTCCCGACCATGATGGTAAGCCTGATCACAAAGCATTTGAAAAAGGTCGAACTTATGCAACTCACTTTCTAGAACCTTTTTTGGATGCAATAAATCAAATTGGAGTTAAATTAACAATAATAGACAATTTTACTTCTTACAAAAATGGAGATTTCTACCCTTATGCTAAGATGGCATGTCAAGAGCCGGATAAAATAAGGGAAATCATTGAGAACGTATCTGGAAGAGAGTTGAATGAGAATTGGTTTCCATGGAGCCCAGTTGATTCCAAAGGTTCACTTGATGGCGTAGTTGTGACAGGATATGAAGATCCCTTTGTTTTCTGGAAAGATTCACACGGTGTTGAAGGAAAATCGGATATCTCAAAAGGGGAAGGAAAACTTCCTTGGAGAATTGATTGGCCTGCAAGATGGGGTTTCAACAAAATTTCATGTGAACCCTTTGGAAAGGATCACGGGACCAAAGGAGGCTCGTATTCGACTGGTAAAGTCCTAGCAGAATTTTTTGGTCATGAAGCACCTCATCCCCTTACTTATGAGTGGATCATGCTCAAAGGGCAAGGAGCAATGTCATCGTCCAGCGGTAATACAATCGGACCGATCGAAGCTTTAGAACTGGTCCCTCCAGAGATACTAAGATTCCTAATTGCAGACACAAAACCAGCCAAGGCTATTGATTTCAATGCTGGAATGGAGTTAGTAAAACTAGCAGACTCTTACGAAAGACAAGCCGCTAGAGATTTTGAAGAAGAATTATCCGTAGAGGGATTAAGTCGTAGGCAATTAGTTTCTATAGAAGATGCACAGAAAGCGCTAAAGTATTCAGTAGTTCATGAGGGTGAGTCTTACCAAAATGCTCACGTAAGTTTTAGACACCTATCCATGCTTGCCCAGATAAAACCTAATGATGATGATATTTGGTCTAGTTTGGTATCATCGGGATCAAAGATAGAGGTCTCTGAAACTTTGAAAGACAGACTTAGAAGGATAAGAAATTGGATTCAAAGTCACCATTTCCCTGAAGAAATGCGAATAGAAATTTTGTCATCTGTACCTGAAGTGGTCAAATCTATTGACAGCCAAGATAGAGAAGTCCTAGGAAATTTAATTCAACTACTCAAATCATCGAACTGGGAAAAGGATTCAATCAATGCAGCCATTCCAGCCTCAGCAAAAAACCTAGGATTGTCTCCAAAAATAGCATACAGAGTCGCATATATCTGTTTAATGGGAGTAGAAAGAGGACCAAGATTAGCCCCTATTCTTGAACAAATAGAAAAAGAAGACATTTTGTCACAACTGACTAACTGTTTGAATAGTTAATCAACAGGCATCATATGCTTCGACTAGATATTTGGTTTGCGGACTAGTCCAAGCCAGTTCGCTAATTCCATCCTTACCTTCTACATCGTAGATTCGAATAACATCTCTAACTCTCACGTTTCCATCGGTTGACCTTGCAAGAATTGTTGCGGGTTTTAGGACCTTACCAGTTCCATGGGGATCATAAACTGTATCAAGTGCATTCTCCAAGAACCAATCTGCCTTTCCACCAGGCTCTCCTTCGTATTTCTTAGCGGGTTTTTTCTTCCCGAATAACCCTCCAGATGTAGATTTTTTAGGCTTAGATTTTGTCTCTGACTTTTTAGTAGTGGTACTTTTCTTGTCTTCAGCTTTCTTTGAAGCAGAACTTTTCTTTGAATCGGAAGTTTCCTTAGTTTGACTTTCCTTGACCTCTGTTTTGAGTTCTTTTCTTATCTCCTTCTCTAATTTAGAGCGCAATTTTTCTTCTATCGAATCTTTATCCAGTTTTCCTAATTTAGCAAGCGCATCGTCTCTTTCATCTTTTAGTGCTTGCATTGAATTGATGTAATGGCTAGCAACATGTATCAATGCTGTCTCCATTGCTGCTTCCATTTGCATGGAGACAACATCTCCGGAGGAGTCTCTCCACTTTCGCCATTGGAGCATAGTGTTAGTATGAATGTCTGAACCACACTTCGGACAGAATGAACGCTTTGGGGGTTTTAGAACTGGAATTGAACTCATTGCTTCTGGGTCAATACCTTCGTGTGATCCCTTTGCTACATCGTGAATATGTGTGCTTGCTTGCATCCCGCTATTCATCGCATCCCTGAACATTCCTTCTGAAAGATCAAGTTTTCCTGCTTGAATAAGATCCCAGCCGTTAGTACCTTCGACTACTGCTTTCACCGCTGCATTTGCTGCTTTTGACTGACCCCAATCATATGATGACATGGTGTCCATCTCATCTGCTCCAGAAAATGCATCACCAAGGTCTACTCCATCATCATCAGCTCCAGCCGCTATACCTAGTTGAATTGGATTTGCTCCTTCTTCTACCTTTGCGATCATATCGAACTTTTCAGCCATTGAGAGATCATCCCTCATTCTAATTACATCTTTTAATTGATTCAAGTCATGTCCTGTAGAAGTGATTGGACCTTGTACAGTCAAATCATGACCGCATGCTAAACAGAATTTTGCGGATGCTTCAACACCGGACTCGCATGTCGGACAATATACTCCGGCCATGTTGTGACAAAGGAAAACCTGCTTTCAAGTCTAACGGTAATCTGAATTGAACAAAGCAGAATTATCAATAAATTTCTAAATCTCAACAATCAGTAATTAACATTTAAGCTAACAGGCTCCAAGTCATTGTTTTTCATTGCCCTCATAGCCTCAACTTCCATCTTTGCACCAGAGATAGTTGTAACAAATGGAATATTCATTTCCACCGCTAAGCGCCTCATCATGTTACCATCTCTAACTGCACCTCCAGAAACTGTTGGCACGTTGATAATAAAATTCACCTTACCCTGGCGCATAAGGTCAAGTGCGTCAGGATGTTTTGATTCCCTTATCCTGTAGACAGTCATAACAGGAGTTCCAGATGAACGTATAATATCCGCTGTTCCAAGGGTTGCGTACAGTTGATAACCAAGTTCATGCAAGTTCCTTGCAATGTCTACGACTTCTGATTTGTCTTGGTCCCTGACGGTTAGATAGACTCCTCCTTCTTTACAAACCGGAATTTCAGTGGCTAATCTTGCTTTTAGATATGCATTGAATGGATCTTTATCTGAACCAAATACTTCTCCAGTTGATTTCATTTCAGGACCAGGAGCAGGGTCCAATCCTGTTAATTTTATGAATGGGAATACAGGTGCCTTAACACATACATTTTCAGTTGTTCTTTCGGGGATTTCTTGTTCTGATAAAGGAATACCGATTGTCACATTTGCTGCAATTCTAGCAAGGGGAAGACCGGTAGATTTAGCAACGAATGGAACAGTTCTACTACTCCTTGGATTGACTTCAAGAACATAGATATCTTCCCCTTGAATTGCAAATTGGATATTGAAGCAACCTACAATTCCCAATTCTATTCCTATTGTTTTTGTTTGCTCTTCAACGATTGCAATTGTTTTGTCAGAAATAGTCTGAGGTGGAATGAAACATGTTGAGTCACCTGAATGAATTCCTGCTTCTTCTAGATGTTCCATAACAGCCCCGACTAATACAGTCTCGCCATCGCTGACTGCATCAACATCCAGTTCAATAGCATGCCCAAGATACTCATCGACTAAAAGAGGTCTGTCTGGTGCGAAAAATGCCTCCTCAAGGTATGCATCAAGTTGCTTTTGATTTGATAGAATTTCCATTCCTCTACCGCCAAGAACATAAGAAGGTCTAATCAAAACAGGGAATCCTATTTCATGAGTTGCTTTTCTTACATCATCTGGAGTGTATCCAGTTGATCCAATAGGCATCCTTATTCCAATTCTTTTAGCAAAAGATTCGAATCTTTCTCTGTCACTTGCTTCGTCTATAGAATCATAGCTAGTCCCTAAGATTTTCAAATCAAAACCAAAATTTTTCATCAAAGGTATTCTTGATTTAATAGGCTCGGCCAGATTAATTGCAGTTTGACCTCCGAATTGTAGTAAAATCCCATCTGCTTGCTCTCTTAGGAGGACTTCAGTTGTATACTCGGAAGTTAGAGGCTCAAAATAAAGCCTGTCAGAGGTATCAAAATCAGTTGAAACTGTTTCTGGATTGTTATTGATTAAAACAGCAGTTTTACCAGCATCTCTAATCGCATGCACGGCATGAACACACCCATAGTCAAACTCAATACCTTGACCAATTCTAATCGGACCAGATCCTATTGCGACCATCGTCTGTTGGACTCTTTGAGCAATTCCTGGAACAATATCCACACCTAAACCAGAGTTTGGTTCATAAGTTGAGTAATAATATGGAGTTTTTGCAGCAAATTCTGCAGCACAAGAATCTACCATTCTATACTTTGGATGAATCTTAAGTTGATGTCTTCTAGTCATTACGGCATTCTCATCTGAATTAGAATCTAATGATTTAGGTCCTGATGACGGGAAGGCTGCTAATGCATCGGCAATGTAGCCATCTGAAAAGCCGAGAGATTTCCATTTTGACATCTGTGCTTCCGATATTTGAGAAGGTTTAATTCCTAAATTTCGTATTTCATTTTCACAATCAATTATGTTTTTGAAACCATTCAAAAACCACTTCGTAACGGAGGTTAAATCATTTATTTGATCGATGGTCCATCCTCTTCTGAAAGCCTCCAATAGAGCAGACAATCTCCTATCAGTTGGTATCTTCAACCAATTGATTAGCGTCTTTTCCGGGAGATCCTGCTTTGCTCTCTCATCGAAATCTTCTCCATCTGACTCATCTGCTCTAGTTAGGGGTCTTGGGTGTGGAATTCCTTGCTCAAGACTAGCCCATGCTTTCAAGAATGCCTCCTCAAAAGATCTCCCTATTGCCATCACTTCACCAGTAGACTTCATGCTTGTTCCAAGCACTCTATCTGCGGTTCGGAATTTATCGAATGGCCATCTTGGAATCTTAACGACACAGTAATCAAGAGTGGGTTCAAATGCAGCAGTAGTACCCTCACCTGTAATTGGATTTGGCAACTCATCTAACGTATAACCAACTGCTATCTTCGCAGCCATTCTTGCGATAGGATAACCTGTTGCTTTACTGGCTAGAGCCGAAGATCTTGAAACACGAGGGTTTACTTCGATTACTCTAATCTCCCCAGTTCCTTGATTAAATGCAAATTGAACGTTGCAACCTCCCTTGATGTCTAACTTTCTGATTAATGCAAGGGCATAATCTCTGAGTTGTTGGTGATCCGAATCGCTGAAAGATTGCAGAGGGGCAACAACCGCAGATTCTCCAGTATGCACTCCCATGGGATCTATATTTTCCATAGTACAAACAATCGTTGCATTGTCAGCACCATCTCTCATAACTTCATATTCGAGTTCTTGCCAACCAAGAATTGATTCTTCAATCAACACTTGACCTATTCTTGAATTCCTCAATCCAAGGGTTGAGATTTCAATTAATTCTCCAAGGTCATAAGCAGTTCCACCTCCTAAACCTCCGAGAGTGAATGCGGGTCTAATTAGGAGAGGCCAAGAGCCAATTTCCTCTGATGCAGCGATAACCTCATCCATTGAATTGCAAGCAATTGCTTCACTAATAGGCAAACCTATCGATTCACACACTTTGTTGAATAAATCTCTATCTTCTGCTTTATCGATTGCATCTAAATCCGAGCCGATTAACTCTACTCCTATTTTGTCAAGGGAACCATCATGCGCAAGCTCACTAGCAATATTTAGAGCAGTTTGCCCACCCATTCCAGCAAGAATTGCATCTGGTTTTTCTTTCTCTAGAATTTTTCTTACAGTATCAGACAATAATGGTTCTATGTAAACGACATCGGCCATTTCAGGGTCATTTTGGATTGTAGCGGGATTTGAATTTACAAGAATTACTTTGTAGCCATCCTCTCTTAGAGCTCGGACTGCTTGAGAACCTGAGAAGTCAAATTCTGCTGCTTGACCGATTTTAATTGGGCCACTTCCTAGAACAAGAATTGATTCGATGTCATCTCTTCTTGGCATCAATTATCACTCCTATGTTGATCTACGATTTGCCTAAAGCGACTGAATAGTGGCTCTGCGTCATGCGGTCCTGGGCAGGCTTCAGGATGGAATTGAACAGTGAAAACTGGTTTTCCAACTACATCTAAACCCTCTACGGTTCTATCATTTGCATTTACATATCGAACTTTGACGTTTCCATCAAATAAAGGCTCAGTTTTTTCTGAGCATGCACCACTAGGGTGAGCTGCAAGCATTCCTTGGTTTGGATCAGCAACTGCAAAACCGTGATTTTGAGATGTAATCCAAACTCTTCCAGTTTCCAAATCTAAAACAGGTTGGTTTGCTCCTCTGTGACCATATTTCATTTTGTATGTCTGTAAACCTGAAGCAAGTCCCATTAATTGATGACCAAGACATATTCCCATTACTGGGTAGCCTGCATCAACAGCTTGCGCTAATGTTTGTTTTGCTTGACTAGCTGCACCAGGATGGGCGGGGTCCCCAGGACCATTAGAGCAGAATACTGCATCTACACCTAATTCTGAAATCTCTTCAATTGTAATTGACGGAGGACACCAAAATACCTCAAATTGGTAACATAGATTCCTGAGAATGTTATACTTGATTCCACAGTCAATAGCAGCTAACTTTGGCATTCCATTTCCATTAGCGTCTCTTGCATCTTTGTTTAAGTGAATTAATTTGTCAATTGACACCTCTTCAACTAAGTCTCCTTTGTCCGGAGGAGTGAGTTGCTGTAAGCGCTTCTCCAATTCCTGTTTCTGTTCAAGCGGACCAAATACACACAATACAGTACCTAATTCTCGAACATTCTTTGTAATAATTCTAGTATCGATATTTTTGATTCCAGGTACATTATGTAATCTGAGAAATTCATCAACTGTTCCAATAGAATCCCTATGGTCTGGATAATCCATTGCATGCCTTACTACAACTCCTCGAGGCCAGATTTTTCGAGATTCTGATTTGCCTTTGTGTATGCCATAATTTCCGATTAATGGATATGTGAAAGTTAGAACTTGTCCGGCGAATGAAGGATCGGTTAGCGACTCTTGATAACCCATCATTCCGGTTGTGAAAACCAGTTCTCCTTCACCAATTCCATTTGCCCCAAATAGTTCACCATAGAACTCGTTTCCATCAGCAGTCAACAGTATTCCTTTACCTGATGCTCCTTTCGGTATTTGATTAACAGAGAACAAATCTGCGGCATCTTCTAAGCCTAAATTTTGGTCTATGAAAATATCACGACTGTCTTTTGAAGCGTCCGATTTAGTCATAACGCTCATTGACATCAGAAATGGTCATTGAAGGACATCCATAAGGATTAGGGCAGGAAATCATAGATTCTAAGACCTAGAAAACTAATTTTTCCTTGTATCAGTGACATCTTTTCCCTTTGCAGAGGGGTGTATTATGAGCTCTCCATCTTCGAGTAACCTTTCGGAAGCAGATGGACCGTTCCAAGCCTCCAAAAATAGTGCTAGGGCGGCTACCTCTGAATGAGGTTGATTTCCTACCGCTAAATTATATTGTGACAATTCAAAAACTTCTGAAGGCACCTTAGCGCCACCGACAATAACGACAACAGGTCTGTCTTTCCTAATCTGAGGAATAACTTGCCTGTATGGTTGCCCATACATTGTAAGATGGATTGCAACACCCGGTTGACCGTCTCCAGCATCTTGATTTACAAAATTTCTAAGCCATTTCATCGGTTTATCGGTATGTTCACAACCCATAGTCCCACCAAACCTTTGGTTTACACCAGAGATATTCTCAAACATTTCGTTGTCCTCGTCTCCAGCAAGAATGAAATTATCTGCACCTAGGGCTCTTGACACGAGTGCTAGATGAGTTGTAATTCTAGGATCTCGTCCCTTACGATATCCTAATCTAAGGACATTTAGCATTTCAGCCACCAAAATCAAGCCTCTTGAGTTTCTTGAATCTCAAGCTCTTCGGGAAGGTTCAATTCTAAATCGTGACCGTCCAAGAATGCCTTCAACCATCTTAATTTCATTGCATCCATCAGCAATTTCATACCATATGTTACCCCACCGCCAAGTGCAATTAGTCTAACGCTTCTCCAAATTGCTTCACCGGCACTTAATTCACTGCCAATCATCAACATTACAATTGGTTCGCCAACGTACAAGGCAGAGAAAATCATTATGGTTCCTGCAAACAAGGAGAAGAATAAGTTCCCTCCGTCTCTTCCAAGGTCATTGAAAATGACCCAACAAACCGCTAAAGCGATAATTAAAGTGGCAACATCATTGAATGAAAGGGATAGAAATATCGAGGGTTGAAGATCGAAATTTTCATCTGAAATTCCAATTGTAAGCCAACGGAAAATTAACGCAAAGGTGATTATTGCTCCACCCTCCTTCAAATTTTTATGCATAAGAGTTAGGATGTCAAATCTAACTCTGATTCCCATTCTCTTGGTAATCCTCTCTGCAAGTTCCTTACTGTCATTGCTCGGTTCAGGTGATGAAAGTGGATGTCCTGCTAAAGGCTCAAGGAGATTTTCATCGAATTCCAAGTCAGACATGCGTGCCCCTTGAGGGTGACATATTATCAAATCTTTCATTTTGGAAGGCTTGTGCCTCCCAGTAATGGAACCAATTCTAGAACGCCGGACATAATTTCTGAGGCGATTAAATCAAATTCAGGTTTCCCCAGAATAATGGGCATACTAAATGTAACTCCAGATTCTTTCCATGAAGCATCGAGAGTTCAACATATAGATCAAGCAGTATCCAGTGCAAAAGAAATGTGGAGAGATGGAGCCACATGGGTGGACATAGGAGGGGAATCAACAAGACCTAATGCTGAGCCTGTTTCTATAGAAGAAGAGATATCAAGAGTTATCCCGGTGATTGAAGCAATTCGCGACGTAAATCAAAATGATTTAATCTCAATAGATACAAGAAATTACGAAGTTGCAAAAAAAGCGATTGACGCAGGCGCTGACATGATTAATGATGTAAGTGGTTTAAGAGATGTTAGGATGTATGATTATGTCTTGAATAACAAGATTCCAATTTGCATCATGCATATGCAAAATAACCCACAGAATATGCAAAATTCTCCAAGTTATCTAGATGTAGTGAATGAAGTTTCAAAGACACTAATTGATACGACTTCTAGGCTAATTTCCAGTGGATTCCCTCAAAACTTAATCTGCATAGACCCAGGGATAGGTTTTGGAAAAACACAGGAACACAACGTAAAACTTCTCAAAGCAGGAAAAGGAATACTAGGTAATAATCAATTTTCTTTGTTGTGGGGAGTCTCACGCAAGTCGCTTATTGGACAGTTGTGTGAATTAGAAAAAACCAGCGATAGGCTTGCAGGAACACTAGGAAGTTCCGCTATGGCATTCAATTATGGGATAGACATAATCAGAGTTCATGATGTCAAAGAAAACTACGACTTATTGAAAGTGATGGATTCAATTCACAATATTCCTAATGACTGAAGTTTCTCGCTCATCCAAACAAAGCCAATTGCCGCTACCCAAGGACCTGACATAGATCCTAAATTTGTTAATGCTGTAACCATCAAAACACGCCCTGCAGGGTTTGTCCAAAAAGACTTGATTTCTTCCAGACGCAAGAATTCTGCAAGGTCTTCGCCTGATGGCTCTTTGATTCTCATTTGAACATAACCAGCAAACCATCCTGCTGCTAGCATGGGATTTAGAGAGGTTATAGGACTAGCCAAGGCTGCTGTTAATATTGCTAATGGATGTCCTCTTGCAAGGGCACAACCAATAGCGGCAAGAATAGCATTAGCAACTGTCCATACAGTGAACAAATCAATTGCTTGCTCCCAATCACCAGTATATGCAAAGTATCCAAAAAGACTGAAAATTAATACTGGGAACATCCACTTCAAAATTGTTGAACGAAGCCTTTTTTCAGGTAATTTATTCAAATCCGAAATTGGTTTTGTCTCCTTCTTATTTTTGATGATGTCTTCTACCCCAGATAGGTGACCCGCACCTAGAACTGCTAAGACTTTCTTTTCCTGACCAATCGATTGTATTTTAGAGGCAATGAACTGATCTCTTTCATCGATTAGTACCTTCCCTGCACCAGGAGAAAATTCGCGTAAATCCTCCATCATGCTGGTAAGTAAATCTGAGTTTGACAACATCTCATTCAAATCAATCTCTTCATCATCTTCTTCATCATCATCGCTTGCAAGAGAAAACATAATCTTGATTTTCTCAAAAAATCGCATCTCCCTCCAAGCTCTTCTTAGCGTAGTTTGAATGTCTCTGTCGACTAATTCAACATCTAATTCTTGCTCTTTTGCAACGTTAACTGCTGCAAGCATTTCTGCTCCAGGTTGCTCACCCTCATCCATTCCAAGCCTTCTTTGTTCACTAGCAAGCATGGATTGAAGTAAGACCATTGGTGCTTTTCCTTCCTTAATCACTTTCAGAAGACCTTCACGGTCTAACCTTCTGTCGCTCAGCAGTGCTGAATGTCTACTTTCACACAATTCTACTGCTATTACATCTGGCTTGAACAATTCTACTTGTTCTTTGACAGCAGCAACACTAGCACTAGCAACGTGTGCAGTTCCCAATAAACGGATGTTTTCTCCGATATCTATTGTTGGTGAATCACTCATCTTCATCACCCGCAAAAAGGATAGATAATTCTTGGTACATCAAATCCATAGCCTCTAAATCGTCTTCTGGGAGTACTGGGGATTGAATTTCTGAGTACGGAATTTGCCCGCCTGCAAATGTTCTATGCCCTCCAGCCCTACCATTTGGCCATCTGTTTCCTAATACTCTACCAAGATGTTGAGTATCCGATTCGGTTCTAGCAGAAAGAATGATTTTTCCATCTCTAGGACCATAAGCAATCACGGTATCAATCTCTTCGGTTGACATCAAGAAATCTGCGATTTGAGCAAGAGCATCTCTATTTGATAGTTGATTGATTGGAACAAGTAAAACACCGTCTTCCTCTTTCATGTTTGTGAATGCAGAAACAAATGACTGCAAGGTATCTCTTGACCTCGGAGGAGACTCGATGGATTTCATCAATTCTGGATCAACCCATGCATTCAGCCAGGAAAGCGCCCTAATATCAACTGGATTGAAAGTCCTAGAGAATCCGAGTGTGTCAGTCTTTATTCCAAATGCTAATGCAGTTGCAATTCTAGAATCCATAGGAATGCCGAGTTGCATGAATAAACTCGCAACTAAACTTGAGGTTGCTGAAAATTCTGGTCTCAACATAGAAACATCTGCTGTTACTTCCTCGGTTGCTGTATGGTGGTCTAAAATGATGTTTGGAACGACCTCTTCAGGGAGAAAGTTATTTGCTCCAGAGCGATGGAAATCAACAGTAATTATACAATTTGAATTTGTGATAATGTCATCAATTTCCCAGGACATAATAACTCTGTTAAGAGGAATTTCAAGTAAGTTTTTCATTGCTCTATTTTGCTGGTGTTCTACTAATCCACCATGATATATTTTTCCTTCGTGCCCATAAAACTCAACCAATTTCTGAACTGCTAAACCACTTGCTAGGGCATCAGGATCAGGATTATCATGACAAATTATTGATACCTTTGAACCAGCATCTAGACCTTCAAGGTAGTTCTCAATTACTGCTGCGCCTGCTTTTCTCTCAAATGATCGGATTCGATCTTTAACCGCATTCATGTACAACTGATTAACATCGATTATTTCGCCTGTTGACAAATCAGATAGGTCATGATGTGTTAAAACAAACGCATCTGGCCACTTTTGTTTGATTACTTCAATTGGTTCTTGATCCTCGATCATATTAGTTTGTACTACAAGTATTAGCTCAGGTTGAATAGTTGACATTGGCATGGATTCTAGGCTTATCGGGCTTGGTAATGCAAGAATTTCACAGTCTTCGAATTCTTGGTCCAAGTCTAAGTCTTGGCTTAGCGATATTAACCTTGTAGTTCTTCTCTTAGCAGACCACTTTGCGATTTGAGACGCCCTGTAATCACTGCCAAAAATGAGAAACACGTTAATTCCTCGAAACCTGAGAATTCAAATCAAAACTGTATTGAAACATTTTCCCTTTCGATTCCAACGACTTCGAAAAGTTCCATTTCTTTACATGATTTTACCATAGCAACAAAATTTGTTGGTATTATTTCGATAGCAGTGTTGAAGTTAGTTGCGCTAGAATTGTAAAATTCTCTTCTATCTGCTAACTGATTCTCCAATGCAACTAACTCTCTTTGTAGGTTTACAAAAGATGAATCCGCTTTAAGATCAGGATATTGTTCAGCTACCATGTTAATTCTAGGTAGCATCCCAGCAAGAATACCTTCAGCCTGACTAACACCTGCAACATCGCCGTTTGCTAGTGCTCCGGCAGCAGCATTTCTTGCTTTAGCAAATTCCATAAATATAGCACTTTCATGTTCCGCATAACCTTTCACAGTGTTAACTAGGTTAGGAATCATATCATATCTTTGCTTCAAAATGACATCGATATTCGACCAAGATCTTTCTGCTTCTTTCTCAAGTCTTACCAGTCTATTCCAAGTTGTGAAGAACCAGCCACCTAGTACAACTAGGATAATACCGCCAACTATCAATTCAATCATGGTACTGAACCAAAGAACATTGGTATATATATCCTTCTTATCAATCAAAAAGGCCCTGTATTCAGATTAAGTAGCTTGAAAGGTCCATGCAATATCGGATAAATACAACAAATACTACAACTAAAAAGGTAGAAATAATGGTTTTATCTTTTAATTTAAATCCGTATTTAGCCCCTATTGTAGCCATGAAAAATACGCATATAGGCAAGGTCAAAATTATCCACAAATCATGCCAAGTACCGTTGAATAAAAGTGCGTGAGCAATTATCACAATCGGTACAGTCCACATCATTATTCCATAGGATGACCCTACAATTTCCCTTGTATTAGCAGTACTAAATTTATCTAAGACCGGGATGTAAATAGCACCCCCTCCAACCGCTAGAAACGCTGAGGTCATACCACCTAAACCTGAACCTAGCGTAATCATGCTTGGATTTTGTTCATCATCTGCTGTTTCTAGACCTTGTTCTCTAACCAGCCGATTTCTCATTCTAAAAATTGCATATGCTAACATTAGAAGACTTACAATCTTGAAAGCAAAGTCCAGATTATCTCCCATGATATTAACCAGAAAAACACCAATCAATGCACCAGGAATCGCACCATATAGACCGGTTTTTGTCAAATCATCGTCATAGTATCCCTCGCTTCTATGCCTCATTCCACTAGCCCAAGAAACGACAGCAGTTAGAATCAGAGAAGTAAGCAAAGTTACCGGAGTGATTTCCCAACCTGCGACATAATGTAGTATTGGAACAAATAATAGCCCACCACCAAGACCAAGAGGGGCAAAAAAGAATGCTGCAAAACCAACTAGTAAGAAAAGGAGAATTATTGAAAATGGCTCCAATCAAATCTCTCCATTCAAAGAGACTCGATTACCATTGCAATACCCTGTCCGCCACCAATACAAGCAGTCGCTACACCGTATTTTCCACCAGATCTCTGCAACTCGTAAGCTAATGTGAGAACCAATCTTGTACCAGTTGCCGCTAATGGGTGACCTAAGCCAACTGCACCACCATTGACATTTACTTTTGATACATCTATTCCCAAATCTTTGATACATGCTACTGCCTGTCCAGCAAACGCTTCATTTATTTCCCATCGATCAATGTCCTCAACCGTTAAACCAGCTTTTTCTAATGCCTTCCTGCTACTAGGAACAGGCCCGTATGCCATAATTGCCGGTTCAAGACCAACAATCCCCCAAGAAACAATCCTTGCTAATGGTGTATCACCATCTGCTTTTGCCTGAGTGCTGGATTTGATTACCACTGCAGCAGCACCATCAACAACACCAGAAGCATTCCCAGCAGTAACTAGAGATTCTGGTCCGAATGCAGTAGGGAGCCCTGATAGAGATTCTGCAGTAGTACCTCTAACGACATGGTCTTCGTCTTGATATGTAATCGTCTTTTCTCCCCTTCTAGATTTAATTACAACAGGAACTATTTCTTGTTCAAACAACCCCTCGTCAATTGATTTAGAGGCTCTAGCATGACTTAGTGCTGCAAACTCATCGACTTCCTCTCTTGTAACTCCCTTCCTTTTACAAATCTCATCGCTGGTTTGAGCCATATACAATCCACAAGTCATATCTTGTAGGTTAGTCATCATGTAGTCCTCGACTGGAGGAGACCTTCCTAATCTCCATCCATCTCTTGCGCCTCTCAGTACATGTGGCGCCTGACTAAGGTTTTCCATTCCGCCTGAAACCACTGTATTTGCTTCTCCTAGCATTATCATCTGAGCTCCAGTAACAATGGATTGTACACCGGAACCGCATATTCTGGAGAGAGTTAGCATAGGTACTTCCTGAGGTATGCCACCTTTCAGCCCAGCATGCCTGGCTCCGTATATTGATTGGGAACATGTTTGTAGTGCATAACCCATTACAACATGGTCTACATTTTCTGGTTTAGTGCCTGTCTTTTCTAGGGCTCCACGGATCGCTGTAGCGCCCAAATCTTGAGCGCTTACTGTTTTCAGTAGACCACCTGGTTTTCCATCACCGCGCTTTCCTCCAACCCATTCACAAAATGGTGTTCTAGCTCCCCCGACGATTACTACATCTTCGCTCATAAAGCCTGCGAATTTGACCTAGCAAATGAAGTTCCCTGTCTGTATTTTTCATTCATACAGGCAATCAATCGCTAATTCTTCTGCAACAAACCACAGATGCATTTTCAATTTCCCATCTTGGATAAAATATCTCCTAGATTCAGGTGATTCTTGATTTCCGATAATTCGGATTGAATCGGAACCTTCCTCTACATGCTTCCTTATCCTTTCATTTTCTTTTTCAAAAATCATATACAATTGTCCATCAGTTCCTCTCCGCAATTCAGTTGCCTCAGATCGTAGCAACTTACCTTCAATGTCACTTACCTCTTCTGAAATTCGAAAAGCTCCAATATCTTCAGACAAATCAATATCATCGGAAAATCTAGCGATGACCTCTATCCTCATTCTTGATTTGGTTGGTAAGTTATTCTTGAAAATCCATTCACCTATACCTTCCATACCGCTTCCAATTGAACCTTTCAACACATCAAATATTTTCGCAGCTCTCCTTATGCTAAGATTTGCTGGTCTCGATTCCCAAATTGCCCAAGTCCCTTTTGCAGTTGCTATTAATCTACCCGATTGAGTTCTTATCTCACCCTCGAGATGAGCAACATTTCTTCCACGACGAACAATTCTTCCATTCGATGTCAAACAATCTCCTATTTTTGCTGCGTCAATAAATGAAGTAACTAATTGAGTTGTAGCACACCACTCATCTTTCTTCAGCGTTGAGACTAATGCACCACCAAGAGATGAGTCAAGCATCATAGTGTAAAGTCCACCATGAGCCACTCCTCCCTTATTTGTATGGAAATTCTCGACCTCGACTGTCATCGTGCATTTGCCCTTACCCCATTCTCCTCTACGTATACCAAGTGCTTGAGATATACCAGAAAGTTCAGGGGGCATGGATAGAAAATCATTTGTCATTTAATCACCTAATATTCCCATGACCTTTACCAAAATTCTCTTGTCTCTTTGACCATCAAATTCGGCATAATGAATCTGCTCCCAGGTCCCTAAGTCTAGACTTCCATTTTTGACAGCCATTGTAACCTGCTGACCTAATAATTGCCTCTTAAGGTGAGCATCACCATTATCTTCACCAGTTCTATGATGGTGATATTCCTCACCTGATTTACCCTCAACTCCGTAAAATGGTGCAACTTTTTCTAGCCATTTCATGATATCATGATGCAAACCATATTCAAGATCGTTTACATAAACAGATGCGGTAATATGCATGGGGTTGACAAGAACCATCCCATCTATTATTCCACTTTCTCGGATTACTCTTTCGACATCTCTAGTGATGCACTTAATTTCGTATCTTTTTGAGGTATTAACCCACAACTCTTCTTTGAAAGTTGCATAATTACCTGTAACTAACTCGCCCATGGCATGGGCATAGTATGTGGCTTGAGAATTCTTCCCAATATACGCTCTGCTCATCCAAAGATATCTGTGATTTTAGAATCATCGAATCC
Organism: uncultured Candidatus Poseidoniales archaeon; assembly: GCA_963968885.1. Lineage (GTDB taxonomy): Archaea > Thermoplasmatota > Poseidoniia > Poseidoniales > Poseidoniaceae > MGIIa-L4. Next base: position 2,410 of record CAXAGT010000020.1, on the reverse strand, counting down.
ATTGTTGGATATCATAAGAGGAATTGCAACAATAAGTGCACAAATTCCTTGGCAGAAAAGTGTGAATCCAGCAAAAATAGCAGAAGTCCCGTCTTCACCTACACCAAACAATTCGAATGTCGAATTAGCAGCATCTGCAGACCCAAGAGGGATTGCTACAATGGCAAGAATTGTGGCAACAAGAACTGTAAGTAGTGCTAGTTGCATGCCTTTCCTCTGATAATTTAGCATCCAATAACCACCAAGACCGAATCCAGCTGAAGTAATTAGAACATTCAATATGTTCACAGCCATTAGTGCTGTACTCATTTCAATTATCTCCCCTGTCAATGGATCAGGTTGCGGGGGAATGAAAATAGCAAAAATATTCAAAAAACTAAACGCTGCATAAATTATGAGAAGTATGCCCATAACTTTTGGAGCTGCACTTGGTGGTTGAAGATACATCACCCCTCCCATCTGCGGGTTTCCGACTGAACCAGAAATAACCTGGTTACCATCATCCCAAAATGAGTCTGGTTGCTGCATAGTAGGATTTGTTGTTAGTTGTGAATCAACAAATTGGCTTTGCTCAGGTGCTTTATGCTCAGGCTCGTTTCCACCCCATGGGTCCGGTTGCATGATAAACCTACTGAGTCTCAAGTCATAATTATTGCTTAAGTCATTGTATTCATTAAGGTTAACCTTTTGGTTGGGTTAGGTGGATACATGGTAGAGATTCTTCTAGTCTACAAGAAGAACTTTGAATCTGTCCATGATGAATCTTTGGGTTATGTCACACAGACTCTAACAGAACTAATCACTACACACAAAATAAATTTTGATTCAAGACCAAGAGAGAGTGTCCTCAGAGCAGATTTCTTAGGAAGAGACCTAGTTATTGTCCTTGGTGGAGATGGTACACTAACATCGATTTCTCACAATATCGATGATTCAACTCCTGTGATGGGAGTCAACTCCCATCCAAGGGATGAAGACCCCGAAGGCTCATTTGGATTTTACATGGATTCTAATATTCACACCTTCAAGCAAGATATTTTGGATGTTCTAGAAGGTAAGGCAATTGTTAATGATCTACCTAGATTACAAGCGATAATTGATTCCACATCTGGAAATAGATTTACAACCGATCCTGCTCTAAACGATTTGCTAATTGCCAATACGCATCAGTATGCTCCAAGCAAATACCATTTGCGTAGGGGTGACCAAAAATGCAGGCAACAATCTTCCGGATTGTTGTTTTCAACCTGGCTAGGGCAAGGCGCTTGGTTTAGTCATTCCATTGACAAAACTACACTGCAATCTATTCAAAATCAGGTGAAACTTTCAGAAATCTCCACTCATTACTTCGTTGTTGCAAGAGATTTGCCTCACTCTAACAGGACAAAAGAAAACTGGTCTTGGGTTGATTGGACTCAACTGGATACAATTATGACAAGTGACATGCACAGAGGATATGTTGTTCCTGATGGATGGGACGAGGTTCATTTCAACCGAGGTGCTACAGTTACAGTGAACGCTAAAGCCCCTAGCCTCAGATTGCTAACGTTTAGAATTTCTATGGATGAAAAGCTTAGAGATCTAATGAAAAATTAGGATAGTTCTCCACATGACAATCAAGATTGCTTTTGATTTAGGCGCAACTAACCTCAAGTGGGGGATTTTTGAGCAGGATAAATTGATTTCTTTTCAAAGCAGTCCATTGATTACCACTACTCCCGAATTTGTTTACAAAAAGATAAATTCGTTGATTGAAGATTCTGGAACAAATCAAAAATTTATTCCAATCAGTGTCCCGGGGCAGGTGATTAATGGTAAGGTAGTAAATTTCCCTAACATGGACGGTGATTGGAAGGGGCAAGACTTCTCAGAAATTTGTCGTAAAACTATGCTTTGCAATGACGCTGATTGTGCCGCTGATTATCTGAAATCACAATACAAAATTAATGATGGAAGATGGATATCATTGTGCTTTGGCACAGGACTTGGAACTACGATTATAGAAGAAGGCAAAATAATACCTAATCTAGACTTGGGCATGATAGAATACAATCAAAATCCAATTGAGAGGTTAATCTCCAGTTCAATCAATTTAACAAGATCCCAGTTTCTACAAAACACAGCAATCATCATAGGTAAGTTGAGTGATGTTTTTGCAACCAAGAATTTTATTTTCTCAGGAGGTAGTATCGCAAAATACGCGATAAATGAGGAAGATTTTGATTCTAATTACAATGTAATAATCGCAGATAATCCAGAAAGAGCCCCACTATTAGGTTCAAGTCTTTTAGTGTAAAAAGTAAAGTGGCTAAGAAATAAAAAAAGTGGAAACGGGGGCCGAAGCCCCCGTTCCCGGGTTTTCTTAGGAGGTGATCCATCTGCAGGTTCCCCTACAGATACCTTGTTACGA
>CAXAGT010000019.1:0-29777 GCA_963968885.1 uncultured Candidatus Poseidoniales archaeon | reverse complement strand
CTTCGTCGTCTTCAAGAACCATATCGAGTTGAAACCGCTCTTTTCTAGTGGAAATATAGCCAACTAAAAGGAAGATTGCAATAAACCATGGAGAGAAGAATATCAAAGAAATTTCTCCATCTCCTGCCCCCAAAGCAGTCACGTCATCGCCGTTGATGGGTGGAACTGATTCACCATTAGATAATATCACGAAATCTATAACAAGCAGACTTACCGTGGATTCTACTTCTTCTCCATTATCTGTATGTTGACAATTCAATCCTTCGAATGCCTCTGCTTCGACGGTGATGGTAAGATTATAGCTGCCAAGTGCGTCTTCACCAAATGCTAATTGATCATAGATTTCCTTTTCTGACAATCCAGAAATAACATCTCCGCTCAGCAAAGAGTTGTTATGCCATGTGAGATTTACTGCATGATTTCCTGGGTTGTTTCCTGAACCATCAGAAATCCATTGACCTTTTGAAACCTCACCGATGATAGTATCTGGAACATTATTTTCAATTCCTAGGCATCCAAAATTTGGTGTTTCATCCTCACTTGGGTAATCCAAATCAAAGACTATGCCTACAACATTCCCGCCTGCATCGTTGATCGCCTCAATTACCGAATCTGATTCTACCGACCAACTAATTGCCTCTCCATCGTTGTAATAATCCAACTTATTTTCAACTTCAATCACAGTCCAGTCAGCATTTACGACGTAATCTCCTTCTGCTCCCCAACTTGCTTCTTCAGGTTGAACACATCCTGCAAGAAAAATAAATGCGACAAATAGAGTCGCAATCAAAAATCTCCCTTGCATAATTCGTGGTCTGCTTATCTCCTTTCAAAGGTAACTATTACATGTTGATGTTGAGATTATTAGAAAGTGGTGGACGTGCCGAGCCAGCAAACTTGTTGAAATGAAGCATCCAAAGTTTGTGGCAACACGTTCCACTTTACCGATTGGTTATGATGGAACTGTAAAGTGGACGTGCCGAGATTTGAACTCGGGGCCTCTACCATGCCAAGGTAGCGATCTTCCAACTGATCTACACGCCCTAGTGTATTAGGGGCTCCTGCATTTTCCAAATAAAGATATGTGACCGCATTTCTGTATATTTTTCGTATATATATGCTCAACAACAATATATTTTGATAGATATGAGAGATTATTCGCTGGAAAAGAGATTGCAAGAAGCACTAGATAATGACAGAAATGTGTGGGTAATTGGAGATGTTCATGGCTTTAGTCAAACATTGGAGGAATTACTTAATACACTAAAATTGGAACCAGATGATTTTGTTGTTTTACTCGGAGATTTAATCGACAGAGGTCCGAATTCAGCTCAGGTTGTTGAAATTGCAAAGAATGGATCTAACATTTTTTCTTTGAAAGGCAATCATGAATCTATGATGGTTGAAGCTGTTGATTCTAAAGAACTAATATCATATCTTCCAGATGCACAATCATGGTATAGAAATGGTGGAATCGCTACTCTATCATCATACATCAGTAGCCTTGGCAGAACTAAAGTTCTAGACAGAGTTAACAATGATGTAGAGTGGATGAACAACTTGCCTTCTGAGATAGTTTTAGACTCATGGAGATTAGTTCACGCAGGCTATGACCCAAGAAAAGGCCTAGATAATCAGGATGAAGAAATTCATCTTTGGATAAGAAATCCATTCTATAGAACAGAGGAAGCAATAGATAATAATCGAACTGTTGTGTTTGGTCACACCGTTACTGCTTACCTTCCTAATCACAATATGCAGGATTTAGGTAAACCATGGCATTCTTCAATTACACTCGATGATGGAAGAAGTTCAATGATTGGTCTAGACACATGTTTGTATCATCTTGATGATGCACCAGCAATGCTCAGTGCGCTCAACTTGCAGACTCAAGAAATAGTTCAGCAAAAAAGGGTTGAAAAGTGGAGCAGAGAAATCAATAAGGCTTTGAATATGGATTCAGAGGTACACGGATTTTATCCGGATTGATTGTATTCACAAAGCAGTTATGTCCGGTCTATCGTTTGATATTCCGAATTCTTTGACTGCCTTCTTGTACACCTTTGCTTCGATTTTTCCTTCTCTTACCAGAGAAGATAGTGCAGCAAGTGCGATTGCGTGTCCGTCAATTTCGAAGAATCTTCTCAACGCTTCTCTGGTATCAGACCTTCCAAAGCCATCGGTTCCGAGTACTGTGAACGGTGAATGAACCCACTCCCTAATCATTTCAGGCACAGCTGCTACGTTATCTGAAACAGCGATAGTCGGTAGATTTTCATCACCAAATTGCTTCTCAACCCAACATAATTTTTCTTCTTGGTGTGGATTCAATCTGTTTTCTCTAGATACTTCCATACCCTCTCTTCTCAACTCGCCATAAGATGTAGCAGACCAGATTTCTGATCTAACTCCGAAAGATTCCAATTTCTCGACTGCATCAAGTACCTGAATCATAATCGGTCCTGAGCCAATTAATCTAACAACGGGTCCTTCTCCTTGTTTTGCACCCTTTACTTTGTAGAGACCTTTTACAATGCCCTCTTCACAACCCTCTGGCTTTACAGGCATTGGATAATTTTCGTTGTAAACTGCAAGATAATAGATAACATCTGAATTTTCAGCATACATCTCATTGATTCCTTGCTTGATTATTGTGGCTAACTCGTATGCGAATGCAGGGTCATATGCCCTAACAGCCGGATTTGAGTGTGCCATGAGTAATGAGTGCCCATCTTGGTGTTGTAATCCTTCTCCGTTCAGTGTTGTCCTTCCTGATGTTGCTCCAACAAGGAAACCTCTTGCTCTTGAATCAGCCGCTGACCAGATTAAATCAGCAACTCTTTGGAAGCCGAACATGGAGTAAAATATGTAGAAAGGAATTGTAGGAGAGCCTTGAGTTGCATAAGAAGTTGCAGCGGCTATGAATGATGAAAGGGCCCCTGCTTCGTTAATTCCTTCTTCCAAGATTTGCCCTTTTGCAGATTCCTTGTACTTCATTAACACTTTGTGATCGACAGGTTTGTACAATTGACCATCGGGGTGATAAATTCCAAATTCAGAAAATAATGGGTCCATACCAAATGTTCTTGCTTCATCAGGAATTAGTGGAACTACTCTTTCTCCGAATTCTTTTGTCTTCATCATTCCACGCATTAGTCTAACGAATGCCATAGTTGTGGAAACTTGGCTATTACCCTTAGTGCCCTGATCAAAGTCAGCATAAACTGAATCTTCAGGAAGATCTAGTTTGAATTCTGGAACTTGTCTTTCAGGACATGGTCCTCCCATTGAATCTCTTCTGCTCTTAGCGTATTGAACTACATCTGGGACATCTTCGGGTCTAATGAACGGGTGTTTTTCTAGTTCTTCATCTGTAAAATCAAGACCCATTGCATTACGAATTAATTTTAGGTCGCTTTCATTTGCTTTCTTCTTTTGATGAGTAGTATTTCTTCCTGCGAATGCAGGCCCAAGTCCATATCCCTTGATGGTTCTAGCAATTACTACAGTGGGTTTTCCTTTGTGAGCGCATGCTGATGCATAAGCTGCATGGATTTTGGCAAAGTCATGTCCACCAAGGTCCTCGGTCAAAGCCTCGAGTTCAGCATCTGAATAATCGGCAACCATTGCAGATAATTCATCTCCTGCAAACAATTCTTTTCGGATTATAGAACCCTCTGCGGTGAATAATCTCTGTTCATCACCGTCGACAAGTTCGCTTAGTCGCTTAGCGAGAGATCCGTTAGTGTCCTTAGCAAATAGTGCATCCCAGGAACTTCCCCATAGAACTTTGATTACGTTCCAGCCTGCTCCTCTGAATCTTCCTTCTAGTTCTTGGACAATCTTCGAGTTTCCTCTTACTGGTCCATCTAATCTTTGAAGGTTACAATTCATTGTCATGACGATATTATCCAGTCCTTCTCTTGCTGCAAGAGCAAGTTCGGAAAGCGATTCAGGCTCGTCGGATTCACCGTCTCCCATTGTGTACCATACTCTCGAGAGAGAAGTGTCTGCCAAACCTCTATGCTCTAAGTATCGATTGAATCTTGCTTGGTGAATTGCCGTCATTGCTCCAAGCCCCATAGAAACAGAGGGATACTCCCAAAATTCAGGCATTAGCCTTGGGTGCGGGTAAGATGAAAGTCCGTTGCCGCCGACTTCCTGCCTAAAATTCTCAATTTGTTCATCACTAATTCTGCCTTCTAACCAAGCCCTTGCATAGATTCCGGGGGAAGCGTGACCCTGCCAGTAAACATGATCTCCCCATCCATCGCCATTTTTGCCACGGAAAAAATGGTTAAGCCCAGATTCCCAAAGATGTGACACAGATGCATAGGTCGAGATATGTCCTCCAATACCGTCAAAATATTTGTTGGCTCTAGTAACCATCATCATTGCGTTCCATCTGTTGATAGTGTGGAGCTTCTTTTCCATCTCTAAATTTCCAGGATAATTTCCCTGCATTTGTGGAGGGATTGTGTTCAAGTAAGGGGTTGTTGTAGTATCAATATCAATCCCAGAATCTCTTGCAGTTGCAATGGATGAATGTAGCAGTCTTTCCATTCGTTCTTTGCCCTGATGCTTTACAACCTGTTCAACAGATTGCTTCCATTCTTGGGTTTGAACAGGGTCTTGGTCAGGCAATGCGTCATGAGCACCAGAGTGTTGCACGATGTCCCCTCGATACAATCCTCTAGTCGACATGACTTGAACCCCACGCTAAGGATACTTTGCTATAAGAAGGCATTTTCCTTGTGAATAATGAGTAATTTTCTGAAAATGTTTTGCTTTATCGAACACTAATTTTGTATGATGGGATGAATTGTCCTAAACATGCCAGGAGGAATCGGTCCGAGATTTTCGGCTCTGCATTCTTTCAAACCTTCTACTGCCAAACCAAATATCCCACAAGATTGGATTTCAAGCTCAATAAAGCAAGCTCAAACCAGCGCTGAATCTGTATTTCTACCATGGGTTGCAGAAAGAATTCAAGTTGAATGGCTTGAATCTGAAGATGATAGATTTGGCATAACAAGGTTTGAGGAGGGACCTGCAGAACTTGTCCGGAGGAGAAGGTTAAGATTAGATCCCGGACAGGTTACAATTGCTTTACATCCTGCTCTTGAATCAGATATTCTGCTTTACAAGCACACTTTTGTGCATGAATTTTTACATGCTTGTGGTTTAATTTCACATTCTGAAAATCACGAAAATCTAACCAGATTAATTGCTCCGATGCCCTCAATTTCTCAATCACCCTTACTCCGGATGCTTCGGGATGGTATGATAGAAGAATCTAGTATAGAAAATTGGGAATGTAAGAAATGCGGTTACACTTGGGAGAGAAAAACGGTCAGGCGTCCCAAAAGATGTCTTAAGTGTGCCAGACCGTTAGAATAAAGCATTCGCAATGTTGGATTTTTTGGCGGGCGTAACAGGATTCGAACCCATGTTGTCGGCTTAGAAGGCCAAAGTGATATCCAACTACACTATACGCCCTTATCTCAACGGGCAAGACTTTTCGTTATGAGCCTTGTCCTTTGCATGTCTCAAATCAATCGGAGAGTGGATTTTACTTACTCTGAAATGGTTTGTTGGGGCTTAATGAAGTAAATTAGTTGACCCGATGCTATCATATACTGATTGTTGGTCGGCGAGTCGTTCACCATGAAGAGAGGAAGCCGTGCGTGGAAGAAGACCGGCAATCAACGCTGGAAATGGCGCAAGAAGAAATTGCGAAGGCGACGACGTGCACGACGCCAAGCAAAGGGCTGATCTTTTCTTAGTGCATACACCTTGGGGGTATAGTATAGCTTGGTAGTACTGCGGGCTCCAGTTGCACGGGAATGACGACGAGTGGGTTTGCTGATAGTTGATGACCAACTGGAGCACCGACCCGTGACTTTCCGCAAGACTCGCAAAACGAAGCAGCGGTTCTGAAGAAGAAACCCGCCGGGCAGGGTTCAAATCCCTGTGCCCCCACCTTTTCACAACTTTTAGACAAATAGTTAGCCTTATGTTAGTTAGCCTACGGGTTGGTTTCATGAGTAAGCAATCTACTGCTCTGCTTCTATCATTGCTAATGTTATTGATTCCTTTAACTGGTAGCATTGGAGAGTCTAATATTCGGGAAGGATGGTACTCTTTGGATGCCGATGGGAAACATTGGGCAAAAGATGGCTCATCCTTCTCGTCACCTGTTTTTATTCATCAAACAACGCAAGATACGGATTGGTGGGAGAGAACTGCTTTAGATCAGAATAGGAATAAAATCCACGATTCTCTAGAAGGCAAGGAAGGTTTAGTATGGGTTGGACTATCATTCTCATCTGATGTTGGCGATTATCATTTGACGCAAATCGAGCTGTTAGGTCTTGATGTGGTTGATGTTATAGAAGCGGTAGATGCTGTGCTCCTTGGTCAAATCAACGTTGAATATATTGAGAAATTACTTCAAATTGACGATCTGGTAATGATAGAGGAATATGGTTCAGTAATCTTTTGGGGTGACGTCCAAACACAAACTGTGAAAGCAAGATCCAACTCAATATACCCGGATGGAGCATGGGATTTAGGTGTCTCTGGGGAAGGTATTGTAGTTGCTATGGTAGATACTGGAGTGGATAATGAGCACCCTGGATTGAATCAGAAATTTGTAGCAGGTTATGATGCAGTTTGTTATGTGCACACAGACCCAACTTGCGTCATTGCAGGTTTAGGTGCTAGGGAAACTGATGGTACTTACGACCCCGATGACGGGAATCAACACGGGACAGCGTGTATGGGTATGGCTGCTGCAACTGGTCTTGACTCATCAGGTCAACAAACCGAATTTTACGGTAGCGCTCCCAATTCCAGTTTAGTTGATGTTAGAATCGGAACAGATCTTGGAGCAGGTCCTTTCGAAAATTATGTTATTGAACAAGAATTTTACGAATCTGCAATGAATGGAATTCAATGGATAATCGATCACAAGGACGATGCTTGGCAAGGTGCTGATGAGTCAGTTCATGGAATTGACATAATCTCACTTTCTTGGGGAATAACTTCTCATGAAACAGGTGGTTCAGACGGTCAGGATATGCATAGTAGAATTCTGGATGAAGCTACACAAGCAGGATTGGTTGTGAGTGTTGCTGCTGGAAATGACGGACCAGATAATGATGGTTTGAGTGGAATGGGGTCCTCCAGCCTATCTATTACTGTGGGCGCTACTGACGATCTCAATACTGTCGACAGAGAAGATGATACTATCGCATCTTATTCTTCCCGCGGACCAAGAAGGGACAATGGGGATTCTAATCCATTGAATGAATTGAAACCTGAGGTCACTGCACCAGGGACTAACATCATTCAGGCTGAGGGTTGTGTTACTTCCGGAGGTTGTTCAAATCTCATCAACGACGCCAGCGAAAATGGATACACTGGTAGAGGAAGTGGTACCTCATACGCAACTCCTTCAGTCACAGGAATTATTGCATTAATGCTCGAAGCAAATCCGGATTTATCACCTCTTGAAGTCAGGGAGATTTTGAAATTGACAGCAGAAAGAAGAGGAGACGCCTCTGCTCCTGATGTTGATCCATTTTGGAACCGTGACTTCGGCTGGGGAATGGTAGATGCCCGTGCTGCTGTGGAAATGGCTATACAGATGAAAGAAGATGAGATGACAGGCATGATAGATATCAGTGCTCAAGTCCACGCAACATCAAGCGGTTTAAACAATCAAACCGGGCTGTTTGAGGTCTCAGGCTTGGTCTGGTCACAGGATCAAGGAATTGCATCAGTTGAATATAGGATTGATGGAGGAGAATGGATGTCAGTCTCACAAGAATTCGGGATGGAGATGCAGGCTTTTGAGAGATGGAATTGGAGTTTAGCGATTGATTCTGAAGCATTTGCAGAGGGTAATCACACAATTGAGATAAGAGCTACCTCAGCTTTGGGAGATATGTATTCACTCTCAGATAGCGTAATTTTCTACAGTTCAGGTCTAGGTGCCGGTGAAGAATCATCGGGCTTAGGGATTGACATTTATCTTGTAGGTTTGATTTTATTCGCACTTATCTCAGCACTCTTGGTCTTCATTAGAACAAGGTCAGAAGAACCTATTCAAATGGTATCTGATTCAAAATATTCTAACATTCCAACTGAATTACCTGATGATGAATTGTCTATTGATGAATTAATTGACGAGGTAACACTTGAAGCAGAATTAATTGATTAATTAGACTAAAAATCGATTTTTAATCATTGTATTCAAAAAAGGTAGCAAGGTGGGCCAATCATGTCGTACTTCAGTCAAAGAGCACTGAACATTCAGCCTACTGGCGTCAGAAAAATGTTTGACATGGCAGGAGACGATGTAATCTCTTTCGGCTTAGGAGAACCCGATTTTCAACCTCCGCCAATTGCAATCGAAGCATTTCATCAAGCGATGTTAGATGGAAAGAACAAGTACACGACTACAGCAGGATTGCCCTCACTGAGGAGGAAGATAGCAGAGGACTGGGATTCTTATCAATCTGGTTTGGATGAAAATAATGTATGTATTACGATGTCTGGGACAAATGCTCTGCTGAATGTATTCATGACTACCGTTGATCCTGGAAAAAATGTATTGATTCCAGAGCCTTATTTCCCCCTCTATGGGCCCGACGTTGGTTTGTGTGGTGGAGAGGATAGATATTATCCTTGTAAATTTGAAAATGAGTTTGTCCCAAGTATTTCTGACTTGGAAAGTTTAGTCGATGAAAATACGGTTGCAATTCTATACAATTTCCCTTCAAACCCTACTGGGGGGACGCTTAACGAACAAGAGCGAGATGAGCTATTAGAATTTGCAAAAAAACATGACTTGTGGATTATCAGTGATGAGGTCTATGACAAGATAACTTTTGATGAAGAACATGTTTCATTCCTTGGTTGTGATTATGACAAAATAATAATCGTTGGTAGTTTCTCAAAAACATATTGTATGACAGGATGGAGAATTGGGTACCTATTGAGCACGAATCTCGAGGCTATGAGACAACTGATAAAAATTCAATATTACATCACGGCATGTTCGAATGATGCTATGCAACATGCAGTACTAAAAACCATGGAAGAAGCAGGAGATTTCCCTGCTATGGTGTCTGAGAAATTCAAGGCCAGAAGAGACCTTATTGTTGGGAGATTAAATGCAATTGAAGGTGTAGAATGTCATTCTCCAAAAGGTGCAATCTATGTATTCCCTAAGGTTACAGTACCTGGCATGAATAGTGAAGAATTAGCCTTGGAATTACTGAAAGATGGTGTCCTATGCTCTCCGGGTACTGCGTTTGGAAAATCAGGAGAGGGTCATCTTAGGTTTGCTTATACAATTGGAGAAGAGGATATTTCGAAAGGAATGGATATATTGGAATCGACTCTAAAGCGTCTAAGAAATGAGGCATGACGATGAGTGTAGTTGAAAATGTAGGGCTCTTACTTCTAGGCGTGGTCTTGGGTCATCTTTTTCCTCACATTCTGTCTATGATAATGACAAGAGCGAAATCCTCAAACAAGCAATTTCCTCCTCATCCTCAGCCAATACCACTTTCAGCGGAACTCAATCGAAGGATACTAGATATGCGAAACTGGTTTTGGGTTGGAACTTTTTGTGCCATTATCCCACTAGGCTTTGGCTGGGCTTCACTAAAATCTGGTTCGCTCACGTTCGGTATTGGATTGTGGCTTTCAGCAGGATGGGTTGTATTGAATCGTCTACAGTTGTTATTCACTGATCAAGGCGTTCCATGGTCAAGGGGTACTGCTGAAAAATTGCAGTTGATAATGAATGATAGTGAAAAAAACCCTTGTTGTAATATGCCAAGCATTGAGTGGGAATTAACTTCTGTTAGATGTACTGTTTGCAGAAAAAAAGTTACTGATTTACCACGCCCAGATTTAGGTAGAAATCGTGAAGATTCTAGGTTTGCTAGTTTCCTTAGGCTTTGGATTTCTGGAGGAATGCCGGTCGTGGTTTCTGAAGATGATGAATGAAATCATCAAAATTGGATTTTCTTTGGGATAACATTTGTTATACTGTTCGTTTGGCTTCGAGCGATGAGCAGACAAGATGGTAAGGGTCCTCTATCAGCGAGGATCTACCTTACAATAGTCATGTTTGCACAAATATTCCTAACGCCCTTAGTTGCCTTTACTCTAACTTATTTGGTGGATGTAGAATTCAGTAGCGAGCAACTTGGTGCATCTCTAAGGGTTGACATGTTACCTTGGATTATAGCAGCATCTCTCTCTTATGGTTTACTTGCTCTAGGATTGGCTTTAGTAATGGGAGGATATAGTCCAATGTGGGTTGTAAATCGTGGAGGATGGGTGAGTGCTCTTGGTTTCACTCGTAACCAGAAAGCCGCAGATAAATTGCGTAATGCAAGGCTTTCCTTTGCAAAATCTCCGCACGGTAAGCTTTCAGTTTTAGTCCATGATAGATATTCATCAGGAAAACACAAGATAATCTCAACCCATGGAGGATTAACTTTACTGGCAGTCCCATTTCAAGTGTTTTTGATTACTGTGCCATTGGCAACAGTCGTTGCAATTCCAGACCATTATATCAACCAGGATAGACAATTAGAACTTGCATTCATTCTGTATTTGATTTGTTTAGTAGTTGTAATGAAGATGTTTCCAATTTTTGCTAGAAAATACATAGGTATAGCTGCTTTTACAAGAAGACTACTAGTCTCTATGACAAGACTTTCATGGCTCGCACCGCTATTCGTGCTTTGGCTTCTGGGACGAATTGCTAGTCTTGTAGTACTGGGATGGTTGGGCGAGGATATCGATCTGACATTGCACTTGGAACAAGTAATTTTTGAGAGTTTATTGTTCGATGCCGTTGTCCCTCAAACTTCTTTCCTGGATTTGATGACTGCGCTAGCTGTTATACCACTGTCAGCATTTACAACATTGGCAACTCTGGGTGGCGGATCAGGAAGACCTCCCAAATGGATGAGAATCAACAATCTAGATACAGATGAAGAAATTGAACAAGAAAGGCTGGCACGGAATGAGTTCTTTGACAATATCGGCAAAATCGCAGGAGGGGGGTTAACAGCAGCGATAGGTGGCGTTGTTGCTTCAGGAATTGCTCCAATTTCTACTAATTTCTCAAAGGCTGCAATCGCTCAGAAGGCTAATGAAATTCTGAACAATAAACTTGAATCAAAAATTTCTGGTTTTTCAGAGACAGTTAGTCAACCAGAGGACCTCGATTTCTCAGGTATCAATGAGGTCCAAGAGAATATCAGGAAAGAGGTGACTCCAGAAAGAATGGAAACAGGTTCTAGGTGGGCTGATGCGTTAATAGAAGCAGACAATGTCACAGAACATGTTGAAAATCTAGAGAAAATAAAACCAAAATTTGACGAACCTGTGATCAGGGGTTTTGACCTAGATTGATGTTTGTAATTTTGCGTCATTGAAGCAAAGAAAACTGTTGGATATAGTAGTTTTTTCCAGTTCTACCGGTAATCAACGTTAGGTATCATTCATATGCATATTGTGTTTGGAGTAGTTTATGCTAAAGATGCGTAGCCTGAAAACCCTATCTGTTCTGTCGCTCTTGCTCCTACAAACCATGCTTGTTGCACTTCCTGCGACATCTGCAGAAATTTCTGCAAGAGGCGGGTCAAATGATGATTTCAGAATTTCTGATATCACATTAGGAAACGCTACGCTGAGTCCTGAAGTTTGGATTCAATCCGATGGTTCTGAAATGGAGTATGTCTTCATGAACGATTTGCTGGAGGTTAACGTTGAAGTTACCAGAGGAGGTACATCCTTTACCGGCAGAGCAGCACCTGTTACTCTGGACATAGTCCATCCAATTGGTTACGTAATTGAATCATATAACTGGTCAACAAGGGATCTTATTGGTGGTCAAAGTGATTCTAACTCAATCTACTGGAGTTCTGACATTGCTCACTCCATTCTAAATATCTCTACAAATGACCTAGAGGGTGGTTTGACGCTTAGAGCAAGCGTTACATATGCCAGTGATGATAGAAATGAGAACGATATTTCTGAGCACACAGTACCCGTTGCGATTACAAACGATCTGATGGAGCAAACCCAACTTGGTCCAATGACATTCTTCAACGGTAGATATCCTGTTAACGGTGGAGATGCAACTTCGCAAGGAGCTTGGAGAGCAGACAATTCTAATTCTGCGGCTGGAACTCAACACTGGGTTCCTTCTAACGCTGGAGCAAACTATCCATCTGGGGCACATGACAGACTTGTTAGAGGCTTTGCGCAAGGTACTCAAGATTGTGGGATTAACGGGCAACTTGACCCAGGTCTGACTGTCGCATACCAGATTTATATCTGTAGAGATTTGTTTTATGCAAATAATTTCGTCTCCTCTCAATTCCATGCTCAAGCATATGGAACAATGGGTAGCGGAGACTCTGTCGCATTCGAGATGTGGAGAGGATCAGGGAATTACAATGATAAAATGGAATCCGTCCATTGGAATATCACAAACGGGATGGTCTCCCCAACTGCTGGAGATTATACCAACATCTCTTGGGACCCACAGGTTACATGGAGCTCTAATCCAAACCTAGGCAATCCAGATCTATTCCTTGGTGGAAATACATTCTCCTATGGTTTCCTTTTGCACTCTGATTCAAGCGGTGCCACAGAAGGTTTGCACCTTGATGACTTTATTCAATTCGGTGTATCAAAGGTCTCAGAGTATACATTAGATGTCACTTGCGATAACCCTGCAAACGGATACTCTTCACCACCTAATGGATTACTTGCTCTAAGGTGTGATATCAAGAACAATGGCTATTCTCCTGCAACAATTGTACTAAGAACAAATGTTTCCAATGATTCTTGGATGGCACCAGTTCTGCAACTAAGAATCGAAGCGCCAATGAATCAAAATGACAACGACAACAGTGTTATCTTACAGGGATTGGATGGTGGAGAAACAACTGAAGCATATTTCAATCTCAGCATCCCTGCTGGTGCTGATGTTCAACAATTGATTTGGAACATGTGGATTACAGATTCATCAGCTAATCAGAATGAAAAATTCCGTGTTTCGGTGAATGTAGGTGTTTCACAACAATACAGCGTATCACTTCAATCATCAACAGGATTACTGGCTGCGACACTGGAGCCATCAGAGAGTGGAAGAGTGCCATTCAGACTTCAGAACACAGGAAATATCGAAGCGACATTCCTGTTGTCAAGTATTTTTAGTGAGGATGGATGGAATGCAGTTATTGAAAATGAGACAGGTACAATTCTGCAAAACTCCTTCACGCTTGGTAAAGGAGAATCCGTATCGGAGTTCCTTAACATTACTGCTGCAGATATGGCTAATCCAGGTGAGGTTTCGATGACAGTAAGGGCAACTTGCCCTACCTGCGGTGGAGCAATTTACGGTAATGATGTAATGGTTAGGAATATCGAAGTTCCTGTCCAAAGAGAAGTGTCAATAATCGCCGAAGAGGACTCTTACACAGGACCTGCAAACGGTATTGGTAAAACGATGTATTTCACAGTCCTCAATCAAGGAAACGACGATGAGTCTTACAGGCTAGAATTGACTTCAAATTTCCTACTTGGAGCAAATTTGCTCTCCACTGAAACACCTGTAATGGACGCGTGGGATGGGGAGGCAGTTGTAGGAGTAAACTTCCCTATGCCTGTGGGATTGGAGCCTGGAATATATGTTACAACTCTGAAAGTCATCAATACTGAAGATTCTCTAACAAGGGTCAATCAAGTCATTACAATAGAAATTTTGGATACAGCTGCAGTATTTGTTACTGATGAAGATGCCGACCAGTCTTACATCCCAGGTGACATTGCACAATCTATGGAATTCGAGATCAGAAATGATGGCAACCAACCAGATAGGTTTGCAGTTACGCTAGATGTTCCAGAGGGCATGGAAGCATCAATTACTCTTGGTCTGTTTGACGGTTT
Organism: uncultured Candidatus Poseidoniales archaeon; assembly: GCA_963968885.1. Taxonomy (GTDB): domain Archaea; phylum Thermoplasmatota; class Poseidoniia; order Poseidoniales; family Poseidoniaceae; genus MGIIa-L4. Next base: position 15,782 of record CAXAGT010000019.1, on the reverse strand, counting down.
AACTACCGAAATACAGCCTGGAGCATCTACGAATGTAACTGTAACTTTCACTTTCTTAGAAGGAGCATCCGGAAGTAAAACACTCGGAGTCATTGCTACAAGCCAAGCAGATTCTTCAGTCACCGCAACAGGTAATGCAGTTTATCAAGTAGGTTCTCAAAATTGGCTAAGAATTTTCCCGGTAAGCCCTATCATCATCAACGATGCTGATGAGGACTACGAGGTGAATATCCAAGTAGCAAACCAATACACAACTGCTCAATCTGTTACCATGGAACTAGATGCAGGTGAAGCAAGTAACTATCTCCAATCAAGAATTGATTCAAGTGACAGAGGATTTGTTTTGCAAGTAAATGAAGACAAAGAAGTCACAATTGAGTTGGAAGTTAGTGAAACAACTCTATTGAACCTGCCTTCAGATCAAGTTGTGGTCAATCTAACTATTTGGGCACGCTCAGAAACTGTTAGTGATGCAGCCCAACAAACAATTCAAGTGACTTTAACGAAGTCAGTTTCTGATACCGTCGAAGAGGGTGATGATGAAGGATTCATGCAATCATCTACTTTCCAGAGTATAATCTACATCCTCTTGTCTATTGTCATACTTGGAGCAGGTGCAATGGCTATCCTGAAGATCCTTGGAAAGACAGAGGATGATTACATCGATGAGTGGGCTGATGGATATGAGGACAGTGTCCAAGCTACATACAGTCAGGTTGCTGCTGCACCTACCTTTGATGAAGGTGGCTTCAAAGAAACTCCAGCAATCCCTCAACAATCTGCTACTCCTGAACCGCAGGCTCAATCAGTCGCAGGGTCTCCAGCACCAACCCAAGCAGCACCTCCTGTTCCAGCAGAAGGGCTACCTGCGGGTTGGTCAATGGAACAATGGAATGCTTATGGTCAAATGTGGTTAGAGCAAAACGGAAGGGCATAACGTCCAATTTTTGCTAGAATTATCCTGCGCAGGGTTCAAGTCATACACCATATCCGAATCGAATGCGGGTGTAACTTATGCAAGGTCAACAAGGGCAAGCGCCGATATTCATTTTGAAAGAAGGAACCGAGAGAACTCGTGGCAGAAGTGCCCAGTCAAATAACATAGCAGCGGCTAAAGCAGTGGCTGATTCAGTGCGCTCAACACTTGGTCCTAAAGGAATGGACAAGATGTTGGTAGATACTATGGGAGACGTTGTGATTACCAACGATGGAGCAACCATTCTCAAGGAAATGGATATCGAGCATCCAGCTGCGAAGATGATCATCGAAGTCGCTAAAACCCAAGAACAACATTGCTATGATGGCACTACCTCTGCTGTTGTATTGAGCGGAGAATTACTCAAGAAATCAGAAGATCTTATTGAACAAAATGTTCACCCTACAGTAATATGTGAAGGATTTAGGCTGGCAAGTGAGAAAGCAATAGATTTACTTGAAACACACGGCATTGACATCACAGGTGATGAAAAATATCTGCACGAGGTTGCGAAAACTGCACTCACTGGGAAATCTGCGGGCGCAGTAAAGGCTTTCCTAGCCGACATCTGTGTAAGAGCTGTTAACGCAGTAGGAGTGATTGAAGACGGAGAGAGATTTGTTGATTTAGATGATATAAAAGTCGAGAAGAGACAAGGTGGCTCTATCAAAGCATCAAGTTTAGTCGATGGAATAATTCTAGACAAGGAAAGAGTTCATGCAGGAATGCCAAGATCTGTTAGTAATGCAAAACTTGCCGTAATCAACTCTGCGATTGAAGTTAAGAAGACAGAAGTTGATGCTAAAATCCAAATTACTGACCCAAATCAGTTAGCATCTTTCCTGGAGGAAGAGGAAAATTTCATCCGAGGTCTAGTTGACAAAATCGCTGACAGCGGAGCAAATGTTGTAATCTGTCAGAAGGGAATAGATGATCTTGCACAGCATTACATGGCTAAGAAAGGTATCTTTGCAATTAGAAGAGCAAAGAAATCAGATATGGAAGCGCTTGCAAAAGCAACAGGAGCCAAGATTATCACAAATATCGATGACTTAGATCCTCAATCTCTAGGTTCGGCAGCCAAGGTAGATGAAAGGAAGATCGGAGAATCTGATATGACATTCGTTACCGGATGTGACGAGGCAAAATCGGTATCTGTCTTGTTAAGGGGAGGTACAGAACACGTAGTAGATGAGATCAAAAGGGCATTTGATGACGCTGTTGGTGTCGTTTCTGTGGCTTGGGAAGATGGCGCAGTTTTGACTGGTGGAGGGTCCGTTTTAGCCTCTCTAAGCAGAGAACTACGTGTATACGCAGAAGGAATTGGCGGTAGAGAACAAATGGCAATTGAAGCATTTGCTTCTGCCCTCGAGGTTATTCCAAGAACTTTATCAGAAAACGCTGGATTAGATCCTGTTACCACAATCATAGAACTAAGAAAGGCGCACGCAGATGGCAAAAAGCACTCGGGGATTAATGTCTACGAGGGTGGAGTGGTCGATATGCTTGAGAGTTTTGTAGTTGAGCCAATGCGTGTTGTTGAACAAGCGATTCAATCTGCAACTGAGACTGCAACAATGATTCTAAGAATTGATGATGTAATCTCCGCAAAAGGTACCGGAATGCCCGGAATGGATGGCATGGATGGTATGGGCGATATGATGATGTGATGATAGATTCGAATCGTCTTCTGTAACATATTTTCCCCAAGGCTAAAGGCAACCTTCAAAGGCTTTTGCTGGGTGGAAAGATTGCTCAGCGGGGTGTCATCATGACAGTTATAGCAAAAGTTTGGATTGAGCCCGATTGTATTACTTGTAATGCATGTGAAGATATTTGTCCAGAAGTGTTTGTTGTCGGCGATGATACATCGATGATTATTGCTGAGGCAAGGCAAGACGGAACCCTCGACATGAACGAAGGAAAAAACCCGCTAATCGTTGCAATTGGAACTGAATTGGGTGACTTGATTATAGAAGCAGCAGAAGCTTGTCCAGTAGAGGTAATTAAATTTGAAGAAGCTGGAGGAGCCGAACCAGTTGCTGTAGAAGCTGAAGTCGTAGCAGAAGTTGCTGCTGAGGTAGCCCCTGCGGCGGTTGAAGTTAGTGCTGGAGTTTCAGAGGCTATGGCATCTCTACTTACCCAAGACCGTTCACTAACGATATTATTTGGATCCCAGACAGGAAATGCAGCAGGACTTGCAGAAAAAACCGGAAAGTTAGCGGAAAAATACGGATTGACTGCCAAAGTCGCAGATATGGATGGCTTCGATGCTAGTGCCATGGCTGCAAGTAAGAGGCTACTAATTATCACTTCAACATGGGGTGAAGGAGAACACCCTGACAATGCTGAATCTCTATGGAATACAGTCAATTCTGGTAATCCAGGCATGGGTTCAGTAAGTTATTCTGTGTGCGCAATAGGTGACACATCATATGACGAATTCTGTAAAGCCGGACTAGATTGGGATGAAAAATTGGAATCTTTGAGCGCAAATAGGGTTCATGACATTGTACTTTGTGACGTTGATTTCGACGCACCTTGGCAAGTTTGGGTACACGATGCTCTATCCAAAATCGCATGTGTCGATGAAAGTGGAACCTTATTAGAAGACCTAATTCCTGAGATGATTGAGTATGCTTCAGACACAGGAGAAGAACTAGATGACGGGGACTTTACCCCAGGTGCGATTTCCAAAGAAGATATCGCATTCACTCTTTCGTTATTCAGATACTCACCTGAGACATCATCACAGGGTTGGGATTACATCGCTTGTGCCTCACCTGAGCACGCAAGCATTCAGGACTTGCTAATTTCTATTCGTGATGACGTAGATTCATCTCTAGCATTTAGACAAGGAAACTCTCCTAACGACATGACAACAGGCTTGAGGGCAAATGGACAAATCGTACTAGCGGATTCTGTATCAATTGGCTCACTGGTCAAGGATGGCGGAGAACTAAAATTAGAACCTCTCCAAGGGCACCCAGTAATCAGAGATTTAGTTGTAGACCAAAGTAAATACCATGAAAATAGGGCTAGAGCTAAACCGTGGCTAAGAGCAGACCCTAGGGATGGAGAATACCTGTTGAGTGGAGCACCAATTGGGACCATGGAGCCTGCAGTTGCTGCAAGCCTTCATGCTAGAGGAAGCACCGCGAGTGATTTGTTAAACCAAGGTATGTCCGATTGTCTCGAATATGATCCAGATTACTTTGGCCCAGGTTTGGTACACAGGCTATGGATGCGTGCTGAAGACCCAAGGGTTGGAGCAAAGCAAAGAAAAGAATTATTGAAAACAATACAAGGAGAAGGTGGAGTTTGGAATGAAACAGACCTTTCTGCAATTACAAGACACGGAGCTGATGGAAAACTCGTAGCAAATGAAATGAGATCTGCCCGCTCTAAGTTGCTAACCGAGTTCAAATTTGCAGGTAAGTCCGGCTCTCATATCAAGTGGTTCTCAAGGACCGTAAAGTGGTCTGGAACTCTAAATGAAACAGTTTTGGCTGCTGCTACACTTGGACCTGTAAGAATGCTTCTAAATGCGCCAGCAACAATTAGGATGGCACTTGGATTTACTAGAACTGGTGGTCCATTAGCAAGAGACCTCCAAGGCTGGCTAGCACCTGGAAAGATGCCTCTGATCGTTAACAAAACTGTTGACAAGCAGTATGAGGTAAAGGCAATCTATGATGCCATGGACAGGAGATTCTGAGGTGAATAAATGGGACTAAAATACGCATATTTTCCAGGCTGTGTAGCAAAAGGTAGCGCCAGAGAAGTTGAGGACGCCATGAGGTCAGTTATTGATGCATTAGACATCGAACTTGTCGAAATGCCAGGTGCTTCTTGCTGTGGTGCCGGTATCATGAATCAAGCAAATCATCGCCTTCAACTCGCTTTGAATGCAAGAACATTTGCAATGGCAGAACAAGCAGGATTGGACGTTCTCACTCCATGTGCAACTTGCCAAGGAAATATGTACGAAGATTTGGCTTTGCTACTTTCTGACGAAAAGCTTCGCTCAGAAATTAACGATGTACTTTTCAGAACTTGTGGAATGAGATTTGAAGGTGAACTCAAAATGCGACACATTCTTCAGGTGTTAATCGAGGATGTAGGTATTGAAGAAGTCTCAAAGAAAGTTATCAATCCAGTAGATTTTTCTGTTGCAGGATATTATGGCACTCCCATGCTACAACAAGGAGCAGTATCAGAAGATGATCCGCACAACCCGAAATATTTCTCGGAGCTAATTACCGCTCTTGGGGGAACTAATGTCGACTTCGAAGGTGCTACAAAATCCGTTGGTTTCCCTTCCTTACTAGGAAGAGAGAAAACAGCAATGAAGCAAACTGGAGATGTACTTAACGACGCAAAGCAAGAAGGTGCTCTTGTCATGGCATCTGCATGCCCATTGAGCCATTTCAACTTGGATACATATCAAGTAAAGGCAGGAAAAGCATCAGGTAAAGATGTAAGGATGCCAGTTATCCATCTTCCTGAGTTAGTTGCCTATTCATTTGGCTACATGGCTGACAGATATGCATATCTGAAGACTAGAGCAATGGTAGTTCAAGGTTAAATTTGTTCGAGTATCTTAGAACATTCTAATCTTGATAGTTGAGTTACCGATTTTAATTCTTCAACCGTGATTCCAACAAGTCCATGGATGCCGCCCAATTGGCTGACTATTTCCTCTGCAATCGCTTCATTTATGCCTTCAATTGATGTTAAAACTTTCATCTTTCGTTCGATATTTTTTTTCTTCAATTCTTCAATTTGCTTAGGATTTTGATGCGTCTCATTTATCCAACTCTCGGCTGCTTCTATGCACTTGTGCTGCCACTTGTTTTGGTCCTTTTCATTCAATGGATTGAATCCTTGAAGACTCATATTAAGGGACATTGTTCTGTTTACTTCAGCCCATATGTCATTGATGATATCAAGTTCTTTTTTTGCTAAAATTTTAACGAATTTTGCAGTTTCTCTGGAATCTTCTGTTGTAATTACTGATAGTCCAAACTCAATTGACAAATGAGCAAGGGCCCCGAGTGTTGCGTTAGGATGAACTCCTATCGATGAGCCGGTGCCTATCTCTATGATTAGTAGTGGTCTTGGTGCTGAATTTAGTAGTCTTCTTGCTTGGTTTAGTAATCTCCCGTCAATTATAGATTTATGGAAGTCTGTAGCGGTTTTGCGCTCTATCAGAATTCTTGACCCGATTCTTATATCTCCAGTTGAAAGATGACCAAGTTTGAATTCACAACCGATTCTTTTCATTTCGCTGCATAGGGTTGATGAAGCCTCTCTATAATCGATGGTTATCTTGCTTAAATCAACTTGATCTGGTATTGACAATACATCATCCTGTGCAACTTCAAGATTGGTATTAATCTCCATTGAATGAGCATCCAGTATAGGTGAGTTTGTACCCTTTCTATCCAACTTTCCTTGTTTTCCTGAAGCGATAGATTTTGAAAATGTCTCTCTTTTTTTCTCCACTCCATCATTTTTGAACTGAAATAATCCTGTTTGATTACTTGGTCTTGTACGGTCCCTTGAAATCTCTATTTTTTCTTGCTTTTTTTGCGGCTCAAGTGGTATTTTTTGTTTAATTTCTTGGTCATTCGCTGATTTTTCTAGCAGTCTTTTTTGTTGAGTTATGAATTCAAAGCACGGTATTTTTCTCCCATCTAAATCAACCGAGAAATGATCTAAGTTAGAGGTTTCAATACCTGCTTTAGGGATTTTTAGCTGTGTTTTGACTCTGGATAATACTGCATTCATCCTTTTCTCTTTCTGTAAACTACTTTTCTTTATCATTTCCTCTTTTGTATTCAATGTCACGAGAACCTTGACAGTTCCAGCTTCTTTCCTGCCAGTTCTACCTCTCCTCTGTATCATTCTGATTGCTGAAGTTACAGGTTCGTAAAATATAACCAAATCTGAAGAAGGGATATCCAATCCCTCCTCTCCAACTGATGTTGCGATTAAAACTTCAAATTCTCCGTTACGAAAATCTTGAAGTTGAGCAAGTTGTTGCTTACTTGTCATCCCCTTCCTGTCTTTAGTGGATGTTTGTCCAATAAATTGTCTTGCCTTGATATCATTTTTAGTGAGGTAATCAACTAAATGGTCGACTGTATCTCTGTACTCAGTAAAAATTATTATTTTTGAATCAGGTGAATTTTCCAAAGACGATTTGACAGATTGCAAAACAATTTCGGGTTTGGGGTGAGTCTCAGTGATGTTTGATAATATCTCTGAAATATCCCTTATCTCAGTGAATTTCATGAACCGTGATAAACTCTTATCACCGGCTTTTGATTTTCCCCTGCACCTATCCAGGAACTTTTTTGCGGTTTCATTTCCCTGACACTTCATCATTTCAATCAAGAGATGAAGTCTTCTAAGGTCTGAAACTGTTTTTGCTGCATTGTATCCTCTATTATCTCCCTTCCTAATGGCTGCTGAGGCGCTTTTTTGAGCAGCATCAAGTGCTGAGGCAGTGATATATCCACTTGCACCTAAGAAACCATTTCTGATTAATTGATTTGCTAGTTCTGTCTTTAGACGATCCAAAGGTGCAATAAGTTGTAGGGATTTATCAGATAATTTGACCTTGATTTCATTTATGTTCAATTCTGATTTGTATGGTTGTAGTAAATCATCCTCTTTTTCGAAATAAGTTAGTTTCGTCATTCCAAGCCTAACCATTATTGAATCGATTTCATTTTTCTTTGTGCCTGGGCTAGCAGAAGCACCTAGGATTCTTGTCTCCGGGCTTTCGTTTACGAAAATGTCTGCAACTTGTCCATAAGCATGATTTCCCTTGCAGTGATGAACTTCGTCCAGTATTAGGGTTCCTACGTCCCTGATGTCTATTCTCGAGGCATAATGATCGTTTCTTATCACCTGTGGGGTGGCTACAATTATTGCTCCCTTTTCCCAAATATCACTTCGTAATTCAGGTTTGGAGTCTCCTGTGTAAGTTACTATCATGCTTTGGTCAATTGCAATGAATTCCCTAGCCATCTTTACTTGTTGATCTACTAATCCAGTTGTTGGGGCAATTAAGAGTGTTTTCTTTTTCGACCTCCTAAGTTCATCAGCCATAACCATCCATTGAACTGCAGTTTTACCGAATCCAGTTGGCAAAACCATCAATGCAGATTGGGACATAGCGTCTTTTGCACATATCAATTGGTAAGCCCTAGCTTCAACACCTTCCTGCAGGAAAGGGTGAGAAAGGGTGGGCATAGAGTTCGGTTGATGACGAGAGTTCAAAAGCATGATGAACGTTATTCTTGATAGTTAATGTTGAAAATTCTTTATCATCCAAAAAGTTTGATAACTTCTTCTAACTATGGCGCTCTGCGCATGTTTTCTTGCCAGTCGGGAACCGAACTGCTCATATATGGGAGGTAAGTCGGCAACCTGCTCGAAAGTGAGTAGCCAGACACAATGGGCAATCCGGAAGGAACCCAATTGGCTCGATTCACACTTGTGGAATCGGCTTCAGTGTCACGGCTACTCAGAACTTTCGTGTCCTCGTACGCCCAAAGGGGCCAATGCGTTGTAACTAAACTGGAGGAATACCAAATGGGAAAGAGACATCACCCTAGACGTGGTTCAATGGCATACGGCCCGCGAAAGCGAGCTGGACGTCATTTCGGACACGTCAACTCATGGCCAACAAGCGATGCTAGCGAAGTACGAATACAAGGGTTCGCTGGCTGGAAAGCAGGAATGACACACGTTCTCTCAAGAGATCTGAACCCTTCATCGACATCAGCTGGACAGGAAGTAAGAGTTCCTGTTACAGTGGTAGAGGTTCCTAAGATGAGGATTCTTGGCGTAAGAGGATACAAAATGACTCCATACGGTAAGCAAGCAGCAGGCGAAGCATGGCTAAACAGCGAGCAAATCGCAGATGCATTCCCTGAAGTATTCAACAGAATTTCTAAGAGAAAAGATCACGATTCTGATGCACATTTTGAAGCACTACATAACGAAGATCTCTGTGAAGTTAGAGCTATTGTCGCAACTCAACCTGCAGGAGTCACAGGTACTCCATCAAAGGTCCCAGAGGTTATGGAGGTTGGACTAACAGGTGGTTCGCCTGTAGAACAACTTCAATTTGCTAAGGAGAAACTTGGTGAAGAATTTTCATTCACAGATTGCTTTGAAGAAGGAATCCTCACTGATGTAGTTGCCGTAACTAAGGGTTACGGCTGGCAAGGTGTTATCAGAAGATTCGGTGGAAAACTTCAATCTCACAAGAACTCTAAGAAAAGAAGACAACACGGAAACATGGGTGACTTCGGAACAGGATATGTAAGAAAGACAATCCGTCAAGGTGGACAAACAGGTTACCACCAGAGAACAGAATACAACAAAAGAGTCCTAAAGGTTTCAAATCCAGAGGATGCATCTATTACTCCAGCAGGAGGTTTCCTTCACTACGGAGAAATTCAATCCGATTACGTTCTAATCAAGGGAAGTGTTCCAGGTCCTGCAAAGAGACTTATTAGGTTCAGAGACGCAGTGAGAGCTGGTAACAAAAACGTTCACGATTATGATATCACGTACATCAGTACGTCATCCAAGCAGGGGGTATGAAGTTGAAAGTTGCAGTAAAGGATATTGTTAACGAAATTGATGGAAGTATTTTCTCTGTATCCGTCAGCGACGGTGCAAAAGTAACTCTTCCAGAATCTTTTTCCTCTGAGATTAGATCTGACCTAGTAAAATTAGCAATCGCTAGTGCTAGGGCAAACAGAAGGCAAGCCTATGGTTCAAACCCACACGTTGGTGCTAGAAAGCCAATGGCTGGTATGAAGCACTCTACAGAATGGTGGGGTAAGGGAAGAGGTGTCTCAAGAATTCTTAGAAGAGCAGGTTCAAGCAGAGGTGCTGAAAATCCACACACCTATGGTGGTAGAAGAGCACACGGGCCAAAAGTCGAAAAAGACTGGTCGAGAAAACTCAACAGCAAATCCAGGAGATTAGCTAGAAACTCTGCACTTACCGCTACAACCGATATTGAAATGGTTAGTGCAAGAGGACACCGCTTTGATGATGACATCAAGCAACTACCAATAGTCCTTGGTAACTACACTGAGATTATCGATGGTAAGGAGACAGAATTTAGCATCGAGGAGTTCAACCATGGTTCAGCCACAAGAAAGGCAGCAGCTATATTCGACGCACTTGGACTAGGAGCTGATCTAATTCGTGCCAAGGAAGGCAGAAAAATCAGGGCTGGAAAGGGTAAGATGAGAGGAAGAGTTCACAAGACTCCTAAATCCATTCTTCTTGTTGTTTCTCAAACAGGAGGTCTCTCCCAAGCAGTAAGGAATCTACCCGGTGTAGATGTTGTAGCTGCTAAGGACCTATCCGCTGAGCACTTGGCACCTGGTGGTGACATGGGAAGACTGACCGTGTTCACAAAAGATGCAATGGAGGCACTTGCCTGAGGTGATATCATGGATGCATACGACGTAATCATAATGCCATGGCTAACTGAGAAATCCATGGATGCTAGAACATCAGGTGAGAGATTAGAATTCATAGTCAACAGGAAAGCAACTAAAGCACAAATTGCCAGAGCAGTTGCTGAGATTTTTGACGTAGAAGTTGCTAAGGTCAACACTCGCATTACCAAGAACGGTAAGCATGCGAGCGTCAGATTAGCAGAAGGATACAGCGCAGACGACGCTGCAATGAGATTAGGAGCATTCTGAGGTGATATAATGGGTAAGAGAATTCGTGCACAACGTAAGGGTTCATCTCCAAGGTACCGTGTCTCTGGACATAGGTTCCCTGGTAAGAACTTCATGCCAAGAGTAAAGGACGAAGTTTGTGAAGTAACAGAGTTAATTCACAGTCCAATCCACACAGCACCACTTGCTAGAGTAAAATTGCCTGATGGTGAGACCACTCTAGTGGTTGCAACAGAAGGAATCGCTATCGGATCAAAGATTGCGATTGGTAACAATGTTTCACTCAAGCCAGGTAATATTACTGAATTGGGTAACATCCCTGAAGGTACTGCTGTTAACAATGTCGAGTTAAGACCTGGTGACGGTGGTAAAATCGCAAGATCCGGTGGGAATTCGTGTTTTGTAGAATCTAAACTAGGAGATAAAGTCAGAGTACAACTACCAAGCGGTTCTACAAAATTAATCCCTGCAAACTGTAGGGCAACTATTGGTGTTCTAGCAGGACACGGTAGAAGCGACATGCCTCTAAGAACTGCTGGTGCTGCTCACTACAAGGCAAAAGCCAGAGGAAAGGCTTACCCAAGAGTCAGTGGTGTTGCAATGAACCCAGTAGATCACCCTCACGGTGGTGGAAACCACCAAGCTGTCCACGGACCAAACTCCGTGGCAAGAAGCACACCGCCTGGTGCTAAGGTCGGATTAATTGCCCCACGCCGTACGGGAAGAGGTCGCGGTAAAACCACAAACAAGGAGTGAGATAAATGGGTAGAAAGAAGAAGAAATCATTCATGACACCTAAAGCTGCAAGAAGGAAAGCACGTAAGAGGCTTTCATCAGCAAAGGGACGCGCAAAGAAAGAGTTCACATACCGTGGTTACACAGTTGAAGAACTCAAGACATTCCCAATGTGGCCAAGCGAAGAAGATCCTTCTGCTCCAAGCGTAATCACGCTTCTTCCATCAAGAGCAAGAAGAACAATCGCAAGAGGTCTTTCTCTTGAGAATGAGCACTTCCTTGGAAGAGTTAGAAGATCAAACGGTAGAGTAATCAGAACTCACCGCAGAGACATGCCTATCCTTCCAGAGTTTGTTGGAAAGACTATTGCAATTCACAATGGACAAAACTTTGTCGAGGTTGAAATTAAACCTGAAATGATTGGACACTACTTAGGAGAATTCGCTCTAACAAGAAGAGGAGTTACCCACAGTGGTCCTGGTGTAGGTGCTACCAAGTCAAGCAAGCACGTTCCATTGAAGTGAGGTGAGATGTATGGTACAGAAAATTAATGCAAGAAACCTGGCATCAAACAGAGACAAGCGAACCAAGACTGGTCAGAAAGGATTCACCCAACTTTTGGAAGGATCTAGAAAAGCAGTTGCAAGAGCAAAGAACCTTGACGTTCACGTAAAGCACTGCTTCGAGGTCTGCAGGTATGTTAAAGGCATGCCAGCAGGAAAAGCAATATCTCATCTAGAGGAAGTTCTTCTAATTGACTCAGACAGAAAAGACATCAGAGCAAAGGCTCGTGCAATTCCTTACACTCTAGGTTCAGGTAACCTAAGAAGGAAGCGAAGCGGTCCAAGCATGGTTGGTCACAGAAAGGGTAAGATGGGTCCTGGAAGATATCCAGTAAAGGCTACAAGAGAGATCATCAAACTAATCAACTCTGCAATGGACAATGCAAGACATCAATTCGAAGATGTTGATGCTGAGGAAATGACAATTTCACACATTGCTGCCCACAGAGGGCAAATCAAGAGAGGCTTCATGCCAAGAGCAAGAGGTCGCGCAACTCCAAAGAATCACTACAGAGTGAACTTGGAGATTTTCTTGCAAGACGAAAATGGATACGATGACGAGTTGGAGGACGACTTCTGAGGTGAACATCATGGCTGGAAAAAATATGGTAAAGACATTCGTAAACAGAAACGTTGAGCGTTTACTAGTCAAGGAATTCTTGATGAAAAACACAAAGCGTGCAGGATTTGGTGGATTAAACATCAAGAGAACTCCTGCAGGAACTGAAGTAGAAGTACTAGCTGAAAGACCAGGTATGGTCATCGGTAGAGGTGGAAAGATCATCAATGAACTACAAAAGAGACTCGATGAAGAATTTGCCATCGACAATCCTAAACTAAAGGTTGCAGATGTCGAGAACCCTACACTTAACGCTCAAGTAATGGCAGAGAAGGTAGCAAGCGCTCTAGAAAGAGGTTGGTACTACAGAAGAGCAGGTCATTCCGCTGCTCTGAACATTATGGAAGCAGGAGCACGTGGTGTTATCATTACCGTTGCAGGTAAGTTGACAGGTGCAAGAAACAGAACACAAAAGTTCATTCTAGGTCACGTCAAGTACTGCGGTGAAACAGCTGATAGATACATGGACAAAGGATACTCCGTTGCAGTCAAGAAATTGGGTACAATCGGTGTAACAGTTGAAATCATGAGACCTGGAGTTGTCCTACCTCACGAAGTAACTGTCTATTCAGATGAAGACTTAGCAATCATGGCTGCTCAAAACAGCGCTGAAACTGAAGTAACACAGGATGGTGAGTGAATTGTCCCACGTAAGCAACAGAGAAATTTCTGCAATGAGCACAGAAGTACTCGAGTCAAGACTTGGGGAACTTCAAGAAGAGCTGCTTCAACTAAACGCTGAGAAATCAATGGGTGGTACTCCATCAAGTATTGGTGCATTCAAAGCGACAAGAAGAAGCATTGCTAGAATTAAGACACACTTAGCAAACAGAGAGGCTTGAAATTAGAGAAGGAGAGAATGACTAGATGGCAGCAATTTGTAATGTATGTGGATTGCCCGACGAACTCTGCATTTGTCAAGAGATCGCAAAGGAGCAACAACGTGCATTCATATCAACAGACAAGAGAAGGTATGGAAAAATTGTAACAAAGGTGGAGGGACTTGATGATGCAGCAATTGATATTAACAAACTTGCAAAGTTGCTCAAGAACAAGTGCGCCGCTGGCGGAACCATCAAAGGAAGAGTCATTGAACTTCAAGGAGACCACAAGAAGAAAGCAGCAAATGTTCTTCGTGGAAATGGATACAAAGTGGAGGTGCGATGAAATGACTGTCGGCATCAGAAACCAAACATGGGTAGGTAAGAACCTATCCGTTCAAAACTCGATGGATGAAACATTGATTGGAAGATCTGGAATTGTTCTAGATGAATCAAAGTCAACCATCACAATATTCGAGAACGGCAAAGAAACCGTTCTAGGAAAATCTGCGATTAAATTCGCAATCGATGGTAGCGATACCATCATCGACGGCTCTCTGATGCGGCAGAGACCTGAAGACAGAATAATCCGCACACACAAGGAGGCATGAGAGAAATGCGAGACATTGGTGTAGACGTAAAAGTACCGACAGGCGAATGGGACGGCGATGAAAATTGCCCGTTCTATGGCTCACTACGATTAAGAGGACAAGTACTGGAAGGTATCGTATCTAGCGTTGGAATGCAAAAGAGCATCACCATCGAGAGAAAGAACGTAAGAAGAATGAAGAAATTCGAGAGAATGGAGAAGAGGACATCTTCCTTGACTGCTCACTTGCCTACATGTATCGGCGAGATAGAAGTTGGGGACAGTGTTAGAATAATGGAATGCAGACCGCTTTCTAAGACAATCTCATTCTGTGTAATCGAGAAGACAGGAGGCGATGAGTGATGAGAGGAATCGCAGGTCGTCAAACACGTGGACTTCCAACTGGAGCTAGGCTACTTGTTGCAGATAACACTGGAGCAAAAGAAGCCATGCTAATCAACGTCATTGGATATGTTGGTACCATGAGAAGAAATCCAGCTGGTGGAGTCGGTGATATGCTCAAAGTCTCTATCAAGAAAGGGTCACCATCAACCCGCAGACAAATGTTCAATGCAATCATCGTAAGGCAAAGAAGACCTTTCAGAAGAATCGATGGAACATGGGTTCAATTCGAAGACAATGCTTGTGTTATCACCAATGAAAAAGGTGAGGTGCAAGGATCTGACATCAAAGGACCTGTAGCAAGAGAGGCTGCAGAAAGGTGGCCAAGAATCGCTGCAACAGCAAAGCAAATTATCTGAGGTGAAATAATGGTAAAGAGCAAGAGTCCAAACAAACAGAGGAAAGCGCAATACAACGCTCCTTTGCACACAAAGAGAAAGAGAGTCACAGCAAGACTCCAACTAGATTCCAACGACAAGAGATTCGAAGGTATCAGAAACATCACTGTACGTGTTGGAGATACCGTTAGAGTCGTAAGAGGAGATTACGCTCATGGCGGAAAGAGAGAAAGGACAAACGAGCAAAAAAGTGGTGCTATCTTATCCGTCGATTCAAACTCAGGAAGATTGACAATTGAAGGATGTACAATCATCAACTCAAACAATCAAGAGGAGCCTTATCCAATTCATGTATCAAATGTAGTCGTCGTAAAAATAGACGAATCTGACAAATTAAGAGTTCAACAACTCACAAGTAAAAGGAGCTGAAAATTATGGGAAGTAACAGCCATCTAAAGAGACTAGCAATGCCAAGGTCTTGGCCTCTGCCAAGAAAGACCACAGTTTGGGTAACAAGACCTAGACCTGGTGCACACTCAATCGAGAGATGCATGCCTATCAATCTAATCATTCGTGATATTCTAGGTTATGCAAAATCTACCAGAGAAGTTAGGTCTATTCTTCACAAAGGACTTGTGAAAGTAGACGGAAGAATCTGCAGAGATCCAAGAAGAGGCGTTGGCTTAATGGACGTTCTAAGCCTTGGCGATGAGCATTACAGATGTGTATTCGACCACAATGGTAGACTAAGATACAAGTCCATCAGTGCAAAGGACGCAGAATCTAAGGTTTGTCAAATAACAGGTAAATCAACAATCAAAGGTGGATTAACCCAACTAAATCTACACGATGGAAGGAACATTATCGTAGATGATGCAGCTAAGTATTCAACAAACGATTCCCTAATTCTTTCCCTTCCCGGACAAGAAATAAAAGAACATATTCAATTCGGTGAAGGTACACGTTGCTACTTAACTGGTGGTGTACACATTGGAGCATATGCTGATG
>CAXAGT010000018.1:0-30158 GCA_963968885.1 uncultured Candidatus Poseidoniales archaeon | reverse complement strand
GTGATGTTTCACAAGGTACCATCGTGCCTTGCTAACAGGAAGGTAGAAGCTGAGTGGTTCGAACATAGATGGAATGAACTAGTGAGTCCAGGCGAAGTTTTCTATGCCCATAGTAAATCTGGTAAAGAGGCTGTCAAGATGGCTAAAGAAAACAACCTGGTGTACAAAGGAAATAAGCATCTCAAAGATGTTTTCATCTAAGACCTGCTTTCTTTAGGGATTCAAGTAAAACACTACCTAACTCAGAAGGATCCCTTGCACATGCGATTCCAGCCGCTTCAAATGCTGCAAATTTTTCCTCTGCAGTACCTTTCCCTCCAGAGATGATTGCCCCTGCGTGACCCATTCTCTTTCCTGGCGGGGCTGTAGCGCCTGCAACAAATCCAACAATTGGCTTTGAAACATTTTCAGCAGCCCAAGCTGCTGCCTCTTGTTCTGCATTTCCTCCGATTTCTCCTATCATTACGATCGCTTCTGTCTGGTCATCCGATTCAAACGCAGCAAGACATTCAATGAAACCTGTTCCATTTACAGGATCTCCTCCAATTCCTATGCAAGTTGATTGACCTTCATCGATACTCATTGTCTGAGCAACTGCCTCATAGGTCAAAGTACCTGATTTGGATACAATTCCTATTCTTCCTTTAGCATGGATGTGCCCTGGCATAATTCCAAGTTTAGCTCCACCTGATTCACCCGGTGTAATAATTCCTGGGCAATTCGGACCGATTAATCGAACTCCAGGGCGGTTGTTAACAAATGAAACAGCTTTTACCATGTCCAAAGTAGGTATTCCCTCAGTAATGCAGACTACAACACCTTCACCCTTAATTGAGTCAAATGCATCTGCTGCTTCCATAATTGCTTCGGCAGCAAATGGCGGTGGAACATAAATAACAGTTGCATCAGCGTCTGTATCCTTGATTGCATCAAACATTGAGTCCCATACTGGAAATTCTTTTCCTTGTAATTCAACGGTCATTCCTCCCTTTCCGGGTGTGCACCCACCAACGATATTTGTGCCATACTCTACCATCTTATCAGCGTGGAATTTTCCTTGTTTTCCTGTAATACCTTGAACTAGAACCTTTGCGTCTTCTTGAATCCATACTGCCATCACTCATCACCTCCAGAGATTAATTCTACAATTTTCTGTGAGCCAGTCGCCAAATCATCGGCAGGGTAAATGTTCAATTCACTTGCGGCCAAAATAGCCTTTCCTTCCTCGACGTTTGTTCCTGCTAGCCTTACAACTAGAGGTACTTCAAGACCTAATGATTCTGTGGCAGCAATCACACCTCTTGCAATGATATCACAACGCATGATTCCTCCAAAAATGTTAACCAATATTCCTTTTACATTTGGATCTTCTAAGATGATAGAAAATGCAGTCTTTACTTGCTCTTCATTTGCACCGCCACCTACATCCAAGAAGTTAGCTGGCTCACCGCCGTACAATTTGATTACATCCATTGTAGCCATAGCAAGCCCTGCTCCATTGACGAGGCACCCAATATTTCCATCGAGTTTAACATAAGAAAGCCCAGTTTCTTTTGCTCTGATTTCCACATCTTCTTCTTCTGACAAGTCTCTTACATCTTCCCATTCTTTGTGTCTGAATGAGGCGTTCTCATCAAATCCAATCTTTGCGTCTAATGCAACCATTTCATCATTGCCTGTTCTTACTAGAGGGTTAATTTCAACCATAGCACAATCATTTGAGACGAACATATTGTATAATTTCGCTAACATCTTGACAAAAGACTTGTGTGCTGGACCTTTCAAACCTAGATTCAACGCCAAATCTCTTGCTTGATAACCCAACAGTCCTGCATTAGGATCAACATGGACCTTGTGTAGAAGTTCAGGTGTATGCTCTGCTACCTCTTCAATATCTACCCCTCCTTCAGTAGAAGCCATAATCAGCACTGACTTTGCCTCTCTATCAACTAATAGAGCCAAGTAGTATTCGTGAGCAATATCGCAACCAGATTCGATGTAAAGATTGTTTACAACTTTACCTTCTTGCCCCGTTTGGATAGTGACTAATACATTCCCAAGTATATTCTTTGCATACTTTTCGACTTCTTCCTTGTTGAATGCGATTTTAACTCCACCCTCCATGACTAGAGACCTATCTTCTGGAGAATAAAGGGTTCCTTTTCCTCTTCCACCTGCATGAATTTGAGATTTAACTGCGACAACCTTTGAGTTTAGATTGTCATAAGCATCTAAAGCACCTTGCACAGAGGTACAATGGACACCCCTCAATACGTTCACTCCATGCTTTTCGAAGAGTGCTTTTCCTTGGTATTCGTGAATGTTCATATTTCCACCAATCTGGGGGAAATGAACTCCGCCTTTGAATAATGCGGATGTACATTTTTGGCTTATCCACAGCCATAGAGCATGTTCAATAAGGGAATACTAGTGGTTTGGTCGATGCAGGTTGTGGTCCTTGCTGGAGGAGTTGGCTCAAGATTGAGACCATGGACCCAGAAAATCCCAAAGCCTCTACTCAAAATGCTCGACAAAACACTTCTTGAGCGTGTTGTAGAGTGTATGCCGAAAGACAAGGTAGACGAGGTAATTGTCGCTGGAGGCTACATGATCGATGAAATCCAGAATTACTTTAGAGACAATGAAGTTGATTTTGATGTAAGAATCGTGAGGGAGTCTGAGCCTTTAGGAACTGGTGGAGCACTGGGCAATTGCAGAGATATTGCATCTGGTACATTTGCTTGTTTCAATGGTGATATTATATCATCACTTAATGCTCAATCCATCATCGATTTACATTCTAACAACGGAGGAATCGGAACTCTTGGGCTATGGAGAGTTGATGACCCTACACGCTTTGGCATAGTTGGTTTAAACGAGAATAAAAAAATTACAAAATTTAAAGAAAAACCCAAGCCCGAGGAGGTTTTTTCTAATTTAATCAACGCAGGATCTTACATTTTAGACGAAGATATTTTTTCTTACATGCCAAATGGTAGACATTCCTTGGAGCGCGATGTTTTCCCAAAACTTGCGTCACAGGGAGATTTGAATGGAATGGAGTTCGAAGGATATTTTATTGACGCTGGAACTCCTCCTGCTTGGATGGATGGAGTTAGGACTTGTATTGAACAATCTAGATTCAAGACAGGAACAGTCTTGCATAGTTCATGGTTCGAAAATATAGATTCGGCTTCGATTAATAATTCAAAACACCGACTTTCTATGTTCCAAAAGAACATCTCTATCGTTGACTCAGAGGTGATTGCAACAACATTACTCTCAGGCTCAAAAGTTTCAAGCGGAACGAAGTTAAAAAATTGCTTGATTGGAGAAAATGCAGTAATTCTTGAGGGGGCAGAATTGGAAGGAGTTGTTGTGGACCACGGTGCTCAGGTTCCTGCGAACCATTTCCAAGTCGGAGGTCAATGGCCACCAAACTAAATTCTCACTAAAGCAAAAAAGGAGAATGCCGACGGACGTATATGACCAAACCATTGATTGTTGTCAATTTCAAAACCTACGAATCTGCAAGTTCTCAAAATGCAAATACACTAGCCCAAGCTATGGAATCTGTGACAAGTGAATCTGTTGAGATAGTAGCTGTCACATCTGCATTTGACTTGAGCAGTGTTTCTGAAAATGCAGAGAAGGTAAAAGTTTGGACTCAGCACATGGACCCTGTTGGTTTCGGTTCAAACACTGGTTGGTTGCACCCAGATACTGCGATAAAAAGAGGTGCTCAAGGGACAATAATCAACCATGCTGAGCACAAGGTTAGCATTGAGCATGTGTCTAAATTGATGAATATGTTACCTGAAGGTTTTCCAATTTGCGCATGTGCTGCGGATGTGAATGAAGCAAGAGAATTGGCTAAGTTAGGACCGACTTACATAGCAGTAGAACCACCCGAATTGATTGGAGGGGATATTTCGGTAACAAGTGCTGATCCAACAATAGTCTCTGACTCTGTGAAAGTTGTAAAGGAAATAAATCCGGATGTAAGAGTATTGTGTGGAGCAGGAGTAAAAACTGGGCAAGATGTTGCAACTGCAATACAGCTTGGTGCTGAGGGTGTCTTACTTGCAAGTGGCGTTACAAAAGCTAAGGATGTAAAGGCTGTTCTGGCTGACCTTGTATCGTTAATCTAGAATTGAATATCTGCAGAAATCTAGATATCTACATCTTTTGCATATCAACTTGGATTCAGGAACCTTCAAATTTGAAATCCTATTTTGTTCAAACTCCGATAGTAAGTAATCCATGTTTTCAATATCTTTCAATATGACCGATTTGAATGACTTGATTGCGGTTTCATCTAATTGTTGGTTGATTATATCCCAACCAGATCCAGACCATGAATAAATTTCCGAACTGTAAATATCTGATTCATCGGGTAAGAACTCATTTTCAATAGCCCAGATTAAGTTTCCATGAGTCACTCTGTAAATGTTAGACGGAGAGACAGAACCTTGAATCTGAAATGTAATTAATCTGATTTTATTTTTGGATTCAATTATCAAGTTTGGAGCAGAGTATATGTGTGCTCCATCATCGTAAGATAGCGATAAACTATCCAGTAGATACCAACTGGTATGTTCTCTTGTCAATTCTTCAATGAGAGGTATTTGAAGGAAGCTTGATACTCGCTTTTTTGAATAATTAGTAAGTTTTAACACCATCTTTTCATCAATGAATGGAATATTTCTAGATGTTTTTTGCAATTTTATTTCTCTCGTTTTCAATAAAATATTATTCTGCTCAGATTGTTTTCTTATCATGCGCTCTAAATTTTCATAGATTGAGGAGTATACGTATTTGTTGCGTTTTGCATTAAGGTTTTTCAGATAGTTAGTTATTGAAACCCGGCTACAGTAAAGCATCATTTCCCAAGGGGTTCGAATCTTTTGTTTAGTTGGCTTTTGAAAGTATGAGTATTCTTTACAGAATGCAATTTCACACTCGATCATTCTATTAGTTCTGGTTTTACTCCAAGCAGAAGGTTTGTTCATAAGATTTGGACTCAACCTTAACCCAAATAAATCAAATCATATAACGCCTAAGTCAAACAAGTTAAGCAAATTATTAGCACCAACCCAAACCAGAATTGGTACTAATATCAGGAATGTTAAGATTGCAAACGCTTCTGCTCCATACTTACCGAATAATCTTGAAAATGGTCCACCGAAAGAAGATAAAATCCTAAGGAACAAAACTACTATCCCCACGATTAATAAATTGACAAAGAGGTTCATTATTGAAAAGAAAATACCCCCTATGTTCGTCAAAGCAGGAGCAACCACTGCCTGGGCCATTTGTGATGGTTCGATCATCCATGTGAACATCCCTACCATGAATCCGAGAAGAACATCTCTTCGAAGGTCCTCAATATCCCTCCAATTGCTGAAGGATTCTGGAAGTTTGGAATGAATAAAGTCTGCTAAAAATCGAACCTCTAGCGGGGAGGTAGTTCTAACTGCATGAATTGAAATCCACAAGAACCATCCTAGGATTGCAAAATCAGAAAGCGCTTTAATCGATGATGCCAAGGGCAGGAAAGCGACAATTATCGAAGGCATGAGAGCCAGCAATGCACCCAAACCAGAGCACAAAATTATCGATCCCCACAAGGCACCGGGTGGAAGAGGTTCTTCTGGCTTAACCCATCCTTCCCTAGGTAGTGCCAGTAAAAGAAGGAATAAACAAGGTCCGAAAGCAAGTTGGAAGTAAACCGATATTCCCTTACCTCCTCCTTTGTTAAGAGATAGTATTTGTTCTTCAATCTGTATTGATGAAGCGGTTGGTGACTGGGAATAACTTACTCTATCTGTTGAATCAATTAACAAGACAGCATCTGATTCGCCTGTTGGAAGGGATTTAGTAAACTCACCTCCTTCATCCCACAAGAAATGCCAAGAGACATTTGATTCATTCTCCAAGAATATCAAATCAGCCATGTAAGAATCTTGACCAGTAACTATTTGCACAATCGCTATGCTGTCTCCAAACTTTTCTTGAATACTCAAAAATTCAGTTTTTTGATCCAAGGCATTTTCGCTTGCTGGCAAGATTGTTCCGATTAACAAAGCATCATGTCCTTTGATTAATTCAGAAATTTTAACTTCATTTCCTTGTGAATCTACCAACCCCATTTCGTAGATTCTTGTTGATTGGTCAATTGAAGCATCACTACCTAGGTTTGGTTGGATAAATGCCAGCGGAAGCATTCCAGCACATAACAAAATTAGAGCGACCATAATAGGAACTGGAAGTAACAAACCTTGTCTAAATCCATTAGCGATGAATGCTATTAGACATACAAAGGAACTTATTCCTAAGAATATGGCTGAGTTAGCAAAACCTGAGTCCTTCATAGGAGTATCAGCCCGAAGATTTCCTCTAGCATGACATGGTTCAAGAATATCTGAACCCTCGAATGAAACACACACTTCAAGGTTAACAAGTCCATCTGGAAGCTTTTCGGTTCCTGTCCAGGTCCAAACCTTTTCTCCGGATGGAAGTATTCTTTCACCCATTCCTCTATTAAGGGAATTTTCCCTTTGCAAGTCTGGATCTGTAGCGTAATACTCGTTGACCCTCACAGGAGCATATATCCACCAATTTACTCCTTTCTTACCATTGGTAATAGCAATGTCATCTTCACCCCAAGGTGTTTCCGGATAGAATGTGATGTGTGGAATATTTTGAGAATCAATACTCATCTCAACACGTGGTTTGAAGAAGTCACCAACTAGTACTATGCCGCCTGCATTTTGCTCTTGACCACCCCAGAGCATACTAGCACTGGTTCCAGGACATGAATGTGACATAGAAACTGTGAGGGTGAATGATTCACCAGCATCCATGCTCAAATTCATATCAACAAAATCACCCTCGTAAAGTTGTGAAGTTCCCTCAGCAACTTCACCTAGTGCGGCACTTACTGTTTGATCATAAATTGTATTTCCACTGACTGAGACAACGTAATTGAACACTGTTGGAGCGTTATTGAGAGTCAATGGATTCAAACTAGTACATGCTCTTTCAGGGGAGTTTTCCAAGATTGCTGAAAAATATACGCTCATCGAAATTGACGCATTAATAGGATTTACAATAGGAGGAGAGGTTAGTGAAAAGACAGGAGTTAACTGTGAACCAGGGGTACCAAACATGGTGAATCTACCCTCAACAGCGTCTGGTGTTGACCTTTGCAGAACTGAATCCTCAGTATCATTTCCTTCAACATATAATCGGTGAGTATCTTCTACGCTCCATTCAACAAAACCCGCTTCCCATGTTTGGTCTTCAGCACTAGAGTTGATTGTTGTCATCAAAATAGTCAATAGCAAAAGAGCGGAGAAAGCCACGGCTTTTACTCTACTCATAGTCATCCCACATCGAAGTAGTTCAATAAAGAAACTGTGAGGTGTATCTCAAAAAAATACCCAGCTGGTCAAAAATGATGCTATGAATATTCCACAAGTAATTGATAGGGCGTTTACTGAGCCCTTAGTTAGGAATCCCCTATTCTCTAAGGTTGCCCCTAATATTGAATCAATTTGACATCCCAACCATCCTATTCCAGTTATTAGAACTAAACCGTTAGGGATGCTATAATCGATAAAATACAAGTAAGGTATGGAGAATATTCCGATAATCAAAGATCCAATCAAAGCAGCGGCTTGTCCTGATGGAGACCAACCTCCGTTAACTCCAGGTTCACATTTCTTCATTGTGGTAATCATTCTGACTCTATCATCAAGGCATCCGACTTCACTAGCAAATGTGTCAGCGGCTGCAACTGAAACTGCACAAGCAAATACAACGTATCCAGAGCCCAAATCTTGGGAACCAAAGAAAAAGGAAATTATTGACACTAATCCTGCAAGACCACCATTTGCAACTACATTCTGCCATCCTCTATGCCCGTCATCTGATTCTGACATACCCCTTTCTTTTTTCTCGGTAAATCTGTACTTTGTGACTTTGTGAGAAGTAAGCAAGAAAATTAGCAAAGTAAGCAGCCAGTACCATCCTCCTAGACCTCCTACGATAAGCCCAAGCAGAGCAGCAGCAATAATTCCGTTTTTATCCAATATGTTTGCCTTTGTGGCTGCAACAACAAGCCCTAAAACAAGCAATGAGGTTATCAAAATACTCTCAGTCGAGGTTGGAACCAGCGCTCCAAAATCGCTCGACATAACTTAATCCAGTAATTAATAGGTAAAATGTGTGTTGCCTATAAATTGTCTAATTTACTTAGTTGGAGACTTTATAGCAGTTTGGAGAATTATCTTACCAGCAATCCACAACAAAACAACCATATTTCCAATCCAAAATAACTGCCCCAAAACCTGGAACATCTCATCTAGCCCACTTAGTGCAAAGCTGACAATAAAAGAAGACCCATTCCAAAACATATGACCAATAATTGCTAAACAAACTCCTCCAGTAATTGAAGTAGGCAATTGTCGAATTGAATTGCTATTTCCTAATATGAATCTAGCCAATTTAGACGAAGGGATAGACCCGTCACCGGCCGAACTTATTTGTTGACCAGTTTTTGAATCGAAGGTAATCCAATTTTGTACGTTTTGCTCTACTTCCATAGGATTGAAAGAATTGGATTTTTTCGTTCTGTAAGCATACCAGCCAACGGCATAACCCGTCAAACCGGTCCACAAAGCATGACCCGGAATCGAACCTACTCCTCGTAAAATTGTAGTGAAAGAATAAGAAAATGCTGCGTATTGATCTGTTAGTAAACTTACCAAAATGTACTGTAAGTTTTCAAGCATCGCAAAACCCAAACCTACGGTAAAGCCGATTTGAAAACCTCTTCTGGGTGAATCGATAAGCTTCCAGAGACAGAGAATAGCAACCAATTTACACAACTCTTCGCCTACCGGAGCAGAGACAACTATTGTTAAATTTTGAACTAGTATTGAATCTACGCTAGGATTCATGCCTACTATTTCATAGAGCATTGAAGGGAATAAGATTGAGTTGATCAAAAGGGCTGGGAAGGTTGAGAGCATACCTGCGATTAACATCATTTCCCCTTCTCTTTGCGTCGTTACTATCCCAAGATGACGACTACTGAATCCCCACCAAGCAAAAACTGGAGTCGAGAAACCAATAATCCAAGCAGGTAAAGCTACAATCAAGGCTAGTACTATGCTAATTGGATTAAATCCTAGAATTAATGGAAATAATCCAATAGCACAGATTATTACTCCAGAAAAAAAGGAGATCCATAGGACCTTTGCTTCTGGAATTTGCAATGGAACATCTCTCATAACAAGATGATGTTGAAAAACTGTAGGAGAAGGAGTTTGGATATATCTTCCTTGAGCAATTTGGTGATTGTATTGCCCCTGATGATGAGGCAGTGCTCGTAAAACATGAGTCAGTTTGGGTCTGGTCATGTATATCACTAAAGCAATCAGTGGCAGGGAACAAAGTGAACCAAAAATTGCCATAAGTGGATCACTTGGTCCAATCAAACCATCAAAATCAGAGTCTAGCAAGCCAATGAAAATTAATACTACGAACTGGGATAAAATGTACAGTAGTAGAACCATTCCTAACATACGGTATATTGTCACCCAAGGCTTAGCTGGGCTGGCAAGACCCACATCACCCGGGAAAGGCGTTAATGGGTAGTTCTGCTCCATGAATTTCACAAACCCTCATGGCGTATAATAATTGAGTCGCCCCTCAGTTCGCCCATCAATCATCACAGATCAGAAAAAGGCATCATCATTGGGACTGAAATCTCAATCTAGGAAGGAATAAGTCCAATCGTGAGGAGGAGTAAAGTTCTCCTTAATCGAACGAGCAGATATCCATCGAGTCAAATTCGCTGCACTACCTGCTTTATCATTTGTTCCGCTTCCTCTTGCACCACCAAACGGTTGTTGACCAACAATAGAACCTGTTGGTTTATCGTTGATATAGAAGTTTCCTGCAGCGTATTTCAATTTCTTTGAAGCAAATTCGATATCTCTTCTATCCCTTGCGAAAATGGCTCCAGTTAGGGCATATTCTGATGTTCTATCAACCAAGTCCAATGTTTGTTCCCACTCATTATCAGGGAATACATAGACGCTCAGAACGGGTCCAAATATCTCTTCAACCATGCTTTCCCAATTAGGATCTTCACAAAGGATGGTAGTAGGTTGAACAAAGTATCCAACTGAGTCATCGTATGTTCCTCCAGTAATGAATGAGCATCCTGGTTCAGCGGCAGCCCTGTCAATGTATCCCTTGATGTTGTCAAATGATTTCTTGTCAATTACTGCCCCTAGGAAATTAGACAATTCTTTCACATCTCCAACCTTAATTTTACTAACTTCAGCAGCGTAATCATCTTTTATTTCATCCCACATAGATTGTGGAATGTAAGCTCTTGATGAAGCACTACACTTTTGTCCTTGATATTCAAAAGAACCTCTGATCATTGCAATCTTTACGGCTTGCGCATCTGCTTCAGGGTGGGCGATTATGAAGTCTTTACCTCCTGTTTCCCCAACAATTCTTGGATAGTTGAGATAATTTGCAATATTGTCCCCGACAGTCTTCCACATGTTTCTAAATACACCTGTTGAGCCTGTAAAATGTACTCCTGCAAGCATTTTGTGTGACATGCATATCTCCCCTGCTTGACTTGCCTTGGCAGGAATGAAGTTGATTACACCTGGAGGTAGTCCAGCATCTTCCATCATTTTCATCAACAGGTAGTTGGAGAGGTAAGAATTTCTAGAGGGTTTCCAAACTGCTGTGTTACCCATAATTGCTGGAGCTGTTGGTAAATTCCCCCCAATAGCAGTGAAATTGAATGGCGTTACTGCGAAGACAAATCCTTCAAGTGGCCTAACTTCTACAGTATTCCAAATACCCTTTGGTGAAATTGGAGGTTGCTGATCCTCGTAGATTCCTCTTGCGTAATATACGTTGAAATTTAAGAAATCAATTAATTCACAAGCCGCATCGATTTCGGCTTGGTGTGCTGTTTTTGATTGATTCATCATCGTTGCTGCATTGAGTTCTGCCCTTCTAGGTCCAGCAATCATTTCTGCTAATTTCAGGAATATGGCTGCGCGTGAATCCCAAGCCATTGATGACCACATATCATGTGCATCTAAAGAAGCATCAATCGCTGCCTTAATTTCCTTCTCACCAGCAAGGTGTACCCTTGCTATGACGTGCTTGTGGTCGTGAGGCATGACTTGTTCAACCACATTACCGGTGAATATCTCCTCACCGTTGATTATGCAAGGTACCTCGACCACAATTTTCGATTGGCGTTCATACTCAGCAAGAACCGCAGTTCGCTCTGGGCTCCCTGGAGCATAACCCAAAATAGGTTCATTGCTAGGCTTTGGCGGGGTTACAACATTGTTCACCATAATACAACGCCAAAGACGGAGAGTATTGAACCTCTCGGCCTGGTATTCACTCAATCAGATGTGACATCTTTTGCCTAAATTTGGCCAATTTTGGAGCAATCACAAAAGAACAATAGCCAGCATAAGGATTCTTATTGTAATAATCGTGATGATATTCTTCGGCAATTGTTAGGTTTGTTGCTTGTTCAATTGTCGTTACGATTGGTTTTTCAAAATAATTTGACATTTCGTCCATCACTACATTTGCTATGTCCTCTTGTTCTTCACCAATTGGCATAATCACGCTTCGATACTGGGGCCCGATATCATTACCCTGCCTGTTGAGTTGAGTTGGATCGTGTATTGAGAAAAATGAACGCAGTAAATCCTCAAAACCCAAAATTGAATCATCAAAATCAATTACAACCACCTCTGCATGACCTGTTCTACCGGAACAGACCTGTTTGTATGTTGGATTTTTTTCAGGTCCACCTGCATAGGCAGGTTGTATTTTTATGACTCCTTTGAGATTCTGCATTCCTGCATCAAGACACCAAAAGCAACCCCCACCTAAAACGGCTTTACTTGACATTATTTCACCTAATTTGAACACTCAAACTGTCACTTGACATCCTGTGTTCTTCATCAAAGACCTCAAGAGTAAATCTGTATGAACCTTTGTTCAGTTTAACCTTGGCTTTAGGGGTTGATGCAATCTCGTTGCCATTGGAGTCTAACCACCTCCAGACCTTAATTTGTTTATGTGGATCGATTGATTCTGAACCGTCGAGTAAGACTACCGCAGTACCGTCATCCCTTGATTGTGCAATAATATCCTCTGTCACAACTGCCTGTGGTTGAGCTTTTAGGGAATTAGTTTCATCTATTTCAGACATCAAATCATTTATTTCGAACATTTCTTCATTGTCATCAGAACTCGCAGTTTCAGTATCTGATTCTAGAGCATCCAATAAAGAACCAGAGATATCTTCCACCTTGAACGATGTTTCAACATCACCTGTAAGTTCATCAACATCATCCAGATTCTTGTAAATAGATTGATCATCAGTGTATTCAGGGGTCTTTTCTTTTGATGCCCAAAGAGTCAATTCACTCTTATCCAAGTCAATAAATCCATTCTCTAAATTGATTAATCCAACAGGTTCACTTCCCGTCCAATCATTCTGATCTTCACCAGCAAATGCTATCATTTTTCTATTTGTTGAAATTGATACATGTTCGGTTATACCAAGATGCTCAACTGTCCATTGTAGTTCGCCATTTTGATAATCAAATGATTTTAGATTGAACCAAGAAGCAACCATTACACCATCAACAAGGTCAAAGATGTGTCTTGCTGGGTATTTTAAACTCGCAAATTTGTTTTTTTCCCCCGATTCAGAAATGGTGTACAGTTGCCCATCAAAATCTCCCACAATTGCGAAGTAATCTTCCTTAAAGTGACTTAATATTCGTGCACAGATTATTGGTCTGGTGAAGTCAATTGTATGCTTTAACCCAGCTTCATCATGAATCTCCAACTGATAGGAAGGTAGTTCAGAAACCGAAGAACCCTCTCTTCCAATTAATTGTAAGTTCCCAGAATGCTCCAAACATGTGATTTGGTCTCCGTATTGATCTGTAGAGGTCCTTTTCCAAACGATATCCCCGCTTGGTGAGAAGTTGACAACTTCACCTTCTGCATTGGAGGCTAACATCCCAGTAAGACTTTTACTGAAATTGTTATACTCTCCTAGATTTACATCATCTCCCATTGAGAATATATGGAGATTTTCTAAACTATCAATGCATACGACTGAAGCATCTATTTGAGATGATAACAAACCATTTTCAAAAGTAATTACCTCATTCACTTTTTCATCGGAAATAAGCCAAATACCACCGTTTTCTGTAGCCACTCTCAACTCATCATTCTTAAATTTGAGAGCGATTATCTTTGAATCAAACTCGTGTTCAAATAAAATTGACTTATCTGTTGTTTGATGGATGGACACACTTCCATCAACTCTTCCAATTGCTAGTTTATTTCCATGAGTAGCAATTTCAATTGCTGTAACCATTGATTCTTGAAAGAAACAATCTGTCGTCTTTGGAGTTGTGACCATACCTCGCCGATGCCTACCCAGTGAAAAAGCAAACTCATTATTCGTTCATCCATGCAACTGGGTCAATCTCTGGTGAATACACGCTTGGTTGGTAGATATGAGAGATTATAGCTGATTTCTCTGCCTCAGTCCATCCGCACAATGGATTAAGAGATGAGAGTGGAGTTGTTTTTATAGCACTTGATGATTGTTTTACAAATGGCTTTACTTCATCTAAAGACAAACCATAATACCCCCATGCAGGTCTTGTGAATTTTGAACCACTAGTTGTTTTTGCCTTCGACCTATCTCCAAGGAATGGATCATATTTCTTCAGTATTGACACGTATTTCTCATCACTATCTAAAACCGGAATTAATCTAGTTCCCCTACGCATCAAAAGAAAACCAGCAAGCATATCCTGTTCATTTTTGATTCTAACAAGCACATCACCTTGACTACCCGAAGGCAATCCTGCACATCCCTGAATTCTATTTTCAACGATGCTAACCCTTTCAGGCTCCATGATTAATCGTACCCAAATATCAGGATTTGTCAAATCCACAGAAAGGGTAGAGTCGAGATTCTGCATTTCTGTCCCGACGGCTCTGGCCATTGATTGGCTGGAATGATACGGATTTTTCTCAACTCTTCTTACTCTTACGCCAAAGGAGCGATTTTTTCCAAAATTCTTATCAGATTCGAGAATAATTTTTGAAACTATTTTTTCATCCACCTTGTCACACAATACTCGTATTCTATCTATTGCAACCACACCTAACAAGTGACAAAGTAAATCCTCAACCTTTTCTGTTTCATCATCTGAAAAAATGTGGAAATTATGGTTTATTATTCTCAATTTAATATTCACACCAAAATTCTTAGCAAGATGATGAAGATTCCTCTTTAATTGGTTCTGGAATTTTCCTCTCACGACTTTTGATTTTAAAGTGAGTTCACCAAATCGCATAACCCAATGAATTTCAGACACCTGAGCACACGCCTTATTGTTGATCGTTATGAATATCTAAAACTTCTTCATCAGGATTTCTTTTTTGCTTTGCTGAATCATTTCTTGCTTCTTCTAATTTTAGCAAATATTCCTCGGAGACATCACCGGTAACATATATTCCATCGAAACATGAGGAATCAAATCCAGCAGGAGGATTATCTGTAGCGTTAGATGTTGAATGTATTAGGTCATCTAGTGATTGGTAGAACAGTTCGTCGGCTCCAATTGCTTGCTTAATTTCATCAATTGTCCTGTTATCTGCGATGAATTCAGATTTTGCTGGCATATCAATACCGTAGACATTAGGATACCTAACTGGTGGAGCAGCACTGCTAAAGTACACTTTTTCAGCCCCTACATCTCGAGCCATTTCCACGATTTGTTCGCTTGTAGTACCTCTGACAATTGAGTCATCAACTAATAGCACCTTTTTCCCTCTAAACTCATCTGGAATTGCGTTTAATTTTCTCCTGACTGACTTTTCTCTCAATGCTTGTCCAGGCATAATGAATGTTCTACCGACATATCTGTTCTTGACAAAACCTTCTCTGTACGGAACACCCAATGATTTCGCTAATTGTAGAGCAGCTATTCTTCCTGAATCAGGGATGGGTATCACAGCATCAATTTCTATATCTGGATAATTAGTTTTGATCTGCTTTGCCAAAATTTCTCCTTGGTTTAACCTTGATTGGTATACGGAAATTCCGTCGATTACAGAATCAGGTCTAGCGAAGTAAACATATTCGAAAATACATGGCGAATGAGGCTTTGGCTCGGCACATTGCTCGGAGAATAAATGTCCTGAATTGGATATGAATATGCATTCTCCTGGCTTAACATCCCTTACGACTTCAAATCCTAGTGCTGTGATTGCAACCGATTCGCTTGCTACAACCCATTCAGTTGAGTCATTATGTTCTCTCTTTCCAAAAATAAGTGGTCTAATGCCGTATGGGTCCCTGAAAGCAACAAGACCGTAACCAGCAACCATTCCAATACAAGCATATCCTCCAGTGATAGTTTCATTAATTGATCTAACCGCTGAGAAAACATGAGTTACGTCTAGGTGTGGAGCGCCTTGAATCTTGAAATTTTTGACTCTCTTTGTCAATTCTACTGCAAAAATATTCAACAATAATTCTGAATCACTTGTAGTATTGATATGTCTATTGTAGTCGTTGACCAAGACTTCCCCCAATTCTTTAGCATTGGTTAGATTTCCGTTGTGAGCAAAAGCAATCCCATAAGGCGAATTTACGTAAAATGGTTGTGCTTCTGCTCTTGAAGAAGAGCCAGCCGTAGGGTATCTTACATGTCCTACACCGATGTTTCCAAGTAAACGCTTCATGTGTGATTCTCTGAATATGTCAGAAACAAGACCGTTTGATTTTCTGAGGTGAAATTTACCTTCATGCTCAGTGACAATACCCGCTGCGTCTTGTCCTCTGTGTTGCAATACCGTAAGTCCATCATAGAGATGTTGGTTTATGTGAGTCCCTATGGCACCAACGATACCGATTATTCCACACATAGGATTGCCTCAGCACATCTAGACGAAGGTACTTTGTAGCCCTTTTGATGATTTTTCATGCTCAAGCCTTAGGGCGATGAGTTTTCTTAGCCCATGAGTAAGAGCGCATTTTTGCTGTTGCTCCGTAACCGCATGAGGAACAAACTCCTTTTTGCTTGTGGAAGGAATTTCTTCCACAGCGACGGCATCGAATATGGGTTGTCTTCTGACGCTTTCCTCTTGACGGAGTACCCTTAGACATACTATCACCGAACAGGCTTGCGACCTACCTCCCCTTTATGAAATAAACGGGTGTTGATTGAACTACTCTATTTTGGGTTTGTGTCATTGATATCATCATTACTTTTGTTCATCATATATGAGAAACCAACACCAATAACTATCAAACCTGCAGAAATAACAGAGAGCAATGTTACTAACAGCTGTACAATGTTGGAGAACACCTGAGCTCTAATCGATGCATTTTGTTCAAACATAACTTCCCCCGTAGAAAATAGTAGGTATGCAACGAATGAGCCCGCAATTAATGAGAGTAACATACCTACTACAGGAGACATGGGCTTATGCCTGCTATCTGCATAAAAGACCATGTTTGCTATCAAAAATAATGTCACTACTGAATAGGAGGTAAGGATAGAATTTGCAAATCTTTTGAATGGAGCATCTCCTTGTTCAGGTAAACTAAAACCCACAATCGATATTAGAAGCGCTGGAATAACGAAAAGGGCAACAATTGCAGGCAACATTGGTACCTTCCTATTCATCTTCACTCACCTCCAGATTTGAAGTCAGGTGCTTTCTCACAATCGACCATTCCTCGTCCGTTGGTTCATCCATCTCTGGAGGGCTTGACAAATTTCTTTCGTAGACATAAATAACCAAAGCAAAGACAACGATAGAGAAAAATCCACCTAAGATTAATCCAAGAAGATCAGCGCCCGCCAACCATAGGATTTCTCGAAACATTTGTGAGGTGATTTCAGAACCATCAAATGTACTGGAAAGAATGAACATCCCTGTGAAAAAGAACGTGCAAATTGACATCGCTTTCTTATCATCTGTAAGAACAAGACCAAATACGCTTAATCCAACACCTGATATCAAAAAGGTAGGCCAATACACTAACCAGTACCTATTGATTTGACCACCGGACTCTGGCATTTTAGGTGTAAACGAATAGAATTGCATAAGGATAAAAACCAAAATACTGATCGAGATTAAAAAAATTCCAAGATATCTGTAGCTAGAATGAATTTTACCAACTACAACATTTCCAGAAAAAGAAGTCATATACAATCCGGCGAAAAGAAATACCCCTACCGGCAAAATATACCATGACAAATGAGATAACTCAGTCGATGGAGATTCAGGAACTGTGAGCGGAGAAATGAGAAATAAAACTAGGGAAGAAAAAGAAATCAAGGCGCCAAATTTTTTCCTAAATTGGCTATCACTTGACATATAGAAAAAAATTCCGAGGACAAAAAAACCGATTGGTAGCCAGAACAGTAATGCTGGCTTTAGCAGGTCGTCCATGTGATTACATTAACATCAATAACTTGAATATAACCATAGAAATCGATAGATGTCGGCAAAATTTGACCCCAAAAACTAGCCGTCACCCATAAATACAGGACGTTAGTGGGGTTGATGTCCAAGAGGTGCTTACAATGGTAAAGAGACCACGTCAAGTAAAGCGTTACAGCCCATCTGCAGGCAAACACACACTACACACTGTAGAGCGTGTAAAAAAGAAGCCTGCAAGTGAACTTCGATGGGGTCAAAGGAGATTCCGAAAGGTAATGAAAGGTTATCGTGGTTTCCCGAGACCAAAGCCTGATGGTAGAGAAAAACCCACCAGGAGAGTAAATATCCTATACAGATGCACTGAGACTGGAAAGGCTCACTATGCACCATGCCAAAGAGCAAAGAAATTCGAACTTGTTGACAACTGAGGTGTAAAATAATGGCTAACTCATTCCTAAAAGTATCCTGCAAAGATTGCGGTAACGAAACGACAATTTTCTCTAGAGCAGATATAGTAATTTCATGCTCAGTTTGTGGAGCAACCCTAACTAAACCACAAGGTGGAAAGCCTGATTTGGTAGGTTGCACTGTGGTAGAAGTCTTAGAGTGATGGAGGAATACCTCCATGGCAAACTCCGACACTAAATCCCGACCAGATGAGGGAGAACTCGTAGTTGCTTCAATTTCTGAAGTTCAGAAAAATGGCGCATACGTCAAATTAGATGAATACGATAATCTTGAAGGATTCATTTTTATTGGGGAAATTGCATCAGGATGGGTCAAAAACATAAGATCGGTAGTCAGAGAAGGGCAACGAGTTATTTGCAAAACAATCGGAGTTAGAAAGGACGGTACATCCATTGAATTGTCATTAAAGTCTGTTTCCGAAGAACGAAGAAGAAACCGTCTTCAAGAATGGAAGAATGAGCAAAGGGCAAAACAACTTCTCAAAGTTATGTCCGAACAATTATCCTGGTCGGCAGAGAAATTACAAAAAACAGAAGAAGAACTTGCAATGTCCTTTACTAGCCTGTATTCTGCATTCGAAGAGGCA
Source organism: uncultured Candidatus Poseidoniales archaeon (assembly GCA_963968885.1). Lineage (GTDB taxonomy): Archaea > Thermoplasmatota > Poseidoniia > Poseidoniales > Poseidoniaceae > MGIIa-L4. Next base: position 11,536 of record CAXAGT010000018.1, on the reverse strand, counting down.
GCTATGAATGAAACAGCGATGGCCGATGCGGGATATGATGATGATTGGGTTCCTCAATTTACTGAAATCGCAGTCGAAAACATTGTCCCCCCGTTCGTTGAAATAAGAGGGAATTTTCAATTGAAATCTGAGAACACAAATGGTGTTGAAATAGTTAGAGATGCCCTATTAGCTGCAGAGGCTTTCACAAATGAAGAACAAGAGATTATCGTAGAATGTTTCTATGATGGCTCCCCAAATTACAGAATTGAATTGAAGGCTCCGGATTTCAAAACGGCTGAAGAAATTTGGGAAAAAGCAACTCAAGCAACTACTGACTTTATGATTAAGGAAGGCGGGGAAGCCGAGGTTTGGCGAGAGTAGTGATAAAATGGGCAAGCAACTGCTTAACCAATGCCAAGATTGTGGCGCTTGGACTTTATCCACTAAATGTCACAAATGTGGCGGTGTAGCAAGAGCAGCAGCACCGATCAAATGGTCTCCTGAAGACCATCATGCTGAATATCGAAGAAGACTCGAAGGCGTAGAAAGTGATGACTGGTCACAGAAACTTCCAACATTACCAGATATGACTGAAGAGGAATGAATACGGGAATGGTAATTCGGTTACCAAATCATCGTCCTTGTTCAAGTCACTACCCCAAGCATTATACCCCCCCAAAAATGGTTTGGGATTTCATGGCATCGATTATCGATTGGATTGGCGAGAATGCGAGCATACCACAATCCGATATTACGTTGTTCGCACTACCAGGGGTTGGCGACGTTGGAAAAAGAGCCGTAGAACAAATAAGAGAAGGAATGGATTGTGAACCGATTGCAAGGATATTGAATTCCGGATTCCCACCGCACGCTACCTTGGATAGTGATGGGTTAATCGCACCTCCCCATCTAGACATTTCCATAGTGAAATCAAAATCAAAAACTATCCTTCTGATTTCAGGAGAAAATCAACCTTTGAACCCACCTGAACAATTTGAACTTACACAATTCATACTCGGAAGATTACAGAAGAAAACTAAACAACTGCTTGTTTTAGCTGGAATGGCAAGTGAACCAAACAGAAAAGATGTATTTGTTGTTCCATCTACTTCTGGTTACAGAATCGACCTGGAATCTCAAGGTGTCGATGTGCGCAGGGATGAACCAAGTGCTGGCGCAATCGGGATGGCAGCATTAATGGCATCAATGGGACCAATCTATGGCATAAATTCTGCACTAACTATTGCTACAACCATCGGTAATAGTGCAGATACTTTAGCAAGCGACAGACTATTACACAAAATTTCTCAGTGGTGGAGTCTTGATCTCGAATGGGACGATTCAACCGAGAGTTCACTTATTGAAAAAATAAAGAACCGTAGCAATGGAAAATCTACAGATATGGTCCAAGAATTGTCAAGTTCCCATGATGCATCGTATATGTGAGGCGCCGAGAGAGGGATTCGAACCCCCGCGTCGTGGAGACAGTGGATTTCGAATCCACCGCAATACCGGGCTATGCGATCTCGGCTATGGGTGAAACTCAATGGGTTTGGGTCATAAGCATGATGATACTGCAATGACCAATGCGAATAACGTTTCAAGGATCGGGATATGACAAGTCAATTGAATCCCAAACACCAATTACAATCAGGGAGGCACTAGCAAAAGCTAACATTCCTGAATCAATGGTTATCGTAAGTTATCAAGATAACATACTTCCTCACTCAACAAAACTGGAAGATGATTTAGTTTTGTTAGTCACTAGCGTTGCTTCGGGTGGTTGAAATTAATTCCACCTTCTTGTAATGAATGCCTCGCTGAACTTAGTCAAATTGCCTCGCAGAAGAACGGCCCAAGTCTCCAGTCCGAGATTAGTAACTATTACTTCATCTCCTGGTGAAGCCACTTCTAGAGATGCAGGGAACTGATTATCCCAACCCTCAACTTGGATCTTACCCTTATCATTGAGGAGGACAACTCCTTTTCTTTTCCACTCTCCCCTGGAATTTACCCCACTTTTTTCTGTAAAATATGCAATCCTACCCGAAACATCAACTCTGGGAGAACCAGATATTATGGAATCTCTCTGTGGTTCTGAATTATCGACGATTTTTAGTTTCGAATGAGGGTCAAATTTGAGCGATACTTCTCCTTTCCAATTTGCAGATGGACATACCCCTTCCACAAGCAGGATACTGCCCTTCTGGATTTCTTTTACTAGTTGAGCAGATAATTTCTTCCAAATTTTTTCATTGAATTGAAGATTAGCAAAATGACTTCCTTGTTTAATACGGACGAATGGTGGCTTAGCATCGTTTTCTATATAGTTAAAAACTTCCGCAACTACAGATATTCTCGGATCTAAGTCACCTATATCCTCAACGTTGAGGGCATTCGACTTACCAGGAATTTGGATTGCTCCTATTTCCGGATATGTATCATCACTGCCCCCATTTGGACATAGCATACTCCATTCACAAACATCACATCTGCTTAGATTATCCTCACCATCATCTAAACCTCCCTGCAAGAATTTTCGAAGCGGTTTGGGGTTTGGTGGACAGTCTTCGATAGTTATCTCTGTCCCTTTAATCTGATTCCATAATTTTTCTAATCCAGAGTACATTGACTCTAGTTCTTTAATTCCTGGTACTGGGATTTGTTTTTTCTTGCCTGCTCCTGCATACCAAATTTCTAATACATCTGGGACTTGATTTTTCTCATGAGTTGCCCACCATAACATAGCGTACAGCTGCATTTGATTTACATAATCCTCTGACCTGAAATTATTCCCGGTGCTAGCCTTTAGGTCGACAATTTTTATTTTCTCGTCCCATCTGTAAACTAAATCATACTCTCCCATAAAGAAACTTTCAGGGATTACAGCATTCATAGCAAAATCCTCTGCACTCGGATCAACAAACCAAGGTCTCACTATAGCCCATGCTTCTGGAACAGTTAGCTCGCCTTCCATTGCAAGTGGATTGTTGGAATCAAATCGGTATGGATAGCCATCTGGACTTGGCCAATGTTCTCTAGCTCCTTTTCTCCAAGATTTAATTACGTTGGCTGGCTTTTCCTCAAGGCACCTAGACACCTCTTCCAAATGCCATTCGAGTGATTGCTGACACATTTGCATACAGGTCTCAAAACTTACACCATGTTCCCAAATCCCTGATTTTCTCTGATTTTTCTGCCAAGCAAGTTTTTCCTCAGCAATGGCTCGCTTAAGATGAACTTCCAACCTTGCATTAGCCCAATCTCTCAATTCTTCAATTGTTCTTGGTTGGTCTTCTTTTTTTAGCGGAAGCAAATATTGTGCCGGCCAACCAGTCATTTCCTCCCTATCGGGCACTCCATTTTCGCTCAAAGGTACAGAGTCTAGTAAATGAGTGGGCGCATTAGCCATTATCAATGCTGGATTTTCCTTCAAAACCATGCTGAATGCTCTCTCAACAGCCTTACCTCTGTGTAGAGCTGGTATATCTGGAATTTTCAATCCAATTTTTTTCTCAAACCACCACATCCTATTGCAATTATTGTAAGAGTTAACCTGGCTTGCACTAAGACGATTAAATTGACCAATATCATCTGTACCCGAAGGTAGCATCACAGGCATAACATGTGTTGTGAGGTTGAAGGGTTATCAACCCTACGATTGATTTTCAGGAAGTTCAAAATGAATTCTTGTGCTCCTTTGATTCAATCGAAGTTGGGCCATTCCGCCACGCCAAGATACTTCTGCACCAATAATTCGAAGCTTAGTTCCAATTCTCATATTTTTTAGTGAATCTGTTATCATTGTCCCAAAAGCAACGGCTTCAATAACTGATTTTCCATCAAATACGTGAAATGTAAACATCGTAAATGGAGATGTATCGATTCTAGTCCCCTTTTGATAGCGAGTAGCAATAACATATCCTTCGATATTAGCTCTAGATCTTAACATACCCAACCTGGTGAAATCTGATTTCACTTCCTCTGTATGGATTTCAGTCAGTTTATCTAGGTATAACTTTGGTTTACCTTTAGAGGAACCAGATAAGGCATTCAGTATCACAACATCTTTTTCCTCATATGCATGAAGTTCGTTAACATCGCCTAATTCACTTTCTTCTATTGGAATTATAGTTTGACCGGATAATAAAACTCCACCATTAACAGGCTCATTGTATGTATTCGGCAACGGACCCCAAGACCCTTTGAATCTACCTTTTACATTGACCCTAGATTGAATTTGGGAGATCTCATGACAAGGAATGCTAATTGCAACATCCATTGAAGGGATAATGCTTGAAAGGATTTCTTGATTCTCCCATCCTTTGTCAGATTTTACTACTCCACACCATGAACATCCTGCAGATTCACTGCAATCGAGAGATTCACTTTCAAATGAATAATAACCTTCTCCTGATGTAAGCATTTCAGAATGTATCTGTTTTAATTTCTTACCAAATGCTTCCAATTCATCAATCTGTAAGACATCAACCATCTTTTCTTCACCAGTCGCTAAATACCATCCAGCTAACATCTTTGCTTTGGTTTGGAAGCTCTCACTCCATAGCCAATCATAAAACTGCAATTGATTTTGTAATGATATGGAGAATGGTCCTGTCCCATCTCCAGATTTGATATCGATCAATCTAATCTCCCCATCCCATCGCATTACAACATCAAGTTCTCCAGCAGCCCATCCATCTTTGTGATACATCCTCTGCGGTTGTGTTATCCGGATATCTTTCATCCAGGGTCTACAAACTTCCCAACACTCTTGCCATGACGCGGAAGTTCCCAAATCATTCCAAGTTACTTCTTTTACTTCAATCCGGGTGATCTTATCCTGCAATGGAATCCTATCAGGAACTGGATAATTGGGCAATTCATTATGGCAAGGAGAGGGGATATCAAATGGTATTTTTCCTTGCCTGAATAAATCTATTAGGGGTCCACCATTTTGCTCATGACATACTTTTACGTAGCTTAAAAAAAGTTCTAAACCATTTCCAATACGCAATTCTATAGAATTGACTCCTAGTTCTTGGAACTCAAGACCTTTTTTACGCCAAGTTGTCTTTTCCCAGTTTTCCAAACCAATTTTGAACCATTTATTTGAAACTTCAGGGATTTTTTGCTTCGCCCATTCTTGCAATTCCTCGAAAGAAGAAAAGTTGTCTGGTCTATGCATTAAGAGATCGATTAATCCATCTTCGACAACCACACCTAGAATTTGAAATACACTTGTGGGCGCCGATAAACCTACCTTCCTAGTTAGAAACCACTGCTTTGGGCATCTAGACCAAGTTGAATATCCTGATGCCGAAATCCTTGACCTACTCCTTCCGAGTGGGCCACTGTTTGGGGGAGGAGTCACTGGCATGGGTATCACTAGGTTTGGAACGAGTAGTAGTCGCCTGCATTTCTCTGTTCCCTATCTTTTCTTGATTCAGATTTGTTTATTCTAGGACGCTTTGATTCATGATCGCGTCTAAATGTTATTTCAGCACCTTTTAGGAATCTGTTCATTCCTTCTCGCAACCTGAATGGACCTTGAGCAGTTCCATGTTTCCCACCTTCTCCTTCAAAGACAAGTAAGGAATCGCTCAAAATATCAATGAAATAAACATCGTGATCAATTACAAATGCAGACTTTTCGTTAGATTCCATGGTTCTTCTGATGGCTTTTGCTGCCTCCATTCTTGCATTAGCATCTAGGTGTGCACTAGGTTCATCAAGCAAGTACAAATCAGCATCCCTACCTAAACAGATAGCAATCGATACCGCTTGCCTTTCACCACCAGACAATTTCTTTACTTTCTTTGGAAGTAATTCATCTACCCCTAATGCCCTGATGACATTGACGTTGAATTCTCCACTTCTCCATTTATGACCAAGCTCCGAATCTAGCCAAAATTGTACAGACCCATCAAAATCAACATCGATGTGTTGAGGCTTGTATGATATTTTTACGCCGCTACTTACCCATCCGCCATCGTATTCATGTTCACCTGCAAGTATTTTGATCATTGTTGATTTGCCTGTTCCATTCGGTCCTACAACACCAACTACTTCTGCTCGGTGAACTGCTCCATCTCCACTTGAAAGTTTGAAATCACCGAGTACCTTTTCCAAGCCACCCCAACTAACGATTGGGTCACCAATATCCACCTGTCTATCTCTATGATTTAGAAATGTAATGGGTTTCGAACGGATTCTCACATTTTGCTCTGGCAAAAATCCATCAAGATATGTGTTTATTGCTTGCCTTGTACTTCTTGCTGGAGTGAATATACCAAATGCTCCTTTCTTTCCGTAGACAATGTGAATTAAATCTGCAAGTACATCTAGTACAGCCAAGTCGTGCTCGATTACAATTACTCTTTTTGATTCAGACAATTCTTGAATGATTCTAACAATTCTCATACGCTCATAGATGTCAAGATAAGAAGATGGTTCATCAAAGAAATATACATCTGCCTCCCTAAGAAGTGTTGCACAAATCGCCATCCTTTGCAACTCTCCTCCTGAAAGTTGTTGAATTTCTCTATCCAAAAGATGAGAGATTCCCAATTTTTCAGTCAATTCTGCAAACATATTGCGCTCATCAACTCTGCCAAGCAAATCACCAACTGTACCTTTAACTCGCTTTGGCAATCTATCCACATTCTGCGGTTTCATTGCGACCTTGATATCGCCATTCCTTACCATTATCAAAAAATCACGCAATTCGCCTTTTGGTAGTGCTTCAATGACTTCACTCCATTCAGGGTCCTTGTTCATCCAATCTCCAAGATTGGGCGTCAAACTACCACTCAGAGCATTGAATGCAGTAGATTTACCCATACCATTTGGACCCAAGATTCCAACAACGCTCTCTTTTGATGGAGTTGGCAATCTAAACAGTCTAAATCCGTTTAAGGAGTACTTGTGCATCATTTCCCCTTCAAGTTCGTCTGGAAGATTCTCGATTATTAGAGCATCATGAGGACATTTGTTAACACAGATTCCGCAACCTATACACAGGCTTTCTGAGATTGTTGGTTTACCTGAACGATCATCCAATATTATGCACTCTTGCCCGTTTCTCACTGGCGGGCAAAAAGCATGACATTCCGAGTTACACTTCTTAGGTTGACAATTGTCTTCCTTTAGAACTGCAACTCTCATTAAATCACCCCATCAATAAGTCATTCATCAATCCACCCACGGGATTGATGGATTAAGGCTTGTTCAGACCAGTCCTTTCAGGTGTTCGTGTCCCTTGATTAACTTGGTTGTACAAGGGCTTGGGAATTTCATACTTGCCTTTCTTAGAGCGTCCTTTGCGACTAAGTAATGCTCAGGAGTTGTCTGGATGGAAAGGATTGTTTGGTTTCTCTTCAGTCTTGCTGCGGTACCAACGGTCTTACCGAAAGCGCAACGCATTCCTTGGGAGACACGGTCTGCACCAGCACCTGTAGCTTGCTTGTTCTCTCTTAGGACGTGGTGTGGATATGTGTGTACACGAAGAGCATAGCCCTCAGTACCTGCAATCTTCCTTATTGTTGCGTTAGCAATAACACGGCCTGCTTCTAATGCAGTGTGCCTTACTTGGACTGCGTTGTCAACAGACAAATGCAGAATGACATCGAATTGACCTGTCTCCGCAGCTTTCCTATTACCGATGTGGTATTGCAGAATTCTGTTGTTCGGGACACCACCGATGAATTTCCTGCGCGTGTAAGCTGGACCTTTTACTCGACGGTACATTGATGCTGGTTTACGTGCCATGGTATCACCTTAAGCAATTGCCCGACCTATGTTCCCTTTATCATCTCTCCGATTGATTATCAATTGTAATTCAATCACAAATCAGTATAAAATTTGGAAAGATTTCTTTTGCTTGTTTCTTTTGGGGATACTATGAACGGGGACGAACAGGAGGCAATATCCGGTCCTGATAGTTCCATGTGGAGGGGTTTTTACTTCTTCATAGGTTTCGTCATAATAGGCGGATTTGCAATCCAAGCAACGTCCTCATTCCCTGGATTGCAACAATATAACTCAAATTCACCATTAATGACTGAACTAGATTTAGCATTTAACGGATCTGAAATAATTGATATAGAATATTATGATTCTGACTGGGAACATAGCCACATTGCAATTATTGAAAATGCAATTGGTGAAAGAATTCTTTACGAGCAATCATCCTCGGGGACGGACGGTGTTTCACTGATTGCAAGAACAGGAATGGGCACCATAAACGCAGATAATTTGACTAAAATTTTAGAATTCAAAGATGGTATATTTTGGATATCCGATGCGCCAGGCAATCTGACTAGAGTCGAGTTAGGAGAATCATTCACAACGGTGAGTTTTGAGGATGAACTGGGTGTTTCGAGTTTTGTTGATATAAGCCTTTCATCAGATGATGAAAATAAAATGTTGATGCTAACTAGGCAAGGTTCGACTTCCGAAGTCTGGGGAAGTAGTTCTGAGGGATTATTCAAGGTCGAGAATGACAATACTGGAGTCAACTGGGTTGCTGCTGAACCAATTTCACCTAATCACTGGTTAATTAGCGGAATAAGCACTCCGTCTTTTTCTGAAACTGGAAATTCACCAGCCATCCCGACTCAACGAGGAGTAATAGCTCTAGTCACTTTCGAGGCGTCAAATCCATTTATTGAGATAATTGAAACTACAAATACAACAGTTCACTCAATGGAATCTTTCTCAGGCGGAGTTGTGATTAGTACTGACAACCAGTTTTGGTATTTTGAAGATAAGACTGAGTTCCACACCTATGAGATTATATCCGCAAAATCAGAGATTGACTCTGATGGTTTAGTTTGGTTCTTCTCGGAGGGAGAATTCGAGTACTTGCAAAGGTATGATACAAACACAGACAGTTTAGATGTTGTTGAGATTACAGGCTCTTTCAATATTTATCCAACACTTTCATCTGCAACTGAAACTCATGTTTTCATCCATGGAACTGATGGATTTGGAGAGGATTCATTCATATCTATGGACATTACTTACTCTAAATCTCTACAAAGCGGAAGAGGATTTCTAAATTGGGCATTCATTATGGGTGGATCTGCTATGTTAGTTATCCTGGGCATGTTTACTCTGAGAGGAATTTCTGGCGAAGAATTCTAGATGACTATTAAACCAGAATTCTGCTCCTCCAATACAATTTACTGCTAACCTTCAAAGGCTTTCGCACTAGTGGACAAAACCTGCGACGGAGGACTGTGATTGGGCAAGAGAGGAATGATGGACCAGTTCTTTGAAATCAAAGAACAAAATCCAGATACCATTCTTTTCTTCAGAATGGGGGATTTTTACGAACTTTTCTACGAAGATGCAGAGGTTGCAAGTGAAGTTCTTGGCCTCAGCTTGACTGCAAGAGACAAGAAAGCTGAACAACCGATACCAATGGCAGGATTCCCGTGGCATCAGCTACAAGACCAATTGAAAAATATGCTTAGAGCAGGATTCAAAGTAACTGTCGCAGAACAAGAAGATGAACTCAGAGAAGGAGCAAAATTACTGGAAAGAGTAGTAACCAGAATATATACGCCGGGATCATTGTACGAAGAAAACCTAATCGATGAAAATTCTACTAGCGGACTATGTGCCTTGAAAATTGATGATGAATCAGTTGGATTCTGTTATGTTGATTCCTCAACTGGCTTGCTAAGGTCTGCTAGTTTTTCTGGATCTAGTCGTTTCGACAGATGCCTTGATGAAATCCTAAAGTGGCAACCTACTGAAATTGTTCTAAGTCCGAAAGATTCGGAGAATCAAGAGTTTTGTGAGATGGTAAAAAGCATGGATTCAATGATGATTTCGCACCACCAAACAAATGGAGATCAGAGAAAGGAGCAACTCAAAAAAATGCTTGAATTAGCAGATTTGGGTTCAATTGATGCCGACTCGTCTCCCTCGGCTTTGGATGCCTCTGGTCTTGCAGCAGATTATCTTAGTAAAATGCAATTAACTGAATTTGCAATGATAAGAGATGTTGAGTTAATCGAAGATGGGACAAATTTACAACTGGATCAAACAACTCTGAGAAATTTAGAGATTATTCAAACCCTTTCTGGAGAGTACGAAGGAAGCCTTCTAGGAAGTATGAGAGCTTGTAAAACTGCCATGGGTAGAAGATGTCTAAAGCGTTGGTTACTAAACCCACTGAGGGACATTTCTAGTCTAAAATCAAGGCACGACTCAGTAGGAAAACTCATGCGCTCCTCTAGAAGACTTGAGATGATCAGAGAGGCTTTAACAGGAATTAGAGACATGGAAAGATTGGCTATAAGACTCAGTCATGGCAAAGCAGATGGTAGAGATTTAGTTGCATTAGCAGATGCTTTGAGCAGGTTGCCAAGTTTGAGATTAACCCTGAAAGAATGTGAAGATCCTTTAATGGACATCCTCATTCAGGATTTAGATATATTGAACCCTCTATCTGAAAAAATATTTGAAACTCTAGTAGATAATCCCCCTCTAACCATCAAAGAGGGAGGCTTGATTAGGAACGGATTTGATGAAAATTTGGATACACTCAGAAAAATATCTGATGAAGGAAAATCTTGGTTTACGGCTTTAGAAAGAACGCTTAGAGAAGATTTGGAGATACCTTCGCTAAAGGTCAAACATAACAGACAAATTGGTTGGTTCATTGAAGTTACGAAATCTAACCTATCAAGGGTACCTGATGAATGGATAAGAAAGCAAGAAATGACTAATGGAAGCAGGTATCTTACTCAAGAATTAGTGGAGCGAGATAGAGCACTTGTTACTAGTGAATCAAAAGTGAAGTCTATTGAATACGATCACTTCCTTGAATTACGAAAATTAGTTACTCAATCTTCAGAGGTAATTTCGTCGATAGCGGATAGGCTTTCTGCAATAGATGTTCTTCAATGCTTTGCTAAGTTATCATCGGACAGAAATTGGTGTAGACCTGAAATTGTTGAAGATCAAAATATCAATCTGAAAGAAGTAAGACATCCGGTTATAGAATTGAATGGAAATTTTGTTCCTAATGATATTTTATTTGACAAAAACAGGCGATTCCTCCTGATAACTGGACCCAATATGGGTGGAAAATCCACATACCTGCGTTGTGCAGCCCTTGCAACGATTATGGCCCAAGCAGGATGTTATGTAGCAGCGAAGAAAGCAAAAATAGGAATTGTAGATCGAATTTTCACAAGAGTAGGAGCTAGTGATGACATAAAAAGAGGAAGATCTACTTTCATGATGGAGATGATTGAGGTTGCACATATTCTGAAAAGGGCAACCCCGAACTCGCTGATTTTGCTTGACGAAATAGGAAGGGGTACCTCTACTTTTGATGGTTTATCGCTTGCTTGGTCAGTCACAGAAGATATAGCAAATAGATTGGGAGCAAGAACCCTTTTTGCAACTCATTATCACCAATTAATCGGTCTTGAGCAATCAGTTCCCGGACTTGTTAATTCTCATTTACAAGTCTCCCAAAAAGATGGAAAATTAGTCTTCATGCATACCGTAAGGGAAGGAGCTTGTGATGACT
>CAXAGT010000017.1:0-30864 GCA_963968885.1 uncultured Candidatus Poseidoniales archaeon | reverse complement strand
TGGCATTTACTTATGAGGGTTGACCGATTGGATTGTCTGATGTCAAAACAGGTCAATCAGTTTAGAGACTGGGCTGAGGATGTTTGGTATGAATCTCCACTGGAAATCTCAGTTTGGTTTGCAATTGAAGACTATGCAGAGGTTTTTTTCAAGCTTGAAAAATCTGTTTTAGTTGCCAAGTTAACTTGGAAGGATGATTCTTGGCAATCTGAAAAGCACCTACACATTCCCTTAGATATTTGGAAACCAGGCTCAATCCAGGTCCACACAACAACTGAGGGAGTGACTAGATTTAGACATCGGCAACAGGAAATAAATCTTCGAGGAAAAACAAGAGCGCCAGAATGGGCACAAACATTATTGGAAAATTGGTTGTTAAATATAAAAAATAAGAGAGATAATCCTAGGGATAGACTTCAAAAAATAGCATCTTTAAAGCGGGCTAAAGCAACAATAGAGAGGAATTTAGCTTCTGCAAGTCTTTCTGGAGTCAGCACGGATGTTGCAATCGCGGAAATGAAAATCGATTCTGCAGAAAAACTTCTGACGCCAAAATCCTACATTAAGAATAAAGAATAAAATTATTCTTCTTCTTTCAAAGCCTCTACTATCCTGTTCATTGCTTTTTCATGTTTAGCCTCGTCGAATTCGGGTGAACCCTGCATTATCCTTCCAAGCAATGGGTCCACTATGCTTGGTGTTACCAGAATTAATCCAATAACACCAAATAGCATCATGAAAGATGTTCTAGGGACAAAATCAGTACCTGGCGAATCACCTGAACTAACCATCAACTTGACAACTCCCAGCCATGGTATTTCTCCTCCTGCTTTGCCGACGATCCAGTCGTCTTGTACGGCATCTATTACGCCACCTGTTGGTGATGTAAGCCCAGTTGAATATCTAACAGCATCATTGCCTTGATCAGCTGAACATTTGTTATTGTCTCCCAGTGTTAGGAATCCAGCCTGTTCAGGACTCCAATCGCTGACTTCCAGATAAGATTCTATTCCGGCATGAGTTGGTCGTTTGCAATCGTAATATCCTGCTTGTAACCCATCAAAGGAGATGTTGATTACCTCAGAATTTACTATATGTGTTCCAGGAACATCCCATGTAAAAACACAAGCCCCGAGCACTCCATCCTGGGCATAGGTGCGCTCATCAAAAACTCCGCCATTAGGGCACGCTAACGAATCACTAGCATCTGGGCTGGAGAATGCATCTCTGTCCGGGACACTAGTTTGATTTGCTACCACTTTGAGAATAGCTCTGTGAATAATAGGTGTAGAAGCATCACTACCTCCCTTCTTGAAGATAATTACATCTCCTTCCATTCCATGAGTCTCGTATCCATAGTTACGATTTTCAACATCTGTCGCTTCTGCAAATGTGACTATGTTTTCATAACTGGTTTCTTGAACCAATATTAAATCACCAGCATCAATTGAACCAACTTCTCCCTGCTCAGAATGAATCATAGAAGATGATTCAACCACAACCAAAGGAGGCATTGTGCCTGTGTGTGCGTATAATCCGCCTATCAGAAGCACTATCATGCCAATCGCGAGAAGAATTTCACGCAATAGATTTGCAAATGATGTGCCAGAAGTCACTTTTCCGCCCCAGTGATTCCTCAAGGAGCCCCTTCTTCAATGAATTGATTCCATTTTTGTTCATGAACTCCGCCAAGTACAGCAACTGCCTGTTCTGCGTCAGCTTTCTTCTTATTGAATTCAGATTTTGACTTAATTTCCATAGTTTCTTTGATGGTATTAGCAAGACCGTTTAGATGTAAATATTCAGGAATTGCTACGAACAGAATTAATACTGCAACAATAAACAATACCATTGATGCTCCGATGAAATCAACAAATGCTTCGGATTCTGGAAAAATAAGCATGTGTCCAAGGGTACTTACTGCAATAAATAATCCAATACCACATGCGGTTGAGGCTATGGTTAGTTGTTTTCCTCTTTGTTTGGCCCACCAACTTTCTATGACACCCATGCTCTTACCTGATTGGGCTTGATAGAATGCATTGATGATATTTTCTAAAATATGATTCGTACAATTGGCAAGTAACTACAACGATACGATGTGTTAATATGCTTTTACTGAGTGTATTGAAAATGCCATACGCAATATGGCAAGGTGATAACGATGCGACGCGCAATTTTTCTTGCTCTTTTGATGCTAATGTCAACTACGCTCTCAGTCGTTGTGGCTTCGACAACCGAAACCCAGTTCACAGATGGAACATCTTCTTACACGCACACATTTACCGGACAAGGAACTGGTTCTGCTGGCAGTATAACTCTGCCTTATGGCGCAGAGGTAACGTATGCTGAATTCAACCTGAATGGTGAATCCAGTACAACTCAATACTCTAATCACACAACAAATGCTCACTGGGGAGGGCAAGGCAAATCAAATTCATGGTCAGGAAGCGCAGCATCTCCGTTTACCAGCGGACAAAGAAATGGCTTAGAAGCACAGAACGGTGATTTGTCCCTGGCAAGTGTCCCCACATCAGCCATGACCTCAATCGTATCTAGCGACTCCTTGTCACTGGTCGGAGCCACTAGGAATAACACAGGGCAATTTGCTTCTTTGGGAGATCAGGGATATAACGGCATCAGTAAGAAATATCCCGATTTGAGTGTCTCATCTTCTGCAAGTTGGAATTATGTTGGTGTAGTAATCAAAGTGGAAGATGAATTCCACGTTTTCCGTTATTCACAACAGCAGATGTATGCCTCACCAACAATTCTCAGAATAAACTCAACCACTGGTAGCTACATAGGCACAGCCTCAATGTCAACAGGAAGTTGTACCAATACCTACATTCATGACGCTACAATGGATTCCTCAGGTAACGTTTGGACTGCACACAGTACATACACTGGCAGACTAAGCAAGTGGACAGTAAGTGAAACACAATGGAGATGCTCAACCACCTACACATTCAGTGGTAAGTACATGACTGGAGTAGATTTTGATGACGATAACGGAAAATTATATGCAACCTATTGTGATAATACATATCCAACCTATTACCGCTATTTGTATGAGTTAAATCCTTCAAGCCCGACCTCGATAAACGGTACATGGTTATTAGGAGGCGACTCAACATCCTGCAGTTCAACAAATAATGTAATTGCTGGACTAAAGGTTTCAAACCAGAGAGTAATAGTAAACGAGTACTCACAAAGTGGTTCAAAGCATTATCACTATCACTTGAATGGTGCATTCCTCGATGAGCAAGGTATCCAAACAATGCCTAATGGAGGACACTACGGACTAACAGAAACAGATGATGGGAAGATAGCTTTTGCTTGTCATCACCAGTCCTTTTGTACTCAGAGAAAAATAACCACCTACGGAGATGGTGATTTATTCGACTCTAGAAATCCTACATCCACATCAGGGACGATAACAAGTGCCACAAGAACCCTAACTAAAGCAGTCTCATCTCTCAAACTTGCTGGCCTGATAGGAGTCACTCCAACCGGCACAAGCATCGAAATAGACATCTCCAATGACGGTGGACAAACATGGAAGAAAGCAAGCGTGGGTCAAACTGTGAACTTTGCAAGTAGTGGGAATCAACTGAAGTGGAAAGCCTACCTGAACGGCACGACATCAGTAACACCAATTCTTGATTTGGTTAATGTAGAATACATCGCAAGTTACACCACTTCTGGTTACCTGTATGTCTACCAATACATCGGGTCCAGTTCATCAAATACGGTCGCTGTGCAAGTTGATTACAATGCTACATTGCCTTCAGGGACTTCAATTAGAATTAATCACGGTCCGGGTGCATCTACAACAAGCTGCGGAAATGGAAATACTGGAGTATACCAATATACCCAATCCGGGCAATCGAGATCAACTCCTCAAAATACAGGCTACTATCACTGTTTGAGAATCGAGTTGCAAACTACCTCATCTGCCAACTCTCCAATTCTTCACGAACTATCGGTTAGTATGTTCTCTAACGTACCAGAAGACGTATCCATGAAAGTAGGTCAAACTACAGTTTACAGCGGGAATGGGGCTTTGTTGGGAAGTCAAACGATTTCCTCTTCATCCTCTCAATCCCCGCTAATCACTGCATTCAACAATAGACTAGACGATGAGAGCAGTGGTACGCTTGAAATTCCAATTGAATTCTCTAGTAGTTCAAGCGGAAAATTAACTCTTGAATCATTTGAAATTCAATACATAATGCAAACAGTAAATTTAGACATGAATGTGCCATCAAATGAAATTTTACACGCTAGAAATGAACCTTACGAAATTGTGACAAGGCACGTAATCGGCGAGTATGCAACACAGATTACTGAGGCTACACTGACTCTAACTACAAATCAAATGTCAAATAACCCAATACTTACATGGAACTCAGGCGATATTTTCCCAGAGCCTAACGATCCTGGAGATTACATTGAATTAGACGTCTCATCCTATTCGATTGAGAATAACGGAATTTTAGAAATCCATTGGATTTTCCATGTTACTGATAGTTTCCCAGATCAAGATGCCGTTGGATTCAGAGCGCATTGTACTGATGATACGGGCTCAAACGGGTACTCTCCTTTGCCACTAGTTTCAAATGAAACAATGAGAGTTAACAGAACATATGGTCTTGGGACCCTTAGTGTTCTTGATAGCGATGGAGAATTACAGAGAACAGATATCCCAGATAACGGATGGGTTTCTGCTGGTGAACAAATTCACTTCACTGGTGCAATGTGGTTCCAAGACACAATGGATGCTCCGCTAGACAGCGCTTTCGACGTCAGAGTAGCAAGAAATGGTTATGTTGAGGCTACTGCTAGAGACACAACAAACACTAACGGTTCATTCTTCATATCAGTAGATGTTCCAAACCTAGATATTCCAGATGGAATTACATATGAAGTTCAAACTTACAATGAAAGAGATGCATCTCATGTTGCTCAACCAAATTCAGACTGGTCGAGAACTTTTAGAGTCGACAATACGGATCCAACAAGAGTTGAGGTATATCCTGAAGAGGATGCATACGAGGCTGCTGACCGTTCCCAAGAAGTAAGGGTGCTGATTAATGACGAAATCGGAATTCCGATTGAACTTACTCTCAATTACTGGGTAGAGGCAGACCATGACTTGAATAGAAATGGAGAAGCAGACCCATCTGAATACGCACAAAAAATCATCAGGAATGAAACCCTTGCTGAAGACAAGTGGTTCGTAGCAAATATTGACCATTCCCGAAATCCAAACATGGGTAGAGTATCTTACTTTTGGGATGGAGGAGATCAGGCAGGAAATCCGCTGCATTGGATTGTGATGGATGATGAAGGAACCGAGTATGTGGTTCAAGCAGAACATGGATTCAACTATGATGATGCGACTTTTAGAACAAGAAAGGATTCAAGTGCAATATTCACTGGTTTGGACTGGGAAGGACACCTTGATGATGAGCCAGTTTATGCTGGTAAGGAGCAAACTATTACTCTAGGTTTCATAGATGCTAACACAGCTATTGACTTTGAACACATCTCGTTGGTATTTGACTTTGAAGGTCCTAACCCGTTAAGGGACGCACAGAGAATTTCATATTCTGGTGTAAACGATACTTTCTGGTCAGAATCACCTTACTTGATTCTATTTGAGTCGAGTAATATGGTACAGACAACCAATGAGTCTGGAATGCCTTGGATTATTGTAACATTCGAATTCATGTTTGATTGGGATTGGCCAGATGAGGAAATTGGAGATGTTGCTCTAATTTACAAGGAGAGAGGCAATATCCACGAGAGTCGTATTCTGCTATTGGAGCATACTTTCAGAGTTGAAAATGACCTTGTATTATCTCCAGATGATTACGAAGTCAATGACATTAGTGAACCAAGAACTGGTCAAGTTGCAGATGGAACTCGAGTTCGCAAAGATGACAGGTTACAATTCACTGGAAGAGTTGTCTATGAGGGTAGCAATGTTGCTGCACCAAGAGATGTAGGTATTCTAGTCGACGTATTTGATGGCGAAGAAGTCTATTCAGACGGTTCCCTGGAAGAAGATGGTTCATATTCCGTTGAAGTCCCACTAAGCGCTGCTAGCACGCTTCAATCTTCACCGACTAGAACATGTTTGATCTCAATCACGAACATCCCCGGTCGAGGTGAAGATATGACTGGAACACTTGTGTCTACCACGCTAAGAGTTGTGGTTGATGATGCAGCACCACGTGTGACAAGGAGAATCGCTCCACTAAATGTCATCGACGTATCTTCTACAAGCGACCTATCATCAGTTCCTGTTGAATTCCAAGGAACAGAAGACGCAGATCTAACCGGATCTTACCAAACAGTCCACTGGGTCATGAGGGATGCTACAAGAACAATCACTATCGGTGCAGGATCATCAACCCTAGGAATGAGACAGGATGACCAAAGCGTGGTCTGGACAGGTGAGGTTGACCTAACGGCTGGTGGAACCATTTCTCCAAGAGAAGGAGATTTCATTGGATTCTACTTGACAGGATGGGATGCAGCTGGAAATCAATTCCCAGTGGTATCTAACTCGGAAGCCAGTCCAATTCCAGAATTAGCAGAGGATGATACTGACTTTGAAAGGCAATGGGTTAGGCTTGGTGCAGTAGGTCCAGAGTTGAAGATTAATGGTTTCACTTTGAGCGATGACCACGTATCTCCTGGAAGCAAAATTACGATGTCAGCATCTGTTACAAACACAGGTGGAGACGCAGAACAAGGATTTTTGGTTGCTTTCTTTGCTGGAAATTCTGACGAACCATTTGACACAGTAGGTTTGACAGGGCTAGAAGAATCAGAGACAATTATCATCACATCCAAGGAATGGAGCGTTGAAGAAGTCGATAGAGTAAGAGTTGTGGTTGATTATGGGAATCAAATACCAGAAGCAAACGACTTTGACAACACAGCCGAGCATGACCTCGATGTCGCTTATGGACAATACATGGGTTGGCTAGATTCCCCTAAGGAAAATCCATTGGCATGGGTATTCACAATTGTTGGAATCCTTGTTTTGGTTGCAGTTGGTTCAATTGCAAGTCGAACAGCAATCGATCATGGCGAAGGTGCGTTCGAAGATGATGTCGACTGGGACGAGGAAGACGAAGAAGAAGAGGAAGAAGATGACGACTACTGATTTTAGTTGAAATTGTAATTTCTTTGTGCTAATTTAGAGACATTATGTTGATATGTCTTGGCTAACTCGGCCTTAACATGCCTTTTGATACAAATGAGGATATTATCGTAGCCGAAGCACACTGTGATGGACCATGTGGTGTATATGACCCTGCTAGCGCAAGAGTAGCGGCTGAAGCAGTCCAATCAATGACTAAGAAGATGGTTACACTAGCTGCAAACCATGGCTCAGATTCTGGATCTGCTTCTTACATCAACACTATGTCAAGATACGCTGCAATCAAAGAAGAGGAAGCACACAAGTGTAAGTCAGAATTACTTGTACTTTGGACTGATTTCTTTAAGCCACAACATCTGGAAGCAATTCCTGATTTGCACAATATGTTCTGGCAAGCAGCAAAACTATGCTCTGCATGTAAAGTTGAGGTAAGCGAAGTCCATGCCCAGGAACTAATGGATGCAGTAGAGAACATTCACAATGTATTTTGGAAAGTCAAGGGCAGAGATGTACCTTGGATTCGTGCTTCCTGAGAACAGTTAGGAAAATAACTCAGGTCCACCTGCTCTTGGTTGGTGCCACCTAAGAAAGTGAAAATTTCTGGTCATTCCATGTGGCCCAATTTCAAAGATGGTGAAATCGTTGAATATTCTCCCATTGAAGAGTTGGATATAGAATCTTTGATTAATTCTGTAGTAGTACTCAATCATCCGTTCAAACAGGATGTAAAGATGGTTAAAAGAGTAAAATTCGTTGATAATGGCAAGTTATTCCTTGAGGGGGATAACCCAGATCCGAATGCAAGTCAAGACAGTCACAATTTCGGTTTAGTGAATCCAGATTTGCTAATTGGAATCATCAAGCAGCTGGAGTAGCTTGTAAGTCCTTGTTGGAGATGTCTGTTAACTCCTCTCTCCACGCATTGTGAACGAATTTGGTTGACAACCAAAGGGCTCTGATAAATCCTATTTCTTCGTAATCCCATCCCTGTTTAGCAGCGTAATCCTTAACCAAGGGAGCGATTTTATGTAGATTGAAGTGAGATACACTAGGAAGTAAGTGATGCTCGATCTGCTTGTCTAGACCAACGAAGAAGAATCTAGTGATGATGTTTGTTTTGATACTCCTACCTGTTTCTATTTGGAGCATGAAATTAGAGTCATATCTGCCAATAACCGGCTTTCCTGTATGCCCGACGATGAAAATAGCCATCAGCATAGAACCCACAAGCGACCATATTGCGATGTAGAAAACTAACAAATTAAGGAATTTAAGGCCAAACATCATTGGTACTGCAAAGTACACAAAGAAATGTGCTGATATTAGGACCATATCTGCGATCCATGTTTTGTTGAATCTTTGTTTCTTTTTTGCTGTGAAAGGGTGCTTTAGCATCGTAACTATTCCAGTGATTCTCATGTTGTGTCCGACGAGTAGTGAAATTGGCCATAGTGCGTAGCCTTGGAAATGTCTGTTGAAAAAACGAGTAACTTTCCTTTCTTGGTATTCGGCATTGGACCAGACAAGAGGCCATTGGGCGATGTCTGGGTCTTCGTTGTGAACATTGGGCTTTGCGTGATGTTCGACGTTATGCTTTTGTCTCCAATAGGTCATAGACAGACCTGTAAATAGTGGGAAGACAATTGCTGCTAGGGTCATATTTCCTGCTTTTGACTTGCAAGCAGATGCGTGGATTCCTTCATGACCGGTCATTGCTAGTGCTGTAGCAAATAATGCAGTAATAGGTAATAGAAGCGCAGTGTAACCCCATGACTCTATGTTTGCGTGAGCATAGAACAGACTCATGACTACTACAAATAAACAAACAACCTTGGTCCAAGATTTTGCAGTTGGTTTTTCAAAGAGTCCCATTGAATCAAGTTTTTTACGAAGTTCTGCCATTGGGTGTTCAGCCATTTTGCTCATCTCCAGTTAACCGAGGTTACCTCGGTGTAGTTTGCCACACCAACTCCCTTTACAATAATAACTATCAAAATATTGTACAAACACATAGTTTTTGATTAAATATCAAACCCTAAAACGCTATACTGCTTTGTGATGTTATCGGAATTAGAAAATAAATTAACAAACGATTCAAATTGCAAGGGATGAAAAAAGGGAAGCATCAAGATATTCACAGGGGGATGTTGATGCGCGGCGTATATTCTATTCTCCATCCTTCTATACAAAGCGACCTAGAGCGTAAAGGTTGGGCTCCTACTGGAGTTCAACAGGCAGCACTTCCGGATATACATGACGGACTTGATAGACTCGTAATCGCTCCTACAGGTTCAGGAAAAACAATGACCGCAGTCTTACCTCTGCTAAGCAGATGTTTGAATGAAAATTGGGATGGCTTATCGATTCTATACGTGACTCCCCTCAGAGCATTGAATAGGGATGTTGACAGAAGATTGCAGGAATTATGCGAGTCAGTTGGCTTAACAATCGGAGTCAGGCACGGAGACACTACGCAGTCAGAGAGGGCAAAACAAGTTCGCAAGCCCCCAAATATGCTGATAACAACTCCTGAAACCCTGCAATTATTATTCACCGGGAAAAATGTCAGGAAAATGATTTCAACTGTGAAAGCTGTTGTTATCGATGAAGTACATGACTTAGCGGCAAGTGAACGAGGCTGGCAATTAAATCTAGGTTTAATCAGGTTAGAACATCTAACTGGAGCACCTATACAGAGAGTTGGGTTGAGTGCTACCGTAGGTAATCCTG
Source organism: uncultured Candidatus Poseidoniales archaeon (assembly GCA_963968885.1). Taxonomy (GTDB): domain Archaea; phylum Thermoplasmatota; class Poseidoniia; order Poseidoniales; family Poseidoniaceae; genus MGIIa-L4. Next base: position 20,954 of record CAXAGT010000017.1, on the reverse strand, counting down.
AGCAAGTATCAGCTTGGATGAGTGAAGAAGCAAAACCCATCATTGCACACACAGATCGTTATACTGAATTGACGGTGGAAGCGGAGATAGTCAAGGATGCTGACGAAGTAGGTTCAGTTGATATTTCCGTATCACCTAGAGCCCATGCTTGTTTTCGTAGGCTTTGCAGAATCATAAAAACAGAAGCCCCATGTTTGTTATTCGTTAATTCAAGAAATGATGCTGAAACTATCGCTCAACGACTTTCAGAAATGTCACCAAACCTGAAGATAGGTGTACATCATGGATCACTGGCAAAAGATACCCGGACAAAAATGGAAGATGAACTTAGAGACGGAGCAATCGATGCGTTAGTTTGTACATCATCCTTGGAATTAGGAATAGATGTTGGGTCAATTAAAAGAGTGCTTCAAGTGAATTCACCCCGTTCAGTGGATAGGATGCTGCAAAGGGTCGGAAGAGCAGACCACAGGGTTGGAGGGACAGGTCGTGGTCATCTAATGGCATGGGAGTTGGATGAGATCAGTGAGGCAGCTGTAATAGCAAAATCAGCGATGGAAGGTCGTCTTGAACCGGTGACTTGGCGAGATAGACCAATTTCAGTTGCAGCAAATCAATTAGTTTTGATGGCTCATTCCCATGGTGCGGTGAGTATAGATGAGGCTACAAATCTAATGCAGCAATCTATACAGTTCAAGAATTGGAGACGAGAAGACACTGAAAATTTGCTGAAGGTTTTAGCAGATGGTTGGATTTTACGATATACTCCAGAGCCAAAGGAAGTACCTTGGTACAGGTGGCCAAAAAATGTCTATGGGGCTGCTTTGTGGTACGAATTACAATTGCAAAAAAAAGGGAAATCAAGCCTAGAAAAAGCACAAACATTCCAAGGATTTGTTCTTCCTGAAATAGATCAGAGACCAGATTTTCGAACCCCTGATGATGAGATTCCAAAAGAGCTGCATGAGGTTAAAATTCCAGTTCCTAAGCATTTCGAGAAGGGTTGGTTCTCTCCTGCTTCTAGAACTAGGCAATGGGTAAGCAATAATTTGTCAATGATTCCAGATAAGCAATCATATCGTGTCAGGGATGCAGTTTCAAGGCGCACAATTGGAAATGTAGACGAAGCCTTTGTTCTTACTCTAAATGATAGTGGTGAAGAAGACGATGGAACTGTTGCCAGATTTGTTATGGCTGGAAGGACATGGGCAATAGTAGACGCAGATCCAGAACAAAGTGAATTACTTGTTGCTCCTGTAAACGACAAAGCAAGCGCTCCAAAATGGCTTGGAGAATTACCACCTGTACCAGTTGAAGTTGGGCAAGGAATCGGTGTTTTACGAAGGGCTATAGCCCATGAATTCGGTTTGATAGAATCAAATGTCGATACACCTGATGATTTGGCAGATGATGAATTTGAAATTCTTAAATCCGTTACTGTATCTGAATTGCCACCACTCAAGAGTTATCCTTTGGACGATGAGGCAATGGGAATATTGGTTGAATCTGTCACCTCTCACATAGATTCGACAGGGATGTTGCCCTCTGATAACGTAATCACCATAGAAAGAAGGGATGATGCACTAGTTCTCAATTCCTGTTTTGGTACGCAAATTAACGAAGCATTAGGTCATTTTTTGTTGGCTATGGCTTCTACCAAAACCGGCAAGTGGGGAAGGCTGACCATTGATTCAACAAGGATTGCAATCCAGTCTTCAGATTTAGATGCTAATGATGTAATCAACTGGCTTGAGGAAACTCCACCCGATGCAATCGAAGGGGTACTTTCTGTTACCTTGCCAAATTCTAATCAAGTCCGTTGGAGATTTGCACAAGTGGCTAAGGTGCTGGGGATACTTAGGCATGGAATTGACCCACGGAGAATCAATCTCAAGGCTTTGTTAAGAAAGTACAGAGGTACTATTGTGATGGAAGAGGTACTTGGGAAACTATTCCATGAAAGAATGGATGTAAATGGCGCCAGGGATGTAATCAATGCAATTCAAAAAAACAAAATCAGTTTGGAAATATCTGCTCAGGGAAGACTCGGATTATCTAATCGAGCTAGAGATGACATGCTCCTTCCACAATGGGATAATGCTGCAGTGAGGGAAAGGTTGCGATTACGATTGATGAATGAAAGGGCAACACTTTGTTGTTTAAAATGTCACAAAACTCGAAGTTTTAGAGTTGCTAGATATCACGAGATGTCCAACGTCGGCAGGTGCCTTTCATGCAAGGGCAGAATGCTAGCTTGTTCTAGAGAAGGTATGTCAAAAATGCTCGAGGGTTGGGTTAAGAGCGAGGATAAAAAGGACCAAGACAGGATGGAGAAAAACGCTCAATTGGTTTTAAACAGAGGTCATGAAGCAGTTATTGCACTCATGGGCAGAGGGGTTGGAGAAGCTACAGCTCAAAGGGTACTCAGAAAGACTCCGCGTGGAAATACCGATGCTTTGCTTGAAGCAATTCACCTTGCAGAGATCGAGTATGCAAGGACAAGAAGGTTCTGGAGTTAATCAGAATTTGCAAGGCTCAAGGATTTTTTGTCCTGCCATAAATGGTTGCAAAACATCAGGTATTGCTACTCTTCCATCTTCGAGTTGGTATTGCTCCATTATTGCTACCAATGCCCTACTTGTAGCAACTGCCGTAGAGTTGAGTGTGTGTGCAATCGGCTGCTTAGCATGGCCTGGCTCTCCGTACCTAATTTGAAGCCTATTTGCTTGATAATCAGTGCAATTTGAACAGGAAACGATTTCCTTGTATTGCTTAGCACCTGGAAGCCATGCTTCAAGATCATATTTCTTACTTGCAACGGTGCCCATGTCTCCTGTGCAAATGTTGACCACTTCGTAGTGAATGCCCATTGAATCCCATAAGTCCACACAGTTTTGAAGTAATTCTTCGTGGTAATCCCAAGAAGTCTCTGTATCAGATATTATGATCTGTTCTATCTTGGTGAATTGATGAACTCTCCAGATTCCCAAATCAGATTTTCCATGACTACCTACTTCTCTTCGGAAACACGGTGATACGCCTACAAGTTTGATTGGCATGTGTTCCGCAGGGATTGTTTCTTTCATGTACATTGAAGTTAGTGGATGTTCACTTGTTGCAATCATGTAGTATGGGTCTGGTGTGATTCCATACATCACCGTCTCGAAGTCGCTTAAATCAGTAACTCCCTCATACGCTTCTCTATTCATCATTACAGGAGGTTGCACGAAAACATAGCCTCTGTTACGCAAGAAGTCAACAGCATAGGTTTGCAGAGCAAGTTCAAGCCTTGCAAGGTCCCCCTTGAGGAAGAAAAATCTGGAACCAGCTATTTTTGCTGCTCTTTCTAAGTCAACCCACTTATTCATTTCGATAATGTCATTGTGTGCTCTTGGTTCAAAATCAAACTTCGGTTTTTCTCCCTTGACCATATGAACTGTATTTCCAGATTCATCTTCGCCAATTGGTACATCATCATGTAGAATATTTGGAATTGACATCCTAATGCTATCTCTTTCTTCTAAGGCTGCGTTCACTGCTTTATCCGATTCATCGATCTTTGATCCAAGGTCTGCAACTTCTGCTTTGATTTTCTCAGCCTCTTCTTTGTTGCCAGCTTTCATAGCAGCCCCAATTCCTCTAGCAGCCAAATTCTTCTGTTTGCGTAATTGACTATTTTCATGCTGCTTTTCGTAAACCAGCTTATCAAGTTCAATCACCCTGTCAATTCTATCATGAGCTAAGCCTCTTTTATCGAAGTCTGCTCTGATCAAATCTGGATTTTCTCTAAATAATGTAATGTCCAACATAAAAATACCTTCCTAGAGTGTTATCCCAAAGGAAAACAATGCCCCGCCTATGGTGATTAAAGCCGAAATTATGTAACCAAGAATTGCTCCACCGTTCAGCAGCGGTAGACCAGCTTGTGGTCTTCCACTGGCTACAAAGCCCATCAAAGCGACGTATCCAACAAGTCCTCCGATTAGAGTACCGGTTGCAACGATTACTCCATCTGTGCCCTCTATGTATTGCATAGCTGATACCACTAGCATTCCTGGGAATATGATGTCTCCGAGTCCCATGAACATTGCATCCTTTGGTTTCTTCTTTGGTTTTCTTTGACCTGCAGGTACTGCTTTTGGCTCTCCTGCTATTGTGTCTCCATCCTTCATTGATGCAGTCTCTTCAATGAATGAATATCCTTTTTCTTGAGGAGCAACCAGTAGAATTGGTAGTCTTTGCTTTAGCATGGTGTCTGCAAGGTCTAGCATGTGCTTTGACTTGTACACAGCCCAAGCGTCATATATGGCTGCAAGGATTAGGAAAATTATAATCAAACTTGGGACGAATGTAATCCCCAACATCGCTATAACGCCAGCACCAACTAGAACAGCTGAAGTATTCACAATGTACCATTCACTATGAACATAGAGTAGCACCATCATTAGAACTGCTGCAAATAGTCCGATTAGAGTAGCAGTATTATCGAAGTATAATCCGCTAATCATGTGCATGTTACCGTTGAAGTCTCCACTGCTAATCATCATGCTTCTATCATTAAAACTAACAAATGAAAGCGTTGTTTGGGTTTCATTACTGTAAGCATTTGTAATGGTGCCTGGTTCAACATCGGTGTAGAAATATTCCACAAGAGATGTACCCAGCAGGAAATGCATGGTGGAATTTGTTGTGATAATCAATTCGCTGAAACCGTTTTCTGTAATATCTGTGAATCTAATTGATTCTATTTTATCAAAGCCAGAAAGCGATAATCTATCCTCTTCCCAAAAGGCTGGGCTTTCGCTTGAATTCCAATTGTAACCAATGACATCTCCTGCTTGGTTTCCTATCAATAATAGCCTTTCAGGGCTGGTGTAATTTGCATAGTCAACTGGAGCCCAAGGTGAAATTCCAATTTGAGCCGATGTAATTGATGACGAGTTCATATGACGTTCGAAAACAAGAGATGCTGAATCGCTTGGATCTCCTATGGGGCTAAAGCCACTTGATGTTTCTTCTAACTCGATTACGATAGACATGCTTGGGGTTGTAATCCAAAGTTTTTCAGAATCTAACAACTCTCCCCTGATCAATCCCTCTGAAATTTCTAAGTTACTAGGTAGCACCCATGACGCTTGATAGCCCCATTCACCTGTATCATCGAATTTAACATATCTGTGCAAGAAATTGTTTATGTCAATCACGTATAACGAATTTGAGACAGTAATTGCTGCTTGGCATCCTGTTCCTAATCTAGCCAGAGGCATTGCTCCATCTTCAGTTTCAGTGAAGCATTTGAACTCCTCAACAATATTTCCTTGGTTGTCGATTGTGTGAACCCATGCTCCGTTTGTAACGGTGAAATAACCAGGGCTATCTCCATTCATTTGCCCTTGCACCGCTCTTACCTCAGAACCCACATCAGCAGGAGAGTGTGGAACGCTAGCGCTCCATGAAGGCTCACCGGCAATTGAATCATCACCTTCCCAGTAGTGGTAGGTATCGGTGGTATTGTTTTGTCCATCGGATTCAATAGTTGTTAAGAAACCATTTTGTGACCATGTTGCTGCTGCGTAACCTGCATCATAGTTATCTGTCGAATCAATGTTGAAATCTTCAGTGACATCCTCGACTAAGATGACGTGAGCAAGGGGGACTGTGGAGTACAACAAAGCGATAGCCATGATTCCCATAATGCCGTATTTGATGACCCAATCTTTCTTCCATTTTGCAAGCGCCAGTATGATCGCAGTGAAAATGAAAATCATGCTTAACTGAAGAATGACATACCTAGCTTGTGTAGTACCGGATTCTCCAAACGCTTGGAGGTTATTCGAGTCATAAAAAGGTCGTATCATTAAACCCAGAAGTATGGTGATGATGAACATCCCCATCATACCCGCCATGGATAAAATTTGACCGTTCCTTGCTGACCTTTCCTCCTTGGTCAACTCCTGATTAGCAACAGCCAGATTATCAACGCCTTCCGCTGGAGATTGGCTATCATCTTCTCCGCTCATATGTCCGCGACTGAAGAATTACATTTGATAACTGTCATTGTCAATTCCCATAAAATCAACATAATGCCTGTGTTATCCTTGACTCATGGAGGGACGAGATACAATCGCCGGTTGGCTCGAGTCTCTCAAAAAAAGAGGTATGTCGCTGGGAGTTGAGAAAACAAAACAGGCATTGGTAGATCTCGTGGGCGATCTTTCAAATTTACCTAGAACAATTCATGTCGCAGGAAGTAACGGAAAAGGCACGTTTTGCTCTTATCTATCCAGCCATCTTTGTTCAAAAGGAAACAACGTTACTCTATTCACTTCACCACACTTGTCTGAGTATCGTGAAAGAGTTAGGGTAAACGGTATGCCGATTTCTCAGGTGCGTCTTGAAGAATTGCTTTTTTCAGTACGTGAGTACGATGAAATTAATGGTGGAAAACTCACGTTTTTCGAGGTTGGTTTCATTGCCTCTTGCTTGGAATCGATACGACATGGAGGTTTTCTTATTCTTGAAACTGGACTGGGTGGAAGACTAGATGCAACTAGAGCAGTGCCTGCTGAGGTCTGTATTTTGACTAGTTTGAGCATAGAACATTCCGAGGTACTAGGAGATACGATTGAAAAAATTGCCTTTGAGAAGGCAATGATTTCTAGGCCTAACTCAACCCTAGTTACTCCAAGATATTCAGAATCTATTCGCAACGTTATATCTGAAGTAGTTCAATCATGTTCGAGAACAGAACTTGGAGAAGAGGCAGGGCTTTGTGATTGGATAGAATGTGAAAGCAAGCAATACAACACCAAGCAGTTGTTAGAAGAAGCATGTAAAGTGCTTGGTATAGAAAAGTCCGGTCTCGATGCAAGTATGAAAAATACACGCTGGCCATGCCGGGGAGAGTTTATCGAGACAAATTTCGGTCCAACATTATTCCTTGATTCTGCACACAATCCTAGTGGAATGAAATTCATGTTTGATAACTATATACATGTTCTAAAATATCAATTGGAAAATCAATTTTCCAATTGCAAAATAATTTTTGGAACAAGCCCTCAATCCGACATGAAATCTTTTGTAAAACCAGTGATTGACTTAATTCAAGATCTACCCGTCCAGGAACTAATTCTTTCCATGCCTAAGACGGGTAGATACCAAGGAATTAATCCAAATGAAATGAAGAAATATCCCTGGGGTGTTGAGAAGGTAACCTGCCTAAACGATGTCTCAGGCATAATGAAGGTAATATCTTCTTCAGACCAACTTATCATATGTACTGGTTCGATATACATGCTAGGTGAACTTGTTAGTGCCCTTGGCTTAATGGATGATGATTTCCTAACCATTCACGAAGATTACAACAGTAAAAATAATCATACATAATGAACGATTGGATAGAGCGGTGAGCACATGAAAGACAAACATCTCGCTATCAGAATTGAGCAATGTCTTTCACTTGCTAAGGCAAGTAATTGTCCAAGGCGTAAATTTGGAGCACTGCTTGTAGATCCTGAAAGAAATGTTGTCCTCATGGACGGCTACAATGGTGGGCCAAGAGGCGGTGGAGAGTTATGCGGTGGAGATGAATGTCTACGCGACACCATGGAAATCAAGTCCGGGACAAGGGTAGAAATTGGCTGTCATCATGCTGAAATGAATCTAATTTGTAATTCTGCAGCAAATGGAGTTCCCACAAATGGAGCTTGGTTAATCGTCACAGGAGAGCCTTGTATGATGTGTGCCAAATTAATTCATCATTCGGGGATTGGCAAGGTTGTTATCGTAGATGGAGGATTTTCCGGTGAAAATGGCGTCTCATATTTAGAAAATCATGGGGTCCCTGTTCAGAGAACTGAGGGGCCTAAAGACCCGAGAGTTGGCTGATTACTCATCATCTTCTATCTCTAGCAACTCATTACCTTGCTCAACCTGTTCGCCTGCTTGGAAATGAATTGAAGTTACTTGACCGGCTTTGTTTGCAACGATTTTGTGTTCCATTTTCATTGCCTCAAGAATCATCAGGGTTTGCCCCTCTTCAACCGACTGTCCAACTTCGACTTGAACTTCGAGTACCTTGCCAGGCATTGGAGCACTTAGGTTAGATTCATCATCAGTAGATGATGATCCTGGCTCAACTAACTCTAATTGGAAGGTATGTCCATCGTAATGAATCCACCATGTGTCTCCAACCTTGCTTGCATGAGCAATTTTATTGTTGACCAAAAGACGTCCGTCGGATAACAATTCTGCAAAGTCTTCCTTAGCAAGTGTAAAGGGTTCTTCATATCCTTTGAATTGATAATTCATCAAGGCAACCTCCTTGATATGATTTGAAACGGACTTACCGGACCATTTTGCTCGGATGCCATCTGCAATTTTACCTTCCCTAATCCAAGTGATTCAGCTGTAGCAGCAACGATTAGAGCAGATTGCTCTTGTTGTTTCGTAACCCTTGGCGTCCATCCATTTGGCCAAATTCGGTCTATCATCGTAGTATCAGTGGTTCCATCGATTACTTCTTTCTGGTCACATAATTCCCTCAAGAAACGAATATTTGTGGTACATCCAAGAACTACAAATTCATCTAACGCCCTTCTCATTTTTTCCAACGCTTCTTTGCGATTTGGAGCCCAAACGATGAGTTTGGCTAACATCGGGTCGTAATTCGGAGTGACATCATCGCCTTGCCTAACGCCAGTATCTAATCTAATTCCAGGTCCTTCTGGGGCTTTGAATATTGACAACGGACCAATTGCTGGCAAGAAGTTATTTTCAGCATCTTCAGCATACAGCCTAACTTCAATGGAGTGACCTCGAATAGATAATTCTGGACAAGTCATTGGCTCCCCTGCAGCGATCCTCAATTGTTCTCTAACTAGGTCAACACCAGTAATCATCTCAGTGACAGGGTGTTCTACCTGAATTCTAGTATTCATTTCCAAAAAGAAAAACTCACCGTTTGGGGCTAATAAGAACTCAACAGTCCCCGCTCCCTCATAATTTACCGCTTCTGCTGCTGCAACTGCGGCTTGACCCATTGCTTCACGAATTTCGGGAGTCATAGTTGCACAGGGGGCTTCTTCGAACACCTTCTGGTGCCTTCTTTGGACAGAACACTCTCTCTCTGCAAGGTGAATCGTTCTTCCATGCCGATCTGCTAGGACTTGAATTTCAACGTGTTTAGAACCTGTCAAGAGCCTTTCAACGTATACTCGACCATCGCCAAATGCAGCAATTGCCTCTCTTCTTGCTCCAAGTGCGGCACTTTCTAATTGGCTTGGGTCATCTACAGACCTCATACCTTTTCCACCGCCTCCGCTGCTTGCTTTCAGTAAGAGTGGATAACCTACTCTGTGACTTGCTTGCTCAATAGCCAATAGTGCGGCTTGCTCTTCAGTCTCCTCAATCTCTTCTCCGGGGATTACGGGTACTCCTGCCTCTCTCATTGTAATCCTGGCAGTCATCTTGTCTCCCATTTTGCTGATAGCCTCAGGGCTGGGTCCAACCCATTGAATCCCTGCATCGATAACAGCCTGTGCAAAATCGGCTCGTTCAGACAGGAAACCGAATCCGGGGTGAATCGCATTTGCTCCAGAGATTCTTGCAATTTCTAGAATTTGGACCTGGTCTAAATAAGTTGAAGCAATGCTATCCCCTTCCAATAGAAAGGCTTCATCGGCTAATTCGGTAAATAAGGTTCCAGTATCATTTTCGGCATAGATTGCCACGGTAGAAAGACCAGCTTCTCTGCAAGCACGAAGTATTCTGCAGGCTATCTCGCCACGATTCGCGATGAGAACCTTGCTAATGCTCAAGTTTATTCCTCCGGCTTCCAGTTAGCATTTCTTTTTTCTAAGAAAGAGGACAGACCTTCTTGTCCCTCCTTAGAGCCCCTCATTCGACTTGTGAAATCAAGCGTCCAATTCCTTAATTCTTCATCAGTACCATTCCATCTGTCAAATCCTAGAGTTAACTCTTTGGCTAAAGTAACAGCACCAGGTCCAGTGGTTAGTATTTCAGAAACTACTTTTTGTGCTTCTTTTGAAGCATCTTCCAAAGATGGGACTATCTTCTCTACATATCCAACCCTTTGTGCTTCTGAAACGTTGATTCTTCCAGCAAGCATAGCAAGTCTTCTGAATTGAGCACTTCCAAGTTTTCTGTAGACATACGGTCCAATCACGGCAGGCAATATACCCAACTTTCCTTCAGAGAGTGCAATTCGCATGTTCTCTGTTGCAATTACATGATCAAGACATGAAACCAAACCAGCGCCTCCTCCGAGAGCTACCCCTTGAATTAAGCCAATGGTGAAGCATGGATGTGCCCATAGTGAATTGAATAACTTGTCAAGTCTTTCAGAATCCTTTCTGTTTTCTTCAGGAGTATTTGCTCCAGCATCTCTCATCATGTTAATGTCTGCGCCCGCACAAAAGTGCTTACCTTGTCCGGATAGAATCAATACTCGGAGGTATTGTTTACCCGAATCATCGTGGATTGCATCAATTGCTCCAGCACTTCTGCGTGCAGTCCATTCAAACGCTTCACATAGCTCAGAGATTAGTTTTACATTCAATGCATTGAATTTGTCTGGTCTGTTGATTTTGATGTGCACACATGCTCCATCAATTTCCATATCAACCAATTCAAATTTTGGCGGATTATTCATCTGTTCCATATTATCATACTCCAATTAGAAATTTAAATTTTCAATTGCAAAATTCATCACATCCTAAAGATTCCAAACCTATCATCTGGTAGTGGTGCGTTTCTTGCAACTGCGAGACACAAACCAAGGACATCTCTTGTATCTCTAGGATCTATAATCCCATCATCCCACAATCTTGCTGTAGAATAGTAAGGACTTCCCTCAGTTTCATATTTTTCAAGAATCGGAGCCCTAAATGCTTCCAATTCATCTCCTTGCATTGCTTCTATGCCTTCTCTTGCTCTTTGATCTTGTTTCACAGTAGTTAGCACATCTGCTGCTTGTGGACCACCCATGACTGAAATTCTTGAGTTAGGCCACATGAAAAGGAATCTTGGGTCGTAAGCTCTTCCGCACATACCATAATTTCCTGCTCCATGGGAGCCGCCTATGATTACAGTGAATTTTGGTACGTTTACACAAGATACTGCGGTTACTAATTTAGCTCCATCCTTGGCAATTCCACCTGCTTCGTATGCTTTACCGACCATGAATCCCGTGATATTTTGCAAGAAGATTAGTGGGATTCCTCTCTGACCGCATAATTCGACAAAATGTGCACCCTTTTGCGATGACTCTGAGAATAATATTCCATTATTTGCAACAATTCCTACCTTGTAGCCATGGATATGAGCAAAACCGCACACCAAGGTAGTTCCATATCTTGATTTAAATTCGTGGAATCTTGATCCATCTACCATTCTAGCAATTATCTCTCTAACATCAACAGGTGTTCTGTTATCTTCAGGAATGATTCCAAGGAGTTCCTCTGGGTTGTAAAATGGATCTTCTGCAGGTGCGCTTGCAGCAGGCGCTAGTTCACGTGGGCCTAAATTTTCCACGATATTCCTGACTTTCCTTAGTGCTTCAGATTCATTTTCAGCAAAGTGATCTGCAACTCCAGATTGAGATGTATGAACATCGGCTCCACCCAATTCCTCTGCTGTGACTTCTTCTCCTGTTGCTGCTTTGACCAGTGGAGGTCCCGCAAGGAAAATAGTACCGTTCCCTTTTACAATAATCGATTCATCAGACATTGCAGGAACATATGCTCCACCAGCAGTACATGATCCTAAAACGGCTGCGATTTGGGGAATTCCTTTACCTGACATTCTTGCTTGGTTTCTGAAAATTCTTCCAAAATGGCCAATGTCCGGGAAGACTTCATCCTGCATTGGCAGGAATGCTCCACCTGAATCTACAAGGTAGATACAAGGTAGATGATTTTCATCAGCAATAACCTGAGCCCTGATGTGCTTTTTTACAGTCATTGGATAATATGAGCCTCCTTTAACAGTAGCATCGTTCGCAACAAAGAGACATTCCCTTCCATGTACCATTCCAATACCGGTGACAATACCTGCAGAGTGAGCTCTCTTGTCATACAGGTCAAAAGCGGCTAATGGGCTTAGTTCCAAGAAAGCAGTTCCAGGGTCGACGATATTCTCGATTCTTTCCCTTGCTAGCATCTTATCTCTTGACCTGTGGCGAGTAACATATTTTTCTCCACCTCCGAGACTGACAACATCTAACCTTTGTTTGAGTGTCTTAATTAATTCCAGATTTGTTTCCCTTCTAGATTTGAAGTCATCAGAATTGGTAGATATCTTGGTTGGAAGTCTATCCATCACAATCGCCTAATCTGTTCCAAACTAAACTCTAACTTGAATATATCAGTTGGCAATATTACTCAAAAATCAGATGTCTAGCATCAATCTTCCAATATCTCTTAGCCCTGGAGCAAGCCCTACTATCATTATAGCAAGTACAATGAGAATTCGCATATGTTCATGCCTTCTCTCAATTCTCATATTTGCGAAAACATATACTACAGCGGTTACGAGTAGGGCTTTTACAAGTGTAAAGAACCATGCTCCGACACCCCAACTGATTCCAATTGCTTCGTTGATTCTGCCACCAAATTTGATTACGTTATCTGAGGCAACATGCTTCTCTCCGTACCCAAAGAAATCCAGACCCATCATAGTAGCAAAACCATCGCATAATTGACCAAATGTCATTGCTAGAACCATTGGAGAGGCTAATGTTGCCTTTTTCGATAAAAACTCAATTGGATGAATTTTCACCTCTTCTTCTAGGTCTTCCCATGTTTTGACTTTGACTCCAATAGGAATTACTCCGGGGTCATATCCTGCTAGCCTTATCTGGCGAAGGTCATCATGACCATATCTCCACATTGCATAAACGACCAGAGCTGGTATTCCCAATACTATCAGAGCAGGCCACAAAACGATTGCATTATTGGGATCATCAACATAGGTCCCATGATAGTAACTTGCAAGTTCAGCATAATAGCCTAAACCGATAACGATACTGCCAGTGGCAAAAGCAAGCAAGCCTCTTGAAATTGGGTTCCAACTCGACGTATTGGATATGATGTAAATTACAGATAGCATTCCTAGCCCTAATCCAATGTAAGCGAAAATATTGCCCAACTCTAATCCGGTTTCAGCCTGATGACTTGGATATAGGAGAAGCCTCCAGAAAAGAATGACCTCAATTAACACAAGAATAGTTAATTTGTAATTTGTTTTACTTATTTCCTCATTTGAGGGATTTTCAGAGCCCTTGCCTACAAATTTACTCAACACAGCAGTCAAAATTAGCCACGCAGCCAAGTGAATGTGAATAATTGGGGATATGAACAAAATGTCCGTTCCGTCTATGAAAAAATGCCCGTCTTCAAGCACTCTCATCACAGGTGCCAAACAGACCCAAGCAATTAGAGCGTACAATATCGTGTCATCACTAGGAATCTTCCATTTTCTGAATAATGCCTGGAATGCTATGACGCAGACGAACATCAAACCAGTGTACAGAATTGTGTTAAATGTGTTGTAGCCAGCATCGCCAGCAACACTGGCATCGTCAACCACAGGATCCCAAACGAATGGTTTGAGGTATTGCCCCCAAACTATGTCATTGAACAGCACCAATGAGGTTAATGTTGCAGCTATTGCAAAAAGAAGTATCCAGATTAGAACTTTTTCTGCTGTGCTATATTCTTCCATATCTAAAGCAGGCTCGGAATCCTCTAATTTCTGGATTAATTCGGCCAAATCCGACATATGAATGCCTCACAATACAGCGCCTGCAAGAGTTTTGGTGGCGGTAACGCCAGGGATTTGACGAATTGTTTCAACAACCGCTTTAGCGATTTGAGCAAGGTCATCTGCAGTCAATTTGATAATAAGATCATGATCTCCAAACAGAACTGTTGCATCTGACACATGGTCGAGGTCTTTTACCGCTTCATAAGCCTCTTTTTCTCTACCAGGTTCGACATTGATTAGAACATAGCCAACTGCCATGATACCATCCAAAAGCGTGTATGTTAAGACACTTGGGTATTATTTCAGGTAATTTCCTCGATTATTGAAATTTGTTGAGACGTAAATGCATCCCATTGTTCAGCCTCCCATCCTTCAGGAATTTCAGAATTAAGCCAGTTTTCATATTGTTCCATTGTCCATCCCTCTGGTAATTTTAGATCCTCTGGGATTTCTACTTGAACATCTTTTAGTTCAAATTGAGCATATGTGTTGAAATCAATCGTTTCTTTTTCAGGCTCAACCTCTTCTTCAATTCTATTCCCTCTTTTAGAAGCGAATAAAGCGGTAGCCACCAATACAGCAAAGGCAACTATGCCAAGAATAACCAAATTCAAGTTGAATGAATCTTCATCTACAGTCTGAAGTCCGCTTTCGTTACTGATGTTAGTTTCTGGGATAAATTGTTCAACTATAATGGATTCAGGGTATTGAACAGTATTTTCCTCACCAGTTGAATCAAAACACCTAGTTGCTAACGTCATGTTTTCAGTCTGTTGTTGTGCTGTAATGTACCTGAATGTTGCGATTCCTGAATCTAGGCTAATTGGATAAGGATTGAGATCTCCTTGCCAAATGACTGCCCCTTGTTCTGTAGATATTGTTGAATTACAAGTAACGTCGTTAATGCCATCCAAATCTGAGACCACAACATCGAAAACCAATTCACTTCCAGCAGTAATTTTTTCTGGAACTTGTTCATATTGTGGAATAGGTGGGGCATGTCTGAGCAATACTTCTATGACCTTGTAATCAACTAACATGTCTATTGTAGTCACTGATAGTTTCAGGGTTCCGTTTCCGTTGATGAATGAACCATCTGGCCTTAATCTAAAGTAGATATATTCCTCTCCAACCTGGTGACAATCATCGTTCTCGAGCCAATCTGGCGCAGAATCTAGGCGAGGAGCATTCACTTGCCATCCAAGTTGTTGAATAGTTGCCGTCTCTCTTAGAATTGGTCTATCGCTGCTTACCTGAGCAATCAACACGGAGTTATGGCCGAACATCACTTCATTATTCTCTCCGGATTCGGTACAAATTTTGAGCAAATCTACAGATGGAGGAGTGAATAATACGGGCACAAGAATTGATTCAGATGACGTAGCCGTATTTGCTCCAGTAATTTGAACAGTGATTTGCAGGTTACCTGATTCAATCGCTTGAGTTGGCATTTCTAGGTTGATTATAGTAGAAAGAACACCTCCTTCGAATTCGATTGGTGAACTTATTTCACTTTGACCAGGCCACGTAAAGGAGATGTCGCCTGTAATTTGATATCCGATGTCATCTTGATCAAATATGCTAACTCTGACAAAATCACTTCCATCTCCCTTTGCCCTATCTGTTTCTTGATTTTCATCATCGATCATGGTCACTGAAATCATGGGAGCGATATCCACTACGTTGATGTTCCTTGAAGAAATCATAGAGCCTTGGTCATCTCTTAATTGGAAGTTTACTGCATCAAGATTCGATGAAATTGGCATCGACCAGATTGCTGAATAACAGTGATGATTACTAGATCTTGAGTATGAGTAAGAGGTTTCGTTCAAATTACCTCTTGAGATAACAAAGGACGGGATTTGCATACCGATTACATGGTCTGCCTCTAACACACAAGCCTCCAAGACATAATCAATTCCTCTTGTGAGCCTATTCAAAGAAGTCAGGGGTAAAGGGGTGGCACCCGACCATTGTTGTTCGTCAATTCCACCTATGTATATTCCAAACCATGTACCGGGGGCATCGTTGATTACTGCAATTCTATCGTTTTGAGAAACTGAGCTAGTTATGTTACTATCATCACCTACAACCGCTTTAATGCTCAGATTTCCTAATGGTATGTCCGTAGCATTTGCAGGGATTGTAATCGTTGTCCACCATTCTATTCCATCATTACTTCCTAGAGTCTTTTCAATCCATTCTGTAGTAGAATTTTCAGAAATAATTCTCCACCACATCGTTCCCGAGACAACTCTAATATCGTCTCCAGCATAAGCAGAACAACGGAATGTATCCCCTCTATTGTATTGGCTAGAATCACATGTTAATGTGTTAATGACCGGTGCTTCATTAATCCACAAACTCAACTGCAAAAGATTGTTATCAACGACCTTTTCAGTTGAATTTAAATCATAATTCACATATCTAATTTGAATGTTCATCCATCCAGATTTTGTTGGAGTGAATGGAATTAACAATTTTTGTCTGGAACCACTGTTATCTCCTTCAGATATATTGATTGAAATATTTGTAAGTAATTGTGAGCCCTGCATGTCCTTGATTTCGATGTTACCATTTGCAGAGTTCATTCCCAAGTTTTGTAACGCTAACTCAATTTCTCCGCCATAACCCTCGGTGTAATTTCCATATGCTCTTGCATCGATTAACTCAATGTCATGTAGGCTATCTATGAAAGGCGTCATCTTTGGGTCTCCAACATAGACTCCCATCCAAGAAGTGTGCAGGTTTGCAGCATAATTCGCTTCAGCAAAATTGTAACCTGAAGCATAAGATGGGAGCAGCACACTAGGGTAGCCAACCGACGTGAGGTATGGCTCGTACACGTATCCTTTGACTCCAGATACCCCGTCTTCCAATAGGTCTGCTATCAGCGATTGTCCATATGTTGTACCCCAAGTAAATGACCTGCCGCCAGTAGAAACCGCAGTCTCAGCAATCGAACCGTCAATCCAACCATTGTGTGGTCTTATTGCTCTTAGACTAAAGGAATCGAAAAATACCGAGCCGCTGGTTGAGGTTGCTACAAGGCTGATAGGAATCTGTACTCTTAACGAAGTTGCGTTCTCATGTGGTCTGAATCGGAAGGAATTGGTGCCCCAATTGTTTTCAAAATTCTTTGATGATGAAGAATTAGAAGTAAGAACGGTACCATTATCATCCATGGATTCAATCCTGATTAGATAGTCTCCAAATACATCACCATTTCGTTTATCCTGTACTGACGCAATCCATGCATGATCCTTCAATAGCGGGTCTATCTCTAGGAATTGTTCGATGTAGGCAGCGGATTGTCCACTACCTGAATATGCTGAACAATCCTTGTATATGTCACGACGAAGTGTAGTAATATCGTCATCTGAAAGTGCACTTTCCCAAACCATAACTTTGTCGATCATCCCTTCAAAGTAAGTCGAGCCTGCTCTGTTTACCCCGAATTTATACAAATCTATATTGTTGACCGAGCCGGTTGGGAAACTAGTTTCTCTAACTAGGACTCCATCTATGTATTGTTTGGCATTACCGTTGTCAAAGACTGTAACTAAATGCATCCACTGTTGAGCAATTACATCTCCAAATTTGTGTGTTTGATTGTTGTGAAGCCTCCACTCTCCATTGAATATAGCATGCTGGAAAGATGAGTTTGATCCAGCATTATCCGATACTGCGAACACGGAAGCATAGTCTGGAATAGTAGTTGAATTAGCCCAAACCCACTGACTTACACTGAAGTTGCCAACCCAGTCATTTACGTCTACTTGCACATAATCATCAACTCCATCGAACCAAAGGCAATTTCCATCAGCACAAGTTCTCCAATTGCTTGAATTCATGTTGTAAAGGGTAACTGAGGTGCCATTATTTGCAGAATCATTCGATTCAGATCCAATGCCCTCATCAAAATTCCAGGCATGGATTAGAGTATTTTCAGAAGGAGGTAGTCCATCTGAGACTATGAACGCTGAGGAGGGAACCAAAGCCTTAGTCTGGTTTGGCCCTTCCCATTTCAAATTCAGTCCATGAGGTCCACCGCCTTGGAAGAACTCGATTTTGAATTCATGATTACCTTCACTGAGGTTTCTGAAACCGCTAATTTCTCTCATTCCATGGGAACCATAGTTTTTGATTATGCTAGCCCCGTCAATCCACATCTCACTCCCATCATCAGTAGTTAGATAGAATGTCCAGTTACCAGTTTCTGGAATATCGATAAGTCCGCTAAGCCTGACTCCCCAATTATTCTTGAATCTGTCATCTAAACCGGGATACGCAGGATACATTGAGTTGTATTGTAATGATGACTCTAGCCGCACATGGTCTGGTACTCTGTCGATTAGGCTTGGCATAGAACCAGTGTTGAAGCTCACTCCTTCGTTATCAAAGAATTCTGCGAAAATTCCTTGGGTTCCATTGCTGCCTTCATCAGAGCAAGTAGCAGAAATGGATGCTTGAATTGAAGAACTGCCAGCATTTTTTGTGGAAGTACTTCTCTTCCACTCAAAACTATCGGTTGATGAAAGTGTTGGTAATGTAGCATTCCAATGCCTTATTCCACTAGACCAAGCACTATCTTCGGTTTCAAATCCGGTATTTTTTGCCCAATTTGCACCCCAATTTCCATCATTTGAACCCCAAGAAGCATATCCCATTACGTTGCTAATGTTTGTTAGAAATTCAGTCTCCTCATCGAATATCACTGACTGATTCATGGTAGAAAGGCTTGAATTTGCAGCGTACAAGTCGTCATTCCAGAATTTATATCCGGAGCTATTACGGTTTGTTGCTAAATCAAGCACAAAATTTCCTCTTGAACCAATTGAATTGTTGGCTTTTTCAATCAATCCAAGTGCGGTATCAATAGTGTATCCAGTCAACCTAGTCACTAGGAAGAAACCGTATTCGTCCCTAGTGAATGACTCCATGTTATTTCCAGCCAATGGTCCGTATGAGTGTTGTATCCAGTAATCTCCTCCGATACTTGAATTGAAAGAACCGCCTAGTAACGATAATTCTTGATCAAAGCTTGCTTTGTTTTCTCCTCCGCTCACTCTTAGTGGAACTCCTTTGGTAGTTACCAAATAATTCAGAGATTTTGCATCTGTGTGATTACTAAGCATTTCAAGAAATGGATAAGCAAAATATGTGTTGAATTGATTTCTGTTTATCGTTTCCCCAGTTGGCGTGTCACTGTGATTAAAGAAAAATATGTTTTCAGAACTGATATTTCTCGCGTTTACAAATGCCCAACCAATCGTCTTGCTTTCATCGCTGTTGTTATTGATGAGTACACCAACATCGGAGTAATCGATTACTGTCAAAAAGTCAAATCCTCCAGGGACTGCAACATCTTGGAAAGGTGTCTCGTTCCAAATTTCATTTTGACTAGATACGTAAAATCCTGCCAGTAAATCCTCTAAATTTCTTGGTTGTGGAGCATCTAGATTGTCGGGTTGCGGAAGGTTAGCAAGGGTGGTTGAAAATAGCATGATAGAGACCAAACACAGAGCCTTGGTCTTCATCATGAATCGTGGCTAAATCAATCATGTATCAAAGTTACTCGATTTGTTTGTTTGATGCATCAATAGAACTCAGTTTTCTCCAACTTGGATTTACTTGCTCGAGATAATTACTAATCTCTAGTAATAGACTCTTTGAATCTTGGATGGTTTTGATCCCTCCACAGATTACGATGTCATAATTTCTCATTACTATGCTTGCCCCGCATTTTGAAGTATGATATTTTGATTGAGGGGTAATAATGTCCAAACCAGGGTAGCGTGCTTCGCATGTCAGGTTGACCGTGTAAATTCCGGGATCCTCATGATCAAAATTTGGTCCAAATGTCCCATCTCCGCCTTCGACAATTACTAATTTTGGAGTTCCAATTTCTCTTAAATCTCTTGAATTGATTAATCTCTTAATTCCATTCTCTTTTTGTTGATAAGTTGAAAGTTTCATTTTTTGAAGATCTAAATGGTCTACAGTATTCCATTTCGAGAAGAACTTCGATGATATGTAAACTGCAATTGCGCCAAATAAGCAAAACAGAAAGATAAGTGGCTCGATATCACCAATCGCTGTTAGGAGCCCTGGAATAACGATCAACAGGGATATACAAAGACTAGCAAATGCAGGTAAGATTGCTGGAGGTGAGTACTTAATCTCTAGGGATTTATTGCTTTCATCAAGCACCCAGCCTGAATAATCAGCCCACTCCATGTTTTATGTTAACTAGTTTGAGATAAAAATAATTGTAAGGAAGGAAATCTCAAGCATTGATTTCCTTTGATTCTTTTTCTAATTTTATAGGACAGGAATTTCTACCTAGCAGACCGTTGAATGGACAGTAGCCCAAAGCAGATGTTCCTACCCCCCAAAGACCGACGATTAGGAAGATAATTTCAAATTGTATTGTGGCAAAAAAGTCAGCAATTACGAAACTTGAGCCGAACAACAGGCGTGACAATCTCTCGACACCACCAACGTTTTTCATGTTCTAAAATCGTATCAACCTCTTATAAGTGGTTGTTCAAACTGTTTAAAGAAAAATCAATGTTTGGAATTTATTCTAACCACCAGGGTTTTTCCAATAATGAGGTATTGAAATCAATTACTTTCAAGATTGACTCTAATAATACTGCTAATCGCAAAAATGAGGGCAACCACCATCACAATGAATGGAAAAGCAGTGAAACCGCTGTCCATTTCTGCCAAATCCTCAATGTAGAAAATCAACTCAAGTTTTGGCTTCAGTAGAATGAACATCAGATTGCCAAAAATTAGTAAAACAGATATTATTATTGGCGCAATATAATCAAATACTCTCATTCTGTTCAACCAATCATAGCTAAGGTTCATTGATTCCTTTTCATCCAAGAACATCAGTATTTTGCTAACTAACAGAACGAAGGATAGCATTAATCCAGGCCACAACATAAGGCCAAGAACGGCTCCTGCCCTGTTAAACGATTTGAAAAAATCCCCATATTCTCGTATTTCATTACACGTAACAACATCGCCTGGTGTGATAACACAATTGTCGTAATAAATTGTATCCGCCCAATCAATATCATCGCTATAGGTGGTGACATAACTATCACCATTATCCAGGTGCTCTTCATAATCAAAAAGACCAAAACGCATTGAGT
>CAXAGT010000016.1:0-31431 GCA_963968885.1 uncultured Candidatus Poseidoniales archaeon | reverse complement strand
CCTGTCAATCTACTCTGTTAAGAACGTAGGCATTAGGATAAATCTGCATCTAGAGTATGAGTCTTATCTTTGATACTGAATTCATCTCCGAACTCGATAAATTCAGGTTCGCCTCGTATTTTGGCAACTAGGAAATGTTCAGCAGTCATAGTTGCGGGGAGTAAGAAGCAACTTGTCAAGAATGCAAAAGCAATAAGCAACACCATCATCATGAAAAAGTTCTCAAGTCCGGGGAATGCAGCCAGGAAACCTGCAGCAATCCCAGAAATAGTTGTGGCTGATGTCTCAAAAATAGTCTGACCAGTTTTTGATACAGCATTGGATAGTCCTACTGCACTTTCACCTTCTTCCTGTATTCTGTGCATTACGTGGATCGCATCGTCCACACCAATTCCAAACACTAGTGTTCCAATCATTGCAGTGAATATGTTGACATTTACATCTCCACTACGCATCAATAATGGCTGCCAAAGGATTACTACAGCAACAGGCAACATTGTGTAAATTCCAAGTCTAACCGACTTGAACATTATCATTAAGACTCCAAGCAGGACAAATAGAGTTAGGATTGTAGTTTTGGTTTGTGTGTCATGAATTCCTTTGTTGATGTCTAAGGAAACTGGTAAACCTCCTGTAAGTTGAGTGGTTTGTGTTCCTGTCAGAAGATTTTCCTCGGCTAGAATTTCATCAATCTCATCTCTTAGTTCCCCAGCATAATTCAGATTTAGATAAGGCTGTGTTACATAGACAATTGCTTTTGTTCCTATTTTGTTCAAAAGCATCGATTTGACTTCTTCGCTGAGTGTATCAAATACCACATTTACCATGTCCCTTCGCAACCCTTCCCTTCCATCAGGTCCTGTGGCTTCTAAAAGTAGCCAAGCATTACATTCTACCGGGTCATTGCTCTCCCAACACTCTTCGTGGAGTAAATCCCACAATGATCCTTCATACAAAGTAACTCCATCTACTAATTCGATTGTAACTGGTATTGCTTTCAGGAAGAGAACCACACTTGTCGTATTAGTGTATTCTACTTGGTCGATAAGATTCTCAATTCTATCAAGCTCATCTAGAACAGGTAGATCCCTAATATTGTCAGTGCCATTTTGTTCTGCGCTCCGATTAGTAGCATCAAACGTGTAAAGAGAAGTTTGACCACCATCAAATTGTTGAGAATAAGTTGCTAGAGTATTGAGGGAGTCGATACCATCAGGAGCCTCGGATGATCCTGTAATGGGTTCATTCATTTCCTCTAGATTCAAGATACCTACAGTTGTTATGGAACCGGCAAGTAGAATAATTATCCACCAAGCTTTAATCGGTGATCTTCCTATTGATGACCAACCTTTTGGATTAGTTCTCTTACTGTAACCTAACATCCATGCTAATGTAGGGACTGTGAATACACTGAAAAATAGTGTGGAAATTATTCCCAAGACCAACGTCAGTCCTACAGATCTAATTGGAGCAATGTCTACAATTGTTGGTGCCATCAAGACGGAGAATCCAACCACTGTTGTAACTGCCGACAAGAGAACTGCCACTCCTGTGGATTGTGTCATCTCAAGAACTGCATGCTTGAATAAAGGCAAATCCCATAGGTCTGGGACAATTTCCAATGGTTCTCCCCTTCGTTTTCTTTTTTCATTCTCGGTTATTATAGAGTCAATTTCTTTTCTTCTAGCTTCGTCTATTCTATTGACCATGTGTAGAGCATAGTCTACACCTAAACCGATTAGAATAGGGAAAGTAGCGACTATCATCGGTGTTAATGTTACATTCATCAAAACTGTTGAACCAAGGGTTACAGCCAAAGCCATTACAATTGGTGTACCTGTGATAATAACTACCTTCCAGGATCTGTGAAGTGCTGTTATGCAAATAACAGTGAACGCTAACGACCACGGCAACATTTTCAGTAAATCCTTGTAAATTTCAGAACTCACATCTTCCAGAACCTTGCTAAGACCAGTCAGAGTCATACTGGTGGTTACTGTGGTATTATCTCTTGAATCCATGACATTTTGAATATGAACAAAGAGGTCTGAGAACTCATCAAATTCTGTTTCGCTGAGATCATGTTGCATTCCGATTACAATTGCAGCGGTATCCCAAACCCCATCCCCGTCCATGTCATTAGTATAATTTCCATCACCGTCAGAGTCTATTGTTGAATCGACGTCATTGGTGTCTCTAACCAAAGCATCGAAGGCACCATTAGATTGCTCGATGATTTGGTCAATCCTTTCTTGGTCGGGAATTGAATATGAGCCACCTGAGGTAAGAGAACAGTCTACATTTACTGGAATCCTTGTGTTTATACCATGTTCACACATTGAATTGTTGAATCTTCCATCGGCTGAATTTACTTCTTTGATTACTTGCGCTGGAGATATAATCCATAATACGCCATCTTCTCTTCCGTAGTCGTATTTGTTCCAATCTATGCCTCTTTGAGTACTGCTCCTGTCAGCATTTTCATCATCACCTTCTACCCAACTCATCTGGCGTAAAACTTCCTCAGAAGTGATGTTATCTCCAAGCCCACCACCTAATCTTGCATTGTCGGTTTGGACATAAATAATGGCAATGTCAGTAGACCATTCCTCTCTTACGTCTAAAAGGAGATTTGTCGATTCAGCACCATCAGGTAGGAAGATTTCGACATCGTCTTCGATTTGTTCTTGGAAACTCATCGCTTGTTGAGCAAAGAATCCGGATATGATTACAAGAATAATAATCACCATTGCTGGAGATGCGAGTATGTTGGAGTATAGTTTGTCCATTGTTTGATACGCCTTTCCAGAGACATGTTTTGTAGCAGAATCAAGTTTAGAATTTAGAAAATCTAAGCCAGGAATTTGGCGCAAGATTTGGGACACTTTGCCCCCTTCAGCCTTGCCCATGGGCAGTCGAATTAGTGATATTTCATCAATTAACCGTATGGCTGTGAAAAATTATGTATCAATCAAGACCGAACTCTTTCACAATCAGTAATCTTAGTAGACTTCTTGCACTTTGCAAAACTAGCCCTGTTGTAATCAATGTTAGACCCAAAAGTCCTACCCAAATGGCAGTTAAACCAGCACCGAGAAATGAGTCAAGTGTAGTGGTTACATTTTGAGCAGTGTTTACGCCCATTGCCGCACCAGTTGCTAACAAACCAGCCCCGGGCAATCCGAGAACTAGTAGGGGTTTCTTTTGTGAAAGGGATAATAACGCCCAAGATAATACAGTAAAACCGTGAGACACAGCGGTGTAATTGCTTCCCTTTGGTACATCGTAACGAATTACAGTTGGAATCTCTTTGACTTTCAGATCTTTTTCCACAGCATCATCTATCATTTCTAAACTTAACTCCATTCCCTCGGAATCAAACCTAAGCCTTTCGAGGGCAAGTTTTGAAAATGCTCTAAAACCAGATTGTGTGTCCTTGATTTTTGAATTACTACTAAGGTTATTTGTTGCTGTGATGACTTTTATGCCCAGTCTTCTGTATGCGGGCATATCAGTTCCCATGCCCCCGTCAATGAATCTAGAGCCAATGGTAAAGTCCGCTTCCCCGGATATAATTGGATCTAAGATAGCAGGAATGTCATTTGCTTCATGTTGACCATCCGAATCAAGGATTACCAATGCGTCTGCTTGTAACTCCTTTGCTTTGTGGAATAGTGTTTTCAGTGCGCCTCCGTATCCTCTATTGACTCTGTGCCTCAATACTATGGCACCATTTGCTTCAGCAATTCTTGCGCTTGCATCGCTTGAACCGTCGTCTACACAAATTACTAAATCGACGTGTCTAGATACCATTGTAACAACAGTTCCAATGGTCTCTTCTTCGTTGTACATCGGCATACCTGCGATTATCAGTGGCTTACGCCTTTCTGACTCAACATCAGAGGTTTGCACATTTATCCGGCAAAGTAAGTCGTATATAGAAAATATGCCGAAACTAGTGCCTATTACTGTAAAATCACTAATTATAGTGGATGGCACGGGTAAAGCCAAGGTTCTACCCGTGCCCGACTCAGCATTGCTGTGATTCGAAAGAGTATCAATCAATTACTTCAATCATTGATTTGTGTAACAGTGGTAACTGCCCTCTCACCGTTCAATACGCGTTGTAGCGCATTGATTGGTATGATCAAAGGCACGTATGCTTGCCCATCACTTGTTACATAGGTCGCACAATCAGAAAATGCTGAGGTGTTAATTGATAGCTTTATTGCACCTCCAGCATTACTTTTTCTTGCATAGCCTACGAGCGTAGACTTGGTTTCTTCGTTCATTTGTTTTGCTTCTGTTTTTGTTTGTTCGTTTTTTGGCATTTTTTCACATCCATGGCAGTACTTATCCAACTCGCTGTCCCCCGAGCCCAAAAACTAAGAAGAACCTCAACCAATTTATTTCATTCGATTAGTATCGCTTGACTTACTGCAAGCCTTAAACGAAACAGGTTCGAGGAGATATTACATGCGAGCCTTGGTTACTGGAGGAGCGGGCTTCATTGGTTCCCACTTAATCGACAGACTAGTCGATAGAGGTGATGAAGTGGTTGTGCTTGACAATCTGAGCAGTGGGAAAAAATCATTCATTGCCCATCATGGTGAAAAGGTCAAGTTAGTTAATGTCGATATTACTGCCCTTGATGAAATACAAGGTCATTTTGAGGGAGTAGATTTTGTTTACCATCTAGCAGCAAATCCTGATATCAGGCTTGGAACAAAGATAACAGACACCGACTTGAAACAAGGAACCATTGCAACCTACAACGTTCTTGAATCTATGAGGATTCATAATGTCAAGAACATCGCATTTGCGTCCTCTTCAGTAGTTTACGGGGAAGATGCCCCTATGCCAACTCCCGAAAATTATGGGCCATGTTTGCCTATCTCACTTTACGGAGCGAGCAAATTGGCAGGGGAGGGTTTAATCTCAAGCTGGTGTGGAACCTTCGAGCATAAGGCATGGATATTCAGATTCGCAAATATTATTGGTGCGAGAGGAACCCATGGTGTTATTTTTGATTTTATACACAAACTCAAAAACACTCCTGATAATCTGGAAGTATTAGGAAATGGAAGACAAGAGAAATCATACATGGAGGTTGGAGATTGTGTGAATGCAATACTACACTGCATAGAGAAGTTCGATGAAAGTATTAATCTTGTAAATCTAGGAAGTATCGATACTGCCAGCGTAACCAACATCGCAGAGGTTGTAATCGAAGAAACTGGTTACACTGGGGCAAAAATTTCCTATACTGGCGGAGATAGAGGATGGGCAGGGGACATTCCTAGAGCCATGCTTGCAATTGAAAAATTACGTGCCTCTGGATTTGAACCAACATATACGAGCGTTGAATCGATTCGCCATACAGCAAAGATATTGATCGAAGAAATAGGATTGTGATAAATTGAAGAAAACAGATTATGATGACCAAGCAGCCATAACAGATAATCCATTGATGCTAGCGTTAGTAGTTGCTGTTGCTGCAATAATGGTGATTGCTTTCACTGCAGATACTCAATCAGTTGGTGTTGATGAAGGAGACAGAGCGATTGGTCTTACCGGAAAAGCGTATGATGGAAATGGCTGGGAAGATTTTGATTTGAAAGATTACTTCGATGAATCATGGGAAGAAGGCGATGTAAGCGGCGAGTGGGTTGTAATCGAATTTATGGATACAGATTGTCCTTATTGTTTTTCATCTGCTGACGACATAAGTCAGGACTTAGCAGACTTCTCTGGTAACAATCCAAACTGGAATGGACCAGTTGTCAATTTCGTAATCGTTGCGAGTGAATTAACAATTAATGGGCATGATTCATCTAGAGGAGAAATTCAAGCTTTCAGAGATAAAACCGAGGGCTTTGAGTGCGCAGGATCCGATTGTTCGACCAGACCTGGTGCTCCTCACGATGCACCTTACATCGATGATATTGACAGAGATATACTGAACAAGTGGAAAGTACAAGGTACACCTACCTACATTCTAATCCAACCTGATGGAATTATCAATTGGATTTCATCTGAAAATCCTGGTGAAGATTTAACTGACGCCATTATAGCATACACGCCTAGGAGCTCTTGAGGATGTCAGCATTAGCAGATTGGTTCAACACCAATGCTGCTAATATCCTACTAATCCCGCATATACTACTTATTGTCTATGGCGCGGTATTATTCTCTCCCTTAGGCTCGAAAATTACTAATTTTACGAAAAATTTCCTCAAAGGAAATCGAAATAAGCAGGAGAGAATGATAAACGGATTACTGTTTACAATTCTTGGTGGTTTCACCGTCTCAAGTCACACATTTTGGATACACCAGAGAATAGCAAGTCAAGGCTCTAGTTTCTGCAGTGGTTCAGGACTATTTTCTTGCGGAGATGTGATTGGCCACGAAACTTATGGTTATGCACCAGTGATTGGAATTCCTTGGGGACTAATTGGTATGGGAGTATTTTTTGTCCTCCTATATTTAGGACTAGTAATCAAAAAAGAGCCGATGTCGTTATTAGAATCCGGGAGCAAAAAGAAGGTTACAAAATCCAATGCTAAGTCTAAGCCTGAACTTGTTACAATGGTTGGTTTACTGCTTACCGGAGGAGGAATTCCAGTTATTGGGCTATTGATGTACTACGAGACTCAAATCGAGAAACTATGTCAATATTGTACCGTGGCACATTTAGCTAACATCATTGTTCTAGTGATGTTTGTCGTTATGTTCTTCCATTTGAAAAATGACACATGGAATGATTTAGAGAAATCTGATGTAATAGGTGAATAAGATGCAAGAGTCTACTAAATGGGGTTTGATGTTGTTAATTGCAAGCATTGCTTTGGTTGTTATAATTGCAACACAGAGCAATATTTTTGATGATATTTCTGCAAATGATAACTCTGAGCAGAACTTGCTTGAAAGCTCAAGCGATGACCCTGATCCTCTCGCTTTCGAATGTTTGGATCACAGTGAATTGGCAAGACATGATCATGCTTGGTTGAGAATATACATTAATGGTGAGGAAAAGGAAATGCCATCTCCAATTGGCATTAATACTGGAGTCTGTAATCAACAAGGAGCAAATATGCATATAGTGCATGTGCATGATAACCAACCTAATTATCTCCACATAGAATCCAACGAACCAATAGATGTTCCTCTAGGGGTTTTCTTTGATATTTGGGATGTTCATTTTGACGAGACAGGAGTTTTTGATCACCGAGTAAATGATACTCATGGCATTAGGATGACTGTTGATGGAGTTGAATCAACAGAATTTGATGACTTATTGTTGCTAGACGGGCAAAGTATAGCTATTTTCTACGAATAGGATCGATTATTCCATAAAAAGTGAATGTTCTCCGAATTCGTTGTCAACCTCATCTGCTCTTTTCACGCTTAGTACTGTGACTTCTACAGGTGAAGTACCAGGGTATAGTACCTTTAATTCCTCAAGCAGTGATTTGTGAACATTCTCGATTGAATCTGATATTAGCAGAGAAAGGTGTCTAGAAACCACTCCCTCTCTTTTTGCTTCATACTCAACAATCCATTCTTCGTCTGGTGTATCATACTCCCAACTCACCTCCTCCCAAGTTTTTGTCATGATATTACATCACCTTCATTCCTTATCAATGATTTGTTATATTGCTATGCACATTTCCTAAAAAGTGAATTTAATTTCCTATTTTTTACCACTTTTTGGCATAAAAAAATCAAAATGTTACTTTTTGATGAAAATATATGCTATTCCAAATGCGAAGAAACTGATTAAAACTAGAGTTGCCAAATTAGAATTAGAATAATCAGAAAATTCTTTATTCGAGATTTCGATACTACCTAGGCTGTAAGCAGGCCCTCCAGAGGAAATGTGTGAATCGGTGAATTCTACTATTGTGATGATACTCCAAAATTCGATATTCTCGGCAGATATTTGCAAACTTGCCTCAGAATTCTCTTCTCCGTGTTGTATAGATATTATGTTGATACGTTCTCCGAAAGTTTGGTTTCCATCTACTTGTAAGTATGCCATGTCAGTCAGAATCCTATCGCGAGTTTGCCCACCAGGGAATTCTCCACTGGGTAATTGTTTCTCGTGTGATAGTAACATGATAGTCATTTGTTGATCCGTTGTGATCTTTTTTGTTGAGATATCTAGATGAATTGAATTACTTACTTTTTGTATGTCTACTGAAATTTCTTGATAATCTGACCTTTTGGTCTCCTCGTCTAAGATCTCTCTCTGAACCGATGGCCATGACTGAGGTCCTTCATGATAATCTAACCCGTTGACTGAGAAAGAGGGAGTACCTGTATAATTGTCATGTGATAGTTCTAAACGATCAATACGTGATTTGCTCGCATCATTAGAGAATACATCAACGCCATCATCCGGATGCAATGCAATTAACGCTATTCTTGAACCATGAGATTGTGAAACCTCTTCAAGGTAAGGATCAATTTCAGTACATGATTGACACCATGTGGCAGTAATTTCCTCTACCAGAATCGTTCTTCCTCCAGTAACGGATTCCCCTATTTCGAGTTCACTCTGTTCTACAATTACTCCGCTGACATTATTCATCATTAGCATACATAGGGCTAGAAGCAAAACCAAATGAGAAAGTGGCTTTGCTCTCATGTAGTGACCCAAGAGAAGCAACTTATCAAACACTTCTATTGCGGATTCAACAAAGGGTTTTTGCCAAATTAAAGCAAAGAGTTCATCAAAGATTGCTTTTAGGCGTCCAATGGTAACCATGGCTGACCATTGGGTTGAGAATCACAAAAGAGACTCTTGGCGCAAGCAAGCAAAAGCCAGCGGTTACAGATCAAGGTCTGCATTCAAACTAAAACAAATCCAGCAAAGATGGAATGTCATCCGGGAAGGAGATATTGTGTTTGATGTCGGCTGTCATCCAGGCGGATGGGCTCAGGTTGCAGTTGAGGAAACCGGAGAAACAGGCTTTGTACTGGGAGTTGACTTACAGGCTTGCCAACCAGTTGAAGGAGCAACCCTAATCATGGGAGATATTACCGATTCTCATATTCAATCAAAATTAGATGAATTATTGGATGGAAGAAAGATGAATTCGATTATCTCCGATATATCTCCTCATATAACTGGGAAATGGGATGTAGATCAAGCAGTTGCTATGAACCTTGTATCGATGGTTTTTGATTACTCCTTGCCTCATCTTAGTGATGGGGGTTCTTTTGTAACGAAACTCTTCCAAGGCGTTGGCGTGGATGAGTTGATCAAAGTGGTCAAACCATATTTTTCGGTCTGCAAGAGGTTTTCTCCAGAGGCTAGTAGGAATTCTTCTTCTGAGGTATATTTAGTTTGCAAGAACTTCAAATCATGGAAGGTAAAAGGCGCTTCTGTTAACGACTTATGGGAGGGAATGATGGATTCCAAACTAGGTGGAAACGAATTGCAAGAGGTTGACTCAACACCTTCTTCTTTCAAGGTTATGAGAAAGAAATGAATGATTGGTTTTATTACTCTAGACTTGAAACTTTCAGTTTATGTCCTCTAAGGCAAAGCATGAAGCATCAAAAGAACTGAACACTAAACCTCTCAGAGGGTTAGAAAGAAGAGAGAAGGTATCCGAATTGGAACCGAATAAAGAAATAAGAAGAATAGAATTGGTAGTGTTGCGAAAATACCCAAGAAGAATCTTGAACACTGATTCTTACAAAGGACCAGTTGCAGCTGGATGTGGTAGAGATGAGACTGGTATTGTTGGTATTGTTTTCTGGGGAAAACAGGTTGACAAAGTCAAAGTTGGAGACATAATCAGAATCGAGTCTGGATGGTGTAAGCGGAGAGACGGTGAAATCATTGTATCAAGCGGTAAATACGGGCACCTCTCCGTTATTTGACACAAAATTAAATCCATGAAACCAGTTTTGTGTTTGAGCAACCATAAAGAAGGGGAGGACATGGGACGGACGCCTAAGAGGTGCTATCATGGCAGAGAGAGCGACCCACTGTACATCATCCGGACTACCACTTGAAGAGGAAGCAAGCACTGCTTTTCCTTGTCCAAATTGCAATCACCCGATTGGTAGAAGTCCTCAAAGTAGAAACCAAGGAGTAACTTACATCTGTCCTAACTGTGGCTTTAAGGGTCCATGAGGTGAATTAAATGGGATTAGTAGCAATGACATACAAAGTAAATCCAAATCCTGATGTAGATGGCGTTGACGCTAACGCTATTGCAGAAACAATCAGATCATTTTCAGATGAAGTCTACGATGTTCAGAACGTCGAGACAAAGCCACTTGCTTTTGGTCTTCAATTTGTAGAAGTCCACGTAGTCATGGATGACGGAACTGGTCTATCTGATGCATTCGAAGGAAAAATGTCCTCCATCCATGGTGTTGGAGAGATTGAAGTTCTTTCAATGGGTCTACTCTGAATCTCTAAGTTTCAGAATCTCCTTGGGAATTCTGTAAGTGTAACTGAGTTGAGTAGATGATAATGTTATTTCTTCTTTAGTAATGCTAATTTTATTGAAACGGGATTTTATCTCGTGCAGAGGCATATTTGAAATTAGGTGTCCATCCTTTGAAATGCTAATTCCGGTTTGCACGCTTGGAGGAATTGATGAATATGATATACTATATTCCGAAATTTCTACTAATCCAAGATTCCGAAAAGTTTCTTGGAATTTCGAAACCACAGTTTTCCAATCACTTATGCTAATAGAATCTTTCATCTCGATCGACTATCCCATATGATTGATTGGTGATTGCATGAATTCCCTAAGTAAAGTAGTTGCATATGTTCCTGATCCCAAGGTGAATCTAAACTTAATGCATGCTCCCTCAGGGTGCCATCTGTCACCATCCTTCGGGCCTTTAATCCAAGTTTCACCAAGTGATTCTTGTGATGCTATGGTGACACTTTCGAAGGAAAACTCATCGAATTCTGCAACCAATGGTCTCCTAGTTCCTTTAGTTGTAAGTCGTGGTATGTCCTCGACTGCCCATGAAACATCATCTAATTCCATTTGTTTGATCACATTGGATTCAATTTCTCCAGATTCTCCGAATGAAGTTTTGATTTCTTTGCCGGGGAGTGGTCCTGTGACACATAATCGCTTCATCTGACAATTTCTAGAAATTCTTGGTAGTGTTCGTTCCTCAACTTTGAAAAATTCCTTTGCATCCATTTGTCCTCCTTGTTGAACGTGCGCAACTAAGTCTCCTGGAACAGGAGTTGACAGCGCAATTCCAGAGTCTATTCTCGATTGCAATGATTTGTTGAAAACTACTGATTGCAAAGCATGAACAGTCATTAACTGGAGGTTATTTGGAAGAGTTTTGAAGGCGCCTAGAAAATCATCTGGTTTTGAAAGAAGATGTTGTATGATGCCTCTCTCAAAGCCCATCCATTGTGGAATTTCTTCTACGAGTTCTTCAGATATTCCATTTTCTCTAATTTTTTTCCTGACCGCCGCCGCCTCATCTGACTCAGCCTCACCTTCCATTGCAAGATAAGTCATGACAGCATCTTTCCAATTTCCCGAAATAACATGTCTTCCAACCTCTGCAGTTACTGGGCGTCCCGAACCAAATCTTTGGGGTCCTATCCAGTTCGCAAATGTCTTTTCTCCTAGCTTTATAGCTAATTCATCTCTAATCGAGGTAACTTGTTGTATTGCTTCTTCTGAACTCATAGGGGTGCCGTCTGGATGAGAGCAACCTCTAACGATTATTGTGAATCTATTTCCTTTATGATTTCCAAAACCAATCTTATGATTAGTTCTACCAAGGACTTCAATTTCAACATCTTTTAGCTCGACTTGTGAAACTTTGTGCGCTGGTGCGTCTATCACAAATAACTGCTTTGTAATCGCTCTTTTATCTTTAGTTCCTGCAAAGAAAATCCTTTTTCTTGGAATATGTAGTATCTTAGCAAGTTTATTGATGAATCTATTTGTCTCCCAGTTAGTCAGGGTAATTCTTGCAAGGGTGAATCTGCCCTTGTTATTCAAAGCAAGTGAGGTGGACATTTCCTCTACACGAAAATCCGATATTCTTGATTTTAGCCTACCGCCTATTCCGGTGAAATCGGTAGAGAAACCCTCCAAACCGATCATTTCGGCAGTAGAGTTAGACATATTTTGCCTCCTCAGAGGCTTGCACTTTCAAATTCTGTTGTGATTTGAGAGATAATCTCTTGAAGTAATTTTTCTGGCTTTTTCTTTCCAGTTGTTCTAATGTAAAACTCAGGTTCGTCTAAATCCAGGTGACCCGGGAAATAGTTGACATACTCTACAGAGTCATGTGCATCTAGTCTGCTTCTGATGAGCTGAAGACTGGTGTGGCTTTCCCCGATAATCCTAAGTTTTAGTTCATTGGAGTCGCGTTGTAGTACTTTAACTGGCATGTTGACCAACTTCTGCGACTTAAGTTCCTCATTTGAACCTTATGCTGATGATTGGATGTTGTTTGAAGTCAATTCGACCTCCTACTTATCAACCAAAAATTGTTGGGTTCTTTAATGACGGAGAGTAGAATCGATAAGTACCTACTCTCAAAATCAGAGTTATTTGAGAAATCTGCCTCAACAATTCTGGTAGTTGCAGCATTACTGACCATAGTTTTCACCGCAACTTTAGTCTCAAATCCACCTACATTTTCCACTAACCTAGATGACTTTACTCCACAAGAATCTGAGTCGGTAATTGCACATGAAAGAATCCATACTTTCTTCCCGAATGAATCAAGACCAATGTTCGTACACATTACGTCATCATCAGGTAACGTTCTTTCAATTGAAAGCCTCAAGCAGATGGACTTAGATGAGGAATCAATCAGAAATGAAAGCCAGGTTCGTCAAAATCTCATCGTTAGTTGGACTACTGGTCCAGGCATAATCAAATCCGCTCTAGATGATGCTGATAGCAATTTGTCAATCCAAGAGATTTCAACATGGGAACAGTTGGTGGAAGAAGTAGTCGATGATGATATAGAATGTGAACTAACCTCTGATGACCGCTTACTAAGTGCTGCAACTTATGCATCAAGTGCGTTACTAAATCAGGATTTGGATGTAAACCCAATATGCGACTATCTTGCTAATGGTGAAGGTGATTCTGTTCCAACTGCTTCATCTATGCTTTGGGTTCTCGAAGTTGACCCTGATTTGGATTCTAACTTGAGAGAAGTAAAATCGAATGAGTTGAGAAGTGTAATTGAATCGTTATCACAAGATGATGGTTTGAGCTACAGCGTAGTAAGTCTAGACTTAATTTCCCATGATATTGATCAAGGTACATTTGACAACTTAACTTTACTAATCATCATTGCTTTTATTGTTGTAACTACAATTCTAGCAATTACTTTCAAATCATTCAAAGGGGTAGTTTTTCCGCTGACTGCTTTGGGTGTTGCCCTGGTATGGACATACGGTGGTCTGAATTTAGTGGGATACAAATTCACAGCTTTAGAGGTTGCAGTCGCACCTCTAGTTCTTGGTTTAGGAATTGATTACTCAATTCACTTGCAACGTGCTTATACCTCATTGCGAAAGGAAATAGATAATCCAAGTGAGGCTTGGTTGAAATCATGCTCAATTTTGAGCATGCCTTTGGGTCTAGCAGTTGTAACTACTGTGGCAGCATTTTTGGCAAATTTAGTTAGTCCACTTAACCCTGTAGCAAACTTTGGTATCGCTCTTGCTTTAGGGGTTATATGTGCCTTTATCGCTTCGACTTTAGTAGTTGGTGCACTTCATGTAAAGATAGATGGTATCCAAAAGGTTACTTCCGGTGAGAACTTATCACTTCCTGTGCTCACAAGGCAACTCGTATCATTCCAAACAAAGCAACAATTTGCGGTTATCTTAATGACAATTATTATCTCGATAGCATCAATTTTTGGTGCTTTGAGTTTAACCACAGAATTTGACCTCACGGATTTCCTTGACGATGATCTCGAAGTGATGAAAACAAGTAATCAACTACAAACAGAATATGAGTCCGCTGGTTGGAAACTAGTCTATATTTTAATAGAACCAGAAGATGATAGGGAAGAAATTGCCGGTAATATAGACCTACTAACTCACTTGAGACTATTGCATTTTGAGTTGAAAGTGAATAGTGATGTTGTTGGTACTAGCGCAGTAAACCCCTCTCCCTCCTATGATGGAATATATGTGGTTCTACGAGATGCGATAATACAAGATGAAGAATTTGGTTCGAATCATTCACTGGAGGTATACGATGGTGATGTGCTTCCATTGAGAGGTGCTGATGAAATAGACCTTGTAAGCGCATTAATTGAATTATCTGAAAATGAATCCCTCTCCGACCCAGTCAGTGGTAAAACTTGGTCACAGAGAGTAGAAAATACAGTTGACATAGAGGATGGAAAAATTAAGCATTTGAGGATAGAGGTAAGAGTTGATGCCTCGACATCTGAAGAGTCATCAAGAGTTATTTCTGACTTTCAAGAAATGGTTTATGGAGATGGAAAGATCTCTTCCTCCCTCAGTGGTCTTGCAGTCGTTTATGTGACTGGTGACTTAGTCACTCTACAATCTGTCTTAGATGGATTGAGTATTTCTCAACTGGAATCAACGCTTCTTTCTCTGGCAGCCTCACTCGGTGTTTTATTCATACTAACTCGGAAGTTTGTCCCCGCTTTGGTTATCCTTACTCCCGTTGGATTAGCAGCGATATGGGTTGTAGGATCTATGGCATTGATGGGTATGAGTTGGAATGTTTTGACTGTTATGGTAACTGCCCTTTCGCTCGGAATAGGAATTGATTTCAGCATCCACATGTGGAAGAGATTAGAACTTGAACTTGAGCGTGATGATTTGTCAAGAGAAGAAGCCTTGGTGTCGGCTATGTCAACAACAGGTGTGGCTCTTATCATGTCTGGTCTTACTACTTCATTAGGATTCATGGTTCTAATATTCTCCCCGATGCCTGTAATTCAAGACTTTGGAGTAATTACTGCAGTAACGGTAGCATTTGCTTTAATTTTGACTTTATTTGTCTTGCCAGTTCTTGTTGAGTTGACAGAAAATAAAGTCGAATCAAATTGATCAGAATGTTGACAGAGCAGCAACTATTTCCTTCATTTCTAGACCTTGCTCTCTTGCTACTAGAGCCAAACAAATCCAGCTTGTGCTAGGCTCCAATGCCTTGTTTTTTCTTTTCTGCCTTCTTGTTATCTCTGCCTTGGTGAGTCCTGTTTTTCTAGCAATATATCCCAGCAATAGCCTTTCTTTGGTCACCCTAGGGTCATTTGAATCAGGCGTTGCTCCAATTTGATTTACATCTTCTGTTGTATTTTCAATTGCTAATTTTTCAATCTTGGTTTCAACGTCAGAATTAGCAATTAGGTTCTCAGTTTTTTCAAAGTCAGTAAAGGGTACTGGATTTAGTAGACGAGATGGTCTTGGTGCCCAAGATAGTGGAGTTTTCTCAACCGTATTGAGAGATAATGCTGGCGTTAAAATCTCATCCTCATTTTGATTTATCCACCCTTTTTCGACTAGTTCTCTAATTGCCCTTTCTGCATCATCTGGATTGAGAAATTTCAAGTCGAATGATAAAGTTCTCTCAGCATCTTCTAATTCAACCTCAGTTTCAGATTTGAAAAGGTGAGATAGAGTCCTGACAACATCTAGCTCATCAGGGCTCATGTCATTGCGAAATTGTCGTCCTCTAATGAACAATGCGGTCTCTATAACTTTGAGAATGATTTGTCATCGTTCATTAACCATCTGTCTCCATCCGGTGTATTGTAGATGGTCTTTTCCAATTCGTACTCATATTCTCCGCCTGGTGGAAGTTCTTCCCATCCTGAGATACGTTCTTTTGTGCTTTCTTCGTTTTTTATTAGTGAATCTAAAGCAGAAGAAGCTTCCTTGATGTTTAATTTTTCATCTTTTGAGTCACTTCTTGGTGGTCCTTTTGCTCTTGGAGTATTCTGGTTAGGTTTGAGAGATTTTGGCGGTCCACTAGGTTTCGATGGTTTAGAT
The DNA here is from genome assembly GCA_963968885.1 of uncultured Candidatus Poseidoniales archaeon. Taxonomy (GTDB): domain Archaea; phylum Thermoplasmatota; class Poseidoniia; order Poseidoniales; family Poseidoniaceae; genus MGIIa-L4. The sequence goes on along the minus strand of CAXAGT010000016.1, from coordinate 15,413 downwards.
AATTCATCTTGTTGGACAAGGTTTGCACTATCATTCAATTCAATTGATTTTAAATCAGAATTACTTCCTCTCTTGAGGATTAAACCTACGATCAATGCTAGAATAACAAATCCTATTCCACCGAATACTAAATTTGTTCTTGAACTTAATCCAGACGATGTATAATCGAAGACCTTGACATTGTTATCCTCATTAAGTTCTGAGATTAAATTATCAGAATCAATTTCAACTATCATCTTCCAATCATCAGTGGGAGTCACAAAACCTAGCCTTACAATCTTTGTACTCTGAGAATCAATTCTACTGAAAGATTCCCTGGCTACTATTTCTCTTTGCCCATCCACATCTGCAATTATTGTAATATTGAAAGGACGCTCAATAGCCTCGTCAACACTGATAACTGGTATCTGCAGGTCTATCCTTTGTCCACCATCGAAATCAGGAATTTCAAATTCTCCTAGCTTCAAGTCCGGTCCTACTGAATTCAGAGGCAGGGTAAACCAAGGCTCCAATTCAGTATTACCTGATGCGGTTTGTAATAGATAGCCTGCATCGTCGGTTCCAGATGCCCAACAAGAAATGTATGCTTGTGTATCAAGATCATTAGGGTCTCCTTGTTCAGAGAAATCAAATTCAAAAGTGAACAAAGAAACGCCTTGGTAAGATGAGGAAGGAAGATTACTGCTAGTCAAAGGCTCCCATTTAATAGAATCAGATTTCACTTGACAAGTCATTGAAAGATTTCTATTCCAAGATATTTCTTCTTCGATATTTGCGGCAACAATAATTTCATTGAGATGGTATCTTGAGTACTCTGTAGATTCAATCGGCTGCCTCAGAATTGGGTTCGTATCGTCTATTAAGATTCTTGGAATTGGTAACTCAGCGATTACATTATTGTCGTTTGAATCTTTAATTTTGATCGTTGCTTGATTTAAGATACCCTGGTTTATTGGGACTGGTATATCTACTGTGAAATTTCCATCGCTTACAAATTCAGAAAGAGAACCCTGCCATACTTGTTGTCCGATGTATCCATCCCAAGTTATCCGGAGTCCTCCCGTGTATTCTCTTTGGGTGTAATTGTGAATCAAATTACCAGAGAATGAAATGTATTCATCATTTTTTAATGCCCAATTTTGAACAATATCTCCTACTATCTCTCCTTTGTTGTCAGTTAGATTTGATAGAGAGTAATCTAATTTATTGTTTAAAATCCACTGATCGTTGTAACTTGTTTGATTGACTCCATCTATATCGGTTACTTTTACATCTATCCTACCGTTTTGTATTTGTCTACTGTCTAGGGACCATGTACTGGAGAAAACGAAATTAATTTTCAATTGGTCACCATCTATTAACATATTACATTCATCAATAATTACCTGTAATCTTGAATCTCTTGGGAGGCATACCTCGTTAGATATTTGATAGGTAAGTCCTAGGTTTTCTTGTCCTCCTAGAAGTAGCGATACTTCTGTTACATCAGTGATTCCGTTTGCGTCAGTAATGACAACTGACCAACCCACTTTTTGGTTTGGCTCAATTATTTGATTACCTAAGTTTTCAAACTCATACATTGGTTCTATAGATATAATCTCAGAATTGTAAGGGGTCCTTGTCGTCCACCAAATCGTTCCAACAAGAGCATCATAAGTCGGAATTTGACTACCAGATTTGTCCTTCCCTTCGACAAGAACTCTGACGTACTGGTCGTCAATATTTACTGAATCATCCAAACTCAATTTAATTGTATTTTCGCTACCCGATATCTCAAGAGTATTGTTGTAAACATGGTATTCAGCTTCCTGAGAAATACCATCGCCATTATCATCATGGAGATTTTGAATCCATACACTTGTCTGTAAACTTGAGGCATCTAAACCCCCAAAGTCTGCATAGTTGATTTCTACCAACCGATTTTCATTCTTGTTGACATATGCACCGTTTTCTGGTGTGGATGAGGCTAAAATAGGAATCTCAGCGTCAATTTTCACCTCAAGGGAGTTAAATGCTGTAATCACATTCATGCTTTGACTCGATCTTGCTTCGTAGTAAAATAAACCATTACCAGAGGTATTTGATGGGATAATAATTTCAAAATCATTTACAGAATCAGGATTATATCTCATCCAATCTGTGGATGAGTTGAACCATTCGCCAGGAATATTATCTTGACCTGCTATCTTGCCCTCAACGTCTAAATGGAGTCTGACTTCGACTTCTCCATAATCTAACTCCTTGCCCGTGTTAGAATAAATCGCATTTAGTCTTACTCCTAAACTAGAATTCGCTGGCAAAATGTCATCCTTCTCGATTGGGTTAAGCGATGTTATTGAAGAGTAGTATTCTGATTCTGAAATTGTAAGATTCCTGTCAATGGCAATAGCATTTTGTTTGGCGTAATATGTACCAATCATAGGATATGAGGGAGAAGTGGATGAGATATTGTATGTGAGTACATCTCCTGTAGCATTTTCAGATAGACTGAATGTCCAGTTAATTGTAGTCAATCCATTTGAATCATTGGTCGGATTTATTTCAATACTCTGGTCTATGATAATGTCAGAACTTTCAATAATTTGCACAGAATCGTTGTTTTGATAGTATATCAGATTGACATATTCATTTGGCAGGTGTTGATTTATTCCCAAGGTATGACTTGAGATATTCAAAGAATATTGCTTTTCTAGTAAGTATGCCATGTGAGAACTTACTATGGTTGTAGGTTCTGAGTTGGGATTTATTCTATTGGGTATTTGACTAAGGAAAACAGATTGATGTGCCCCAATTTCTACATCATCGAAATCTGGTATTTGCCATGGGTCAAGACTTGTCGAAGAGAAATTTACTCGGTATTGCATCCATGACATTTGTGAATGTATAGATTTATTATTTGATATTAGAGTGTGGTTGCCGATTTGTAAAAATGTAGAATTCCCTGAGTAGTCAAGGGGCATCCAACTTGAAGTAATCAATCCTGTTTCTGAATCAGATGCTCTGTATTGTAACTTCAATTCTGTCCCTTGTGACAAAGCCCCAGACAACTTAATCCAATGCGGGGTTGCAGTACCTTCAGGGCTAATACGCAAATCAATCGGATCTGAGGTTAACCAACCAATAGCCATATCTGGTGATGTGTCATATTGTGTATCTCCTAAGTAATTCGCCGACCAACTGGAAAATGGGTAGTAACTAGCATCCCCTCCTGCGTATAGTATAGTGTTGTTTCCACTTGCCATTGTTGACATAAACATCGAGTTAGCTATGTCAGCTAATCTCCTCATGTGACCAGTTTCTGGATTGTAACCATATGTTTTCCTTTCAGATGTAAAGGTGTATCCTCCCTGCAATATTATCTCGTCGTTATACACTGTTGATGCCATTCCCATAATCTTCCAAGGAAGGACTGTGTGATTCGTCCAAGTGTCGTTTACAGGATCATATACTTCGGTATGGTTAGCAGGTTGTGTTTGCCAATTTCCATTGGCATTTTGAAGCGTTACATATCCACCTAATGCGTATAGCTTGCCATGGTAATATTCCAGCACATGTGCGTACCTATCTGCATTCATGCTTCCTAACTCTGTCCATGTATCGTTATTTATGTCATATTTCAGCAAGGCGTTTGAAGGGTCTGAGCGTGATTCTCTTGAGACTCCTCCACTAACGAAAACTTCGTTACCGTTCTGAGTAATTCCTGCCATGCCTACGTTCTTCCCAGATGGCATCGGGGCTCCTTCATACCAAGTTGAGTTGACCAAATTGTAAATTTGTACCAAACCAGTTGAAATCCTTTCTGGGTTAGTATTTGGATAGTGGTCACCAATAGTCAAAACCTTATTCCCGTGCTTTGCACATCCATGATATTGTTGTTCGTATGTCATAGTATGGCTTGCTGGTCTCCAAGTTTTGTTTGCAATGTCAAAGATTTGAATTACTTGAGTCGGACCTTCATCTCCCGATTGTTGTGGGTTTGGGTCCACTCTTCCTCCGAGTAACCAAAATTCGTTATGCTCCTGAACAAAAACCATGCAAGAACCTGTTGTAGGCATCACCAGTCCTTGACTTTGAATATTAAGCCAGTTTACATTTGGTCTAGATAGAAGTACCTCATTCGATGTTGAATCTATCCTAAGATCTGTTAGAGTGAAATTCTTGGTGTCGAATTTGTCATTCAAATATACGACTTTATTCTCTGACTTCTCATTGTAATCGAATATTTCAGCATCTTCTTGGACGATAAATCCGTTGATGGTTGATAAAATCATAAGCAGGACCAGTGCTATTGCTTTTCGATGAAGAGCACTGGCCATAATATATCCATTCGACTTATGTTAAAATCCTTTTTTGTTTGTAGATTAGGTTTAGAGTTCATAAACGCTTGATGCACAGGTTAATTGGGTTCAGTATTTTGCAGGGTTTCAAGAGGGTTGAGATGACAAAGGACTACGTTGCAATCGATCCAAGGACTGGTAAGCCCATTTCTTTTGCCTCAAGGAAAAAGAAAGCTGTCATAAGTGTTGCAAGGGATGGTCCTTGGAATGCGATTCCAAACCACAGCATAATCCCTTTAGCAACGGGAGATGTCAAATCTTTATCTGTTGACTGGAGGGGAAAGACCTACACAATGACAAGGAAAGACGGTGTTGAAGCATTATCAAAAATTAAGGGTTCAAAAATAAGTCATGCTCATAATGCCCTCATAGATGCAGCCTCATCGAATGATGTAGAATTAAGAATTGCAGCATTGAATGCAATGCCCGAAATTGCTGAGCAAAAATCAGGAGAATTATTCGATTATCTGAGTGTATTGCTGGATGACGAGGACATAAGCGTTAGTAAAGTTGCTTCCCAAACGCTAGAAATAATGGCTCCCGTATTTCCTTCAGGAGTTGAGGATTCTTTGGTTAATGAGTTGCTGAGTGATGTTCCCTACAGGTCCAAAGCTGCATGGAGTGGATTACAATCTCTTTGCGATGTTTGGCCTGAGGTTGTCTGCGACCACATAGACTGGTTATTGCAGGAGGATGACCCTGTCTTGCGTAGAAAGGCATCTAAACTTCTGAAAAGGGTGGTCTCATCAGCCTCATCCGCAGCCTGGGACTTGATTTCTTGGTCTCTACAAGATATAGATTCACAGGTAAGAATAAATGCATCTAATACCTTGCCATCGATGGTGAATAGAGAAGCAAAAATGGCAATTATATTCGCAGAGAGAGCCCTCTTAGATACCGAACCTAAGGTAAGGAATAAAGCACTTCAAGTCTTACAAAGAGTGGATGTGAACGTAGGCAGAGCAAAGCAAATTATCATTGCTTCAACCAGGCATCCAAATCCTGAAATTCGCAGAAATTGTATTGAGATGTTGGACAGAATCTTAGTTGAAGAAGAGCAAAGAGAACTAGCAGAAGATTTGTTGAAGACCGAAAAAGATGAAGCAATTCAAGAGATCTTGAGAAAACTTCTGGTTGATATTTCCTTAGAAGGAACTGAAGCAGAGAAAAACAAATTCCTGGCTCCAGCAGAACCTGTCCCTGCCATCGACAGAGAGGTAGCAAGTGCTATGGGTCAAGCAATTGGGTTATTGGATGAAAATGGTAACCTCAGGACGACATTACCAAATCCAAAAAACCAGCAGATAGGTGAATCAATAGATCTTTCTAGAATCCCCAAGGAAGACCGAAAACACATTGAAAAAGCCAGGCCAACGTTCAATGGTATTCCGATTGAAGACTTAGATGATGATGATGATGACTTTGACGATATGTATGATAATCACTATCCTTGAATAACTTTCACAAGCCGTCAGCATTAAAGAGTGGTCGTTGGTCGGACGCTTGCAAGGAGTTGACACTATGAGCGGTGCATTCAACGATAAGGAAGAACAATTTGACCGCCTTTGGGATGGTATTACACCAAAGGGAACTAACAGAACAAAGGCATTCAAGTTCAGACAATACATTCTTGAGCATGTTAGACAAACACGCAGACCACTTACCCGTGCTAACGCAAAAAAGTATTGGATGGGTCAACTCCAAAGGGAGATAAAAGAATCAGAATCTTTCTGATTTGAAAGGTAAGGTCGCATCCCTCCTGTGACCATGACTAATACACGGAGAGGATATCAAATGTTTACCAATACAAAATTCACGACATGGTCGCTTAAACCCGAAATTCTATCTGGTCTTGAAAAAATGGGCTGGGAGTCTGCCACAGAGATTCAAAGAGATACTGTTCCAACTGCACTAAAAGGGCTGGACGTCATCGGTCAAGCAAGAACTGGGTCTGGAAAAACCGGTGCTTTTGGAATACCGATTCTAAACGCCATTGAGGCAAAAGGATACTTGCAAGCTCTAATTCTATGTCCAACAAGAGAACTTGCAAAGCAAGTATCTGAGGAAATGCAAGACATATCAGGTGATATGAATCTGAATATAATTTCAGTTTATGGGGGAACTGATCTAGAAAAGCAAGCAAGGCAACTATCTGCTGGAGTTGATGTTATTGTTGGTACACCTGGTAGGGTTATGGACATGACAAAAAGAGGCTACATCGATATGAATTCCCCTCATTATTTTGTTCTTGACGAAGCCGATAGGATGCTTGACATGGGTTTCTTCCCAGACATTATGTGGGTTTTGGAGAAAATGTCAAACAGAAAGCAAACTTTGTTATTCAGTGCTACATTTCCACAGGAAATAATCGATGCAGCAAACGAATTTATGTCAGACCCTGAATTCGTTCAGACAAATGAAGATGAATTGGATCTTCCTGATATCGGAATGTTCAGAGTAAAGGTTTCAAGAAATAACAAACTTCACGCCACGACTAGAATACTGATGAACAACATACACGGTCAATCTATAATCTTCACCAACACCAAAAGGATGGTTGATTTACTAACTTCAAAACTGAAGAAATCCAAGTTTGACGCTCACGCATTGCACGGAGATATGAATCAAAACCAGAGGGAGAAATTAATTAATTCTTTCAAAGAAGGCAAGCAGGATATCATAGTCGCTACGGATGTTGCAGCAAGAGGTCTTGATGTCGACGGTATTAGTTTGGTAATAAATTACGATGTACCAAACGACCACGAATCATTTGTTCATAGAATAGGTCGAACTGGAAGAATCGGAAGAGAAGGTAGTGCTTGGACTCTATGTTCAACGCAAGATTCCGGAGAAATGGATAAAATCGAAGCTGCTTTTGGAATAATCCAAGAAAGCATGGATATACCAGATTTAGCATCTGATAGCGAAGAGAGAGTTGCTTGGCAAGAGGACTTTACCGATAGTTCGACTCCATTTGGCTACGTAAGGATTGAATTGGATGGTCTTCATGGTTCCAATTTCAAATTATTCAAATGGCTTAGATCTAACCTTAACTGTAAAGAAGAGGAACTTGGGGATATTATCAAACTCAAGAATTCAACGATAGTAGAGGTCCACAAATCAAAAGCATCCTTGGCAATGAAAGTACTTGACAAACAAAAGTACAACGGAAAGAGTCTGAATTATTCTTTGTCAACGTTCTGAATCATTCTTCTTCGCTCTTCTTAGGAAGTAAATCATTGTAATCAAGAGAAATGGTGAAGCCAGTATTTTCACCACTTGGCCAATAGCCATCTTCATTTGGTTTTTCTATTATTATTGAAGAGAAAAGCCCTGTAACTAAACCGATAGCTGCCAATGACCATGCACCCTGTATTGAGTTGTCCCATTGCATCTGTGCGTTTCCACACATCGAAGATACTAGATTGTTGAATTCACAAGTTCTCAAAATCTCTCTGGCTGCTTGAGCATCAGCATCATTTGTTACCCTATTAATTGCTAACAAGAACATAATTAGCATGAGGCAAAGACCCAGAAATGGCTTGATATCCCAATCTTTTCTGAGGGTGAATCTCCATTTGTCTATTCCTGCCTTTGAAGAATCTCTAACTCTACTCGGACCACCAATGAACATGAACCAAATGAACCACATCAATATCAAGAGAACTAAGAATCCCCATTCGTATACATGTCTGTGGAATGCCCACATGTTGTTCAAACACGCAGGGTCGTTTGGGCTTGCAACACAAGCATCAACCGCAATCGGATAGAATAAAACAAGTCTAGTCAGATTGATGATGAAAACAATTGCACTGAAAACAATAATTGCCTGAATTCTCTTTTTTTGAGCAACCCCATCTGTTAGCATTATAAGAGTCGCTAGGAAGATCATCTCATGCACCCCTGCACATTCATCAGAAACATACAGTCCCACAGAGTCAAATGATCCAGGGAAATCAACGTGATAAAAATCAATTCTTGTTAACCAACCATTGTGCATAGATAGCGCAGATGCCGCATCCCCCCAAATCAACTGGACAATCTCATTCCACATCCATGCCTCGGCAACTTGAAGCGGTGCGAGTGTATTACTTGGAGCAGTCAAAAACCAGTAGAAAGCCTCGACCAAGATTAGTGCTAATGGTATTTTGAGATACTTCATTCCAAGTTGGATGAACTCTTCTGTGCTTAAGTCATCTTTTCTTTCTTTTTCCAAATTGACTTGTTTATTTTTTTCACGAGCCTCTTTGAGTTTTTTTTGGGATTTAGAATCGATTCCTTTGAAACCCATCCAACCCCTCCTATTTTCCACAGAATCGGCATCACAAATGAATCTAATTGTTAAATGGCTTGAATTTTAGTGTGTCTAAATGGATTAAAAAAGAACCACCCCGAAAAAAAATAAATGGTGAGTGACTTTGGAATATTCATGGAGGAGTCAATGGGTTCTTCTCCATCAGTAGAGAATGCTGAGCCGACACACAGGTTAAATCTGGTTGGATATTTTTGTCCTGTCCCAGTTTCAGAGTTAAAGAATGCAATTACTATGTTAGACCAAGGTTCTATTGTAGAATTACTGTGTGATGATCCTGAAACATTACATGATATACCGATGTTGTTAGGGAGAGGTGCAAGTGAATTAATTTCCGTGAAGGAAGAAGCAGGAGAGATTCGATTCTTAATAGAGGTGAGGAAATGAAAGACTTAGAAATTAACTTAGTAGAAAAAGAGAATGTTCCAAGCGAAGCTAAGCTTCCTACAAAATTTGGAGATTTCAAAATAAGGGTATTTCACGAACAAGAAACTGGGTTAGATCATGTGGCTTTGATGATGGGTGACATGAAAGGGCCAGATCCAGTTCCAATCCGAGTCCATTCAGAATGTCTGACTGGTGATGCATTTGGTTCTCTTCGCTGTGATTGCGGACCACAACTAGATGCTGCATTGAAATCAATTTCTGAAAATGGTTGGGGATGTTTGCTTTATTTGAGACAAGAAGGTAGAGGCATAGGATTACACGCAAAAATTCAGGCATATCACCTGCAGGATAAAGGTGCTGATACGCTTGATGCTAACCTGATGCTGGGTTTACCTGCTGATGCAAGAGACTACAAAATAGCAGCATCAATGTTATCTCATCTTGGGATAGATGAGGTTTCGGTATTTACCAATAACCCGAACAAAATCGCTCAGTTACAAAGTTACGGAATAAATGTTGCAAATCGTATTCCTTGGGTGTTTGGAGTCAGTCCTGAAAATAAATCATATCTTGAAACTAAGGCTCAAAGAATGGGTCATGAAATCAATGATGGGCAACTAGATTGATTGAAATGGGGCCGTGGCCGGGAATCGAACCCGGGCCGGGGGAACCACAATCCCCCGTGCTAACCCCTACACTACCACAGCCATTGGGTAGCCTGCCGTCTTGAGTTAGGTATTTCAAGAATGCGCTTTGCCTAACTCCCTTGCAAGGTTAACATATTTTATCCAGATAAACCATGTCTTCAAGTGCTATGGTTGATGTGGGTTAAATGATGAGAACCAATTACGGTACTTATACTGCGATTTTACTAATTTCTCTGATATTGCTCGCATCTGCTTCTTCAGTTACAGCTAGGTCAGTGCATGATGCCACGGTAATAGATATCTTGCCACAGGGAGACTTTACCGAATCAAATCATTGGGGATTGTCTTCGAAGGACATTTTCACCCAACAAAATGCAGAATATACAGAGGTAATGGTAGCAGATAATAAATTGTCTATCATAAATGAGAGACCACTAAATCTAGGTCAAAATATTATCTGGGCTTCATCAACTTCAACTGATTCAAATGCCTCGATAGGAAACCCAGATGGCGCATATTCTTGGTCGAAAGGACCAGTTATCTCAGTTGATGGTTTTGATGTATCTGCTCTTGAAAATTTAGATTATTATGGTGCGAAGTTGCTTTTGCATATCCAAATTCCCGATGCTCTGTATCAAGATTCTGTTAGGATTTCGATTGAATGGGGGGGTACATACGAACTGGTAAAGAACTGGGCACATACAACTGGTGGAATAAATTACATCGATTCTAATGCCTATGAGATTGATCTAGACCAATACAATAACTGGACTTTTTCTGAACTTGGAGATATAGAGGTGACGTTAGATTATGTGAGTGAAGGTACAACTGATGATTCTCAACTAAACGTTGATGCAGTCGGTTTGAAATTAACCGCTAAGACGCAATGGTATGGTAATGAAGTATCAAAAGCGATTACAACATTCTCAGATTTAGGTCTTCCAATCATCGAACAAAATCTCTCCAGCGGAACTAGTTCAGGGTTATCGTTGACCCCTTGTGGCTTGGAGGCATCGAATGATACAACTGGTACCTGGGAGAGTGAACCTATCGAAACTCCATACAATCAGAGAATCGGAAGGGTACACTATCAAATTGAAAACAATACAGAGGATGATGTATTATTGGAATACGCCACAAGTGAAGATGGCATTCAATGGAGTGGATATTCTCCAATAAGCAAACACATGCTATTGCCTGATAACGAATTTACAAAACTTAGAATTTCAACTTCTGAAGAGTGTATACAGCGGGTTTGGGTTGATGTAAATGATCCATCCTTGACACTTTCAGGCAGAATAATAGGAGATGCAGACGGTTTAGATTTGAATTATTCAAGTTTCATTGTAGCAATAGAAGATAATGCAGTTATCTCTGAACCAATATCTGGCCCTATGAGCATGAGCTATTCCATTCCTATTGGGAAATATCTTGATGCAGATACTGAAAGTTTTGAGCTCAGCATCGCTGGTTGGTTTATTTGGAATAGTCAAGGAGATGCTTCCACGACAATCTTGGAAGTTTCAAATGTTGATGTTTCAGGTGGATTTACCATTCAATATGACGAAGATCCGAATTGCTCAATATCAGGTAACCAAAATTTGCAGGAAGATGGTGGAGGATTACTTCTTCCTCTAATCACTAGATGTACCGATGATAGAACTGCTCCTGAAGACCTAATTGTTTCTTTTGAAAATTCAAATCCAAGTCTAGTTGATGTAAGCATGAGTGAAGGTCAAATTAGAATTGCTTTGGAAAATAATCAACACGGTACAGCTAGTATTGTAACTACTGTTTCAGATACAGCAGGAAATACTTGGTCTGAGAGTTGGCTGATTACGGTTGATGAAGTTGATGATTTGCCTCAGTTGGATGAATTTCCTGCAGTAATTCCAGTTGAACACGATGTACAAAGTGTGATTCAATTCTCTTACTCAGATGTTGACTCGTTTGAACTTACTGCATCTACTAGCCGTTCATGGGCAACTGTGGATATAGAACAAAGAGAAATAACCATAGTTCCACCTACTCCTGGTTATCAATCATTTGATTTGACTATATGTGATGATACAAACTGTGTTTCAAGAACAGTTGACCTCGAAGTTTTGGCATTACCAGATCTTTTCGTAGAATCTATAGAAGTAGAGGAAGAGAAACCGTTGGAGGGAGATATCGTTGAAGTTTCCGTATTTGTAAGAAACTCAGGCCAAGCAGAAGCAGGTTTTGTATCAGTTAGAATCCAAGATGATAATTCGGTATTGCACATTGGCGAAATAGCAGTTATTTCTCCTGGTGGATTAGGCGTGGTAAGTTTTGATTGGCAAGTACCAGATGCTGATAACTTGGTTACATTAATCGCAATAGTAGATAGGTCATCTGACATTGATGAAGGGGATGAGACAAATAACGAGCAGAGGCTAAATGTAATAATAACGCCTAGTGAAGATGACAACTCTGGATCAGATGGCAGCTCCATTCAAATCTCTGGAACGGTATCAACAATTGCCACAATTGGCATAATCATACTACTTGTTGGTCTATATGCATTGTTTGCACCTGCAAAGATAAGAAAGATTGAATGAAAATAATCTATTCTTGTGACCCAATGTCGCATAATTCTAGGAATAGGGTATAGATTCATAACCTCACCTAATCGCTGACGGGTTATTCTCAGGCTGTGGGGGCCGTCCTTTCGGGGGAGAATAGGAAGTGGGGTCTATGACTCAATTGAAAATAAGAATAGAAACAGAGGAGTTCATTTACGAAGAATACATAGAAGCATGATTATTCAGACTTATTCCACATTCTTGGATAAGTATCTGCTTTCATAATCACAGAGCTTGGCTTGGCTATTTCGCCTTCGCTCATTGCCTTTATGGACGCTGTGTCACATAGCAATTCTGCTATTGCAACAAGTTCGTTTTTACAAGTGAATAAAGCGACATTAGATCCTTTTGTCCAGCCAGTAGGGACTTTAACAATCCCTGGCCTTAGTAATGGTGCTCCATGGCTTAGAGCGGCTGCTGCACTATCCTTGACATAAATTGCAGGTAAATCTTGAACAATTTTCTCGACAGGATGTACAATTCTGAGCATAGCTGTTTCGTCTCCTTTTTCTTTCCACAGGTATATTGCATCTGCAACTTCTTGCAGACTAACGCAATGCTCTAATTTGAAATCTCCCGATGATTCTCTTCTCAATTCTACAAGGTCAATCTTTTGGTTCATCAATAGACCAAGGTCTCTAGACATTGTTCTAACATATGTCCCTGCCTCACAAGTTATTTTTACAATAATTAGTTTTTCATTATCATCGAGAACAGAAAATTCATGAATCGTTCTTGTCCTTACTTGGACCTTCACAGCAGAAATTTCTGGTGGGACGTTGAAGATTTTTCCGCGAAGTCTTTTCATTGCATTTTCTAATTCTTCGGCTGTGAATTCTCTGCTCATCTTCAAGACAGCGATGTAAGTCTTATTGTGTGTCAAAACTTTAGAAGTCAGTCTCATGACATTTCCACTCAATAACGGAAGAACTCCGGTTGCGAAGGGGTCAAGCGTTCCTCCATGCCCAAGTTTGTCCATCCCAAGCATATCCCTTACCCAAGCGCTAACTTGATGCGAAGTTGGTCCCTTTGGTTTGTCAAGTAGGATAAATCCACTTGCAAGTCTCTCTTCTAAGGACCTACTATCTGGATATGAACCATGGTCTGGATTAGTTGTAAAATCCTTTGAAAGTACAATCATTTTACTCACCCATGATGATTTTTGATGCGATTTCTAGTACCTGCTCAGGGTTTAGATCGGATGCATCTATAATATCCGTGTAAGGTTCTTCTTCTTGAGGTTTTATGCCATATAGGGACATGAACCTCTCTTCGTCAACAACCATTCTTTCCCTGTTTTCTTTGATTTTATCAGAGATTTCACCCCCCTCGCGAGCAACTACCCTAGATGCACGTTCTTCTTCGGAGACATCTAACCAAATCCTTTTGCAATCTAGGTCCAGTTTGTAAGCCCACCAACCTGCTAATCTTGATTCAAAGATTTCTATTGAACCATCATTTTTCATCTTATCCATTAACAGATGGTCAAGGCTCTTATCAACGCTAAGGTCTTCTTTGCAAAGGTCCCCAAATTCATTTAGGGGCATGCCTCTCTTTTTTGCTTCACTTCTGAAAATATCCCCACCGTTCAGGGAATTCCAAGAATACTTCATCTCTAATAATCCAACAAGCGTGCTAGTTCCACTCCCTGGATGTCCTGAGATTGTCACTTTAACCAAGAATTCACTTCCATGAATGTAAACAAACATCACATCTCATTAGTGATGGTCCATCTCTGGAGACGCTCTCGCTTCCACATTCCGGACACGCCATTAGTGCATCGCTACTTGGTTCAGAGTCTTCTTCCTGACTTTGTTTGGAAGTGTTTTTGCTGGCTTTAGCCTGTTTAGCCTGATTCCTTCTGTTATTGTTTGACCGATTCTTTTTCTTCTTCTCAGGCTTTTTGGTTTGTACTAAATGCAAAAGTGGCTCGGAAATTCTTCCTCCATCTAGAACTAATGGGTGGGATTTGTATCGAATCAACTTCATGTGACGATCAACAACTCTTCCCAATGGGGCACTCATGCAGATGTATGCGCATATCCATGCTGGGAAAAACAAGAATCTGTCATCTAACAAGTTCCATTCTGGAGTCCAAGGAAGCGATACATAGTCTACACGGAAGTTTTCTACAGAAGTAGTTAGCCAAGCAAAAATTCCGATAATAAATACCATTGTGAACATCATTGGTTTCATCATACCTGTCTGCAGGTCCATCTGTTCAGGCATCATTTGTTGCTGTAGTGTCATTGCTTTATCTTGAAGTGAGGAATCTCGATTCATCCTTGCTTCATTCATTATCTGCCTAACTTCCCTTTGTCTGTGTTGTAGGTGAGCTTGTGCGATTGGATCCATGAACATGTTTCTCAGTACTGTGTTAACTAGCATAGAAGCAGAACCTAGTATCAGAACAGTTAGTATGAAGTATTTCTCTTCAGGCAAAACTGGTGAAAGTATGGGTTGAGCCATTTCTCCCAGAGATGTTCTCAGTCCTGGGTTCATCACGAGTAGTAGCATTAACCCCATTATCATGAACATAGTAATCACAGAATTGCGATTTGGGGTTGGCGGTGCAGGACCTGGACCGTTGCTCATAATCCTCCCAAAACAATCCCTCGCATGAATATATTGCTTGAAAAATAAACAATTTCAACGAATTAGACAGTGAAGTTCATACAACCGAGGCTTCGATGATTTGTTCATGCGAAAGACTGACCCGCTGGAAGCATCGAAAACTTGGCAGTATCCTCTACCAATTCCAATGCCCGGAGTTCCGGTCTGTGCAACTGAAATTGACTTGAATAGAGAGGTTGAGAAATTATCACCTAAGCCACTTTTCTTCATGTGGACAGATGACCAGAGACGCTGCATAAACGGGTATCAATTCATTCCAAGTGTAAGGCAAGGAGTCCCTCCTCAAGGTATTGAGGCCAGTATTGAAGCATGGTCAATGCAGTACAAAGAAGCGTGGCTGATTGTAGATCTCAGAGATGGAGTCATTCCACCAAGTATTTCCCGTTCACTGCCTTCTTTCTTAGAGAACCAATCATTTAGAATCGTTGTGTTGGTCAGTGATTCAAGCGATAATGAACAGTGGCCGCAATGGAATTCAGATTAGGAGGAA
>CAXAGT010000015.1:0-32644 GCA_963968885.1 uncultured Candidatus Poseidoniales archaeon | reverse complement strand
CTGCAGCACCGCCCTTAGCGAGTGGGGACAAGAAATCAAGAATCCTCATTCCTGTAATAAGAGGAGTATCAGGAGCGTACTTTTGTGTGTATGGACGAGGAGTTCTAACAGGCCACTTTTGCAGCATTTGAACCTCAGTGCCGTCTTCTAGTACAGCAACAGTTTCTGTTACGTTGAAATCTCCAGATTCAATAGACTTGATTGTTCCAGATATACCAGGAGGGATCATAATCTTGTGAACAATGGTTTCTGTCTCTTGAACTTCTCCAATTACTTGACCGCCTTGAACATCGTCACCGGCAGATGCAACTGGATTGAAGGTCCACTTCTTTTCCATGTCGAATGCGTCAGCATCTAATCCACGCTTGATGAAGTAACCCATCTCAGCCTCTAGTGTAGGCAGAGGTCTCTGAATACCGTCATAAATTTGAGTTAGAAGACCTGGACCAAGTGCAACAGAAAGGGTCTCCTTTGTGTTGATAACCGGTTCACCTGGTCTGATACCAGATGTATCCTCGTAAACTTGGATAACTGCTTTCTCACCGTGTAATTCGATAACTTCGCCCATTAGACCTTCATCACCTACTCTTACAACGTCGTACATCGATGCTTCCATTCCGATTGCCGTAACTACCGGACCAGAAATTCTGTAGATTTTACCTTCATTTGCCATGCTTTTTTCCTCCTTTTTGGAAATCATTTCCACAAGTCAACTCCGATTGCCTTGCGTATTGTTTCACGCAAGGTGTTGTCTTCCTCTGTCCCTATTCCTAGGATAGTCGGGGAGACTGATGCCGACATTTGCTCTCGCAATCTGTCAGGCAAAGACGCTAGAACCTCAGAGTCGACCACGACAATTCCAACGTCTTTTGAATTTAGTAGAACCTTGAGTTCTGATTGAATCGCTTCATCTCCTTCAGGGTTGTATATATGTGATATTCCAGCTAACTGGAATCCTAGAGTGAATGCTGGAGAACCTAATACTGCTATCTCCATTTCTTCACGCTCCTAATATGTGTGCTTCTAGTACTTCAGAAGAGAGACCCGCAAGTCTTCCACGGACTACTAGCCTCAAGTCTGATATTTCTTTCACCTTCATTGAGACATAGTGTACCACAGGCAACGAACTGACAGGATGGAGGTAACTCATCCTTTTCATGTGCGCATACTCTCTTTCTTTCAGCCATGTTACTGCAGGATCTAGACTGAACCTTTCTTCACATTCTTGTAATACATCTGCAAAACCTTCAGAATCAAATCTAGATGATTTTGCAAGAACTTCAAGCATTCCTGCTCTCTTTCCAGAAATTACAGACTGGAAGGATCTCTTTGGTAACAATTTACCGCCTGGAATCAGGATTTGATCTAACTTGTCCTGATATCCTACTGCGTTTGCTTCTAATATGTTCAAGATATTCTTGTGATCAATTTCCATAGATATCAAATCTTGAAGCATCTTTACATCTGGCCCGTTCCCTTTGATAGATGAACTGGCTGTTGCATAGTAATGCATGTCCAAAGCATCTTCGTATTGTGCGAGAGTTGAATCCTCAGGAAGCGACATCAGTACTTTTCCATAAGGCATCTTTTTCATGTTAACAACTGCATCACGCAAAGTCTCGGATTTCTCGACGAAATCCAACCAAGGTGCATTGATTTGGTCGATGTTGGGCAGAATATCGTGCTCTACCTTTTCTACATCAACTTCGTTAAACACAGCCCTTAGGACGGATTTTGCGTTTTGGTATTGGTACCTTTGCGTAAACACGCTCAAATGATTCTTTACTTTGCCAGCACACAGGTTGAATATCGAGTTTAGTTCCTTCTCTAGATTGTGAGATAGTGCTGCTTCAACTAAGTCTCCTCCGCTGTATATCCCAGCGAACCTGTCAAGATCTTCCCTCAATCTTTGATGGATATCTCCGACAGAAACTGAAATTTGCTCAGGGGATTGGCTAATCAAGGCTCTGATTTGTGAATCGCTTGCAAGTTGCTTGCGACGTGTTTTTGCTCTTGCAGAAACATACGAAACATTGCTCAGTGCCATTATTTCACCTCATCCAAATAGAGTTTTATTTATTCCAGCTAGATTACTAGACCAGGTTTGGTTTAGTTTACTGTCAAATCTGAAGTCGAAAGATACGCTTCCATCGGCACTCACCAAAGTGAATCCACCCAAACCTTCTACGGAATTGCCGACTTTTCTGTCACCTGCTAATTTCTTAACAGCTGCTTTATCGACTTCTACCGGATGTACGGTAAAGGAAGAATCACTCATTTCATCAGCTTGTGCCATTAGTGCTTTCAAAAGAGATGATCTCTTTTTCCAACCAGCATCTGATAGGATTTCTTTAGCATTTGCAAGAGTTGCATCGAGTGCTTCTTTCTTAGCGATTAAGATATCCTTTTGCATTGCTTGGTTAGCACTTGCAACAACCTCACGGGAAACTTGCTTTGCTTCTTTTTCTGCTTTGGCAGAAGCGCCTGCTCTGATAGCATCAGCTTCAGCCTGTGCTTTAGCCATTATAGAGGATGCTTCCTCTTCGGCTTGTGCTACTATTTGCTTCGCTTCTGCTTTGGCATCTTTAGCGACTTCTTCTGCTAATTTCTTCATTGACATGTTCTCACCTGTTCTGTTACGTAAATCAAATCGATGACTTTACTGCTCTTCATTGAAGGAAAAGCGGTAGAGCACCTAGAATCACGATAGACTCTGGTAGAGCAGTGAAAATCAGTGCTGGACCGAACTTTGTTCCGTCTTCAGCAAGCATTCCAACAGCTGCGCTGCCGATAGCTGCTTGGGAGAAACCAGCACCGATTGCTGCTAGTCCCAATGCGATACCGACTCCAAGGTCACCAGTGATGGTGTTGCCGGTTGCTGTTTCAGTTGCTTCTGCTGCAGATACGCCTTGTGCGACAAGGACTAGTGCAGCCAGAACGATCATTGCTCTTAGGGTATTCTTCATGGTTTTGTTCATTTTTTTTACCTCCTTTTTTGTCCGATGGACTGTGATTAACCCTCTACGTGGAGGGATTTGCCGCCAAGGGGCCTGAAAGCCGTCCCTGAGCCGTCATAGAACTTGCCCATCCATTCCACGAAATGCAGACGGGCGGCGTGAATGCTCGGTGAAAGAACACCGAGAGCGAGTGCGAATGCTTGGATACCCAAGAATAGTAAGAAAGACAAGATTCCAGTTAGGTATCCAATTCCACCGGCTTCAAAGCCATTGGTCATTGAGACCCAACCCATTGTGATGGAGACCTCTGCAATTTTGACACCTGCAACACCAACACCCATAATCCTGAGGTATGACAATGTGTTAGCCAGTAGACCGAATGTTTCGATTGGTCCCATAATTATTCCACCAGCCCAGCCAAATTTCTCGAATATTGCCAATCCTACAATCAAGCAAAGTACACCGATGATTAGCATAATAGCCCACGGTGTCCCTTCGAATAGCCCCCATTCTGCTCTTAGATTGCCTCTTGCGTGCATGAATCCACCAATTAGAATTAGTATCCAAGATCCTTTTTCGAAGAAAGCAGCAACTATTCCGTGTGCTTTCATTACTGAGAAGAATCCTATGATGAATCCTAACATTAAGTGGATTGCTCCAAGGTATACAGAAATCAGTATATATTCCTCTAGACCGTGCCCCGCTGATGCTCTGTGCCAAGGCAATGCTAGGTGCGTCATTGCGAGAGTTTCAGTGATGAAAGGTGGCATTGCATCGTATTTCGGCAACATATCATAGAAGAACGCTAGTGGTGAATTGGTCATGTAATCTGTGGTATTATCCCAGACGAAACCGAATCCTTCGGCAAATATGAATCCCCATATCATACACCAGATACCCATCCAAAGCATGATGTTCATCCCATTCTTGATAGCTGGGTCAACTGCTCTTGATTTTAGGAAGAGCGCGATTAATGCAATGATTGCACCAAATCCGAAGTCACCTAAAATTAGACCGAACATCATTGGGAAAGTGAACATCATCAGTAGCGTAGGATCGAATTTTCCGTATGCTGGTCTTCCAACCAAATCAACCATGAGCTCAAATGGTTTAGCAAATCCAGGATTATCATATTCTGTAGGAGGTGTTGCTGACTCGTGATGGTGGTCATCATCATGATGTTCATCATGGTGGTGGTCATCAACATATTCGCTTAGTTCAACATACGGTGCTACCTTTTCTAATTGGGATTTAACTTCATTTGCGTTGCTAGAAGGAGTCCAGGCATCAATTGCAAATGCTTTCTTTGAAACTGCTATGCTAGTAGGTGCAAGATCTATCTCAACTTTTCTTGAAAGATATTCCTCTGCACACAATAGGTTTCTACCGTTTGAGGACGCCCATTGTTCGAGTTTTTGCTGTGCTGAATCGAGGTCTGATTCTAGTTGGCTAAGTTGCTTAGAAAATTCAGAAGATATCTTTCTTGGAGACCCTTCTCCACTTGGAATCTGAATTACTCTCGCACCCATTTCGGCTAAGACAACCTGAACATCAGTAGATACTGAAGGAGAGCAAGCAATTGCCATTACGTTAGAAGCAGATTGAACGATGATGTCGTCCTTGGAATCGGACAATTTGTCCATTATTTTAGAAGACTTATTGGTTTGGGCAACATAAACTTCCATGCTCTTTGAACCAGTGAGTAGGTCCAAAGGAAGATTAAGTGGCGCCAATATCTCAAGCACTTCTAGTTCCTCGGTTTTCACCCTGATATCATTTTCTAAAGTCAAGATTTCTCCTTGTAAGGAAGAAGCAGAATCCATCGACTCTTCGAAACCACCAGAGAGAAGTTTCTCGACTTGGGAAGAGCTCATTGAGCCTTCTTCGTTTGTCACTACAAGTTGGCTTGAAAGAGAACGAGCTTTTGCTAGAAGAGAACTGTTTCTTTGTGCATCCTCGCCAGAGCGTGCTTGTCCAATTCCGACACCGTCTTCGAACTGAGTGTAAGGCTGGATGTGGATGCATCCAAGTTTTTCCATGACACTAAGGACATCATCCAGTTTTGAAACAGGAGATGCCACGTTGATTTGTGTCATTGGAACTGAACTGAACATTGATTCACCTCATTCCAACATTGCATTGATTACTAAATCGATTGCTGCTTGTGTGTTATCATTTGCACTCTTTGCAACATTCTCAACAGCGGAAGCACCGTCTTTTCTCGCTTTTTCTGCATCCTTGCTAGCAGCGTCTCGGGCAGAGTCAACTGTGGCTAAGGCTTCTTTGGAAGATTCTTCATTAGCCTGCGAAACAAGACTAGCAGAATCTCTTCGAGCATCAGCGAGAAGCTTAGATGCTTTTTCGTGAGCCTCTGCTAGAGTTTTATCGACATTCATGTCGGATTCTTTGATGCCCCTAACCGTAGATTCGTAATCCAAGAGACTCACCTTAAACTTCCCGACTTGAATGGGGTTTATGAGGGTAATGATGTCAAATCATCACATTATTTGTCGTGAATATTTTACGATTTCTTGCTCGACGTAATCTATTTCTTGACAGCAACGAATCTTGAGGCCATAGCGAAGGGAAGGATGAGTTTAGCCTGCTTAACTTCAAATCCGACTTCTTCCATCAAATTCTTGTAGAATTTATTGGTACCGTAATGTGTATAGGATCTAGCCAATCCTTTCCAAGGATGATCTTTGTCTTTAGTTATGAGTCTAGCCATTAATTGGACTCCAGTAGCCATCCAAACTTTCCCGAAAAAACCGTGAAATGCATTAGCCTTACCAGCATCACAAATAACTAGTTTACCTCCTGATTTTAAGACCCTGTGAATCTCTTCCAGTCCTTTCTTTTTATCTCTAAAGTCCCTAAATGAAAATAAACAAAAAACTCTGTCATAAGTTTCATTTTCAAGAGGGATATCTTCTGCGATTGCTTGGACATAAATAGCATCTGAATCTCCATTTTCTGCTCTTACTGCATCAACTCTTTTTTTTGCCACCCGCAACATTTCTGCAGATGGATCAAGACAGGTTAAATCTACACCAGAAATGGTTTCTGCAAAAGAGCCAGGCCCGCAGCCGACTTCAAGCACATTCATCCCTTCAAGAGCATGTTTTGCGACTGACTTTCTCCAATTTTTATCCTGGCCAAAAGTCATCCATTTGTTTACTCGGTCATAGTTAGGAATAGTAGCAACCAACTGTTCTTCTAGTTCGGTCCAAGCCTCTAGGTCAATACCAGAGGGATCATAACCCCCAGTGCCTTTTCTTTTCTCGACTGCCAGTTCTTGAGAATCCATGCCTGGGAAAGCCATTTTGCTAGCATCTCCTGTCTCGGACATGGTCCACCCTCGAGAACCTCCTTTTTGAGGTTCTGTTGGCCTCGTCGTAGAACATCAAGCAATACGCTCGACGGTTTCTGGGGTAATCGCTTCGTCCGGAGTAACACGGAAAACAAGAATTTTGAGGTTTTCCGGGGAGTTCCTGAACTTGGAAACTATCATCGATGTTTCAAAATCCGTACCTATTGTCCTAACTTTGAATGATAATACCATGTCTGCGATCTGCGATAATTCCTGTTTAACAGCAGGAGGCAAACCATCGTTTGATACTGTGATAAACAACAAGCCGCGGTACATTTGAGTGTGGGCTTGCAACATCCTAATCATTGCTATAACCCTTGAAGGATCCTCTCTTTGAGTAAAGAAATCCAAAGAATCCATAACCACTCTAAAATAAGGGTCAAGAGCCATTACTTCATTAGTTACCTCTGTCAAATAATCTTGGTTAGTATCATCAACAAATCTAGTCTGAGCTAATTTTTGAATGTCGTCGATTCTGAAACCTTCTAACCTATATCTACTTGCTAGCAACTGCTTTTCAAGTACGTTTGAGTTGTATTCTTCACCAATTGTTCGAACGCTGATGTCAAGTGGCCAACTATATTTCTCGTAGATTCTGATGATTTCTTGCTGTCCTTCGTTGGTGGATATGTAGAGAGTATTGTCGGGCTCTTCAGCAGGAGAGGTGAATTGCTTAGCAAATAATTCAGACCCAGATCCTGTATCGGTGAAGGCAATAATTGTAAAACCACGAGGCACTCCTCCGTTCATCTCCATGTCGAACTTCGGAACTCCGAATGAACCGTGTTTACCAAAAAATTCCTCGTCTTCTTTACTAAAATTAACTTTTTTTGCCATCTTTATCGCCTCAGTTAATTACAACCTGCCCTCTATCAATCAAGTCAGTGCAATACAAGTCTAAGTTAGATAGAACTAGTGGAGGTGTTTGATCTGGGATGTTCAATATTACGGACAAGATTTCTCTTTGCCTGAAAGTGTTGATAAAAGTGTGCAGGTACTCGGCTAACATCCTACCTTCGTTGTATATACTCAGGGCATTTACACTATCCAAGAATACGAAATTTCTTTCTGTGGGCGTAGTCCTAAGAATGTACAATGTCCTCAACAAAATCGACTCGAGCATGATTGGACTATCTACGAAGTGTATATTCTGATACGGAACATCAGTTCCACCAAGTATTCCAGAGGATACTAAATCAATAAATTGAATATGAGAAACATCTACTCCAATCGATTCGAAAGCTTGAATAATTTCTACTGCTCCTCTTGATGCTGAAATGTATACTCCACCCATTTCGAACATTTGCATCAAAGGCAACATGGTGCTAGCAGTTACCATGAAAGAATTCGATGTTCCTGAGCGCAATTGAATTGCAGAATTAAGAGATACTTCAGAAAGTTGTTCTGCTATTCTTTGATCAAGTTCGAACATGATTATCCACCCCAGTGAGCCTCTCCGGCTGAGCCCCATTTCAGCATTGGAGTTAGCATTACTCCAAGTGGAGTCAGTTCGATTGCGTGTTTAGCCCTGCTATGCGCGGTCCCACGCATTTTAACAACTTGTAAGAACCGAAGCAAGTGCCCCATTCTTTCAACGTCACCCATGACAATGATTCCGTCCGCAATCGCTTCTTCCACACCGAATGAAGACCAGTGAGCGTTTTCGGTGGCAGAGGTAATCTCAGAGATTAGAATTGTTGTACATCCAAGAGTTGCCAATTTCTTACCCAGGGTAAACAGGAAATCTCGAATCAATTGCTCGCTTTTGATTTTGTAACATAAAGTAGTCACTGAATCAATTACAAGTCTTGTAACACCAATTGTGTTCACTATATCCACTATTGCTTTTATCAGAGCGTGAACATCATCCAAATCAAAACTGGCTTTATCCAATCCCAACCAAGAGTACAGAACGTCCACGTCAAATACGTTGATTAGTCCTGTATCGACCATGTTCATATCAAAGAAAGCATATTGCCTGATATTCTCAAGTAGTTTTACACTCGGTTCAGTAGCAGTAAAATGCGCACATGCCTCTCCTGCCAAAGCACCTCTAACGAGAAATTCCATTCCCAGCGTAGTTTTTCCTGAACCACATGTGCCCGCTGCCAATACAGTAGAGCCATACGGAATTCCGCCCCTTAGAATTTCATCCATGCCGTGAATTCCAGTAATACATCTGTCACGTTGATAAACTGAACTCGGCATCATGGCGAACAGTACATGTGACTTCGTCAATGTTCATGAACAATGCGCTTTGAATTAATAGATTAAGTCCGGATTTTAATTACCAGGAGTAGGCGAATCATCCACGGACCAAGAGGATGATTGGTATGAAGAATTACCATCCCAGACCAAAGATTCTCCAAATCCAATGTTCAGTCCGGTTTCACCGCCCCATTGTACTGTTTGGATTCTTGCTGGTTGGTTGGTTTTTTGTTGAGTATGATACATTTTCAAGCTTCCAGTTCCATCGGCTAAACCATCAATTGCCCCAACACCCAAGAATCCCAAAGACCCAAGATCGATTACTTCTGATGCATTTCCTGATTCTTGACCAATCGGGTCACCAGTAAATACTGCATAAGACCCTCCTGTCATAACGCCATCAGTCAAAAGAACTGATTTGATTATCGAGTTCTTCTCGGACTCAAAGCCCCAACCTGACAACTCCTCAGCAAAGTCGCTTGGGTTGTAAATCTCAAACCACTCAGGTCCGCCGTTAAAGCCCCTTGGCGACACTTCGTGTATTTCTAAGACAGGATTTTTCTTACCTCCGTTGTGGATTTCCAAGAGTACCCTAACTAACTCATCCCCTGATTTTATCATCCTCATAGAAAATGTTGATGATGATGCACTAAGTCTCGGAGTCCCACCTGAAAATATCTCAAGATTAGTCCTGTTATCATCATTAGACTCAATCACAGTGATTGTCAGATGAAGATTCATACCTTCTGGGATAGCAAGACCTTCAAGGATGCCTGTTTCAGTGACATTCCTCAAGGCAGTAACTCTTTCGAGATCTATTTCTCCTGAAGATGAAAGAAGTCCAGGCAGAACTCTACCATCGGCAATCTCTACACCACTGAGACTGTGCCAATTACTGGTCGAATTGTTGTAATCAAGTTCGTTACCCAAATACGGAGTAAATTGCCCCTCGTCTGCAAGTAATCTATCTAGTGCATTAACTGCTGTTGAATCTAATCTGTCTGTACTAGGATCGTTTGGACCCATTTGGAGACTGGCTAAGGACATAAATGCCACTAAAATCATCAAAAACAAAGTAAAGGCACTTAGGAACTCAATTACGGCAGTTAGGGCGCCTTCGTCACGGTTCAAACCACCCGTGGATTCCGGACCCATGATATTTCCAATATACTCAATTAAATGAGTTTGTCTGTTTCCCACCACTAAAACAGCATAAAGATGAGGCTTTTTTTGGAAATCTAAGCGATGAGTCTTTGAAGTATCAATGCGACCAATATATGATGTCGAGCGTAGCCTATAGACGCAATGCTTCCGCTTTGAAGTCAATATCACTTGTTCTAGTGCTATTAATTTCGCTATTTACATCAGTGGGTTTTGCAAGCGCATCATCAGCAGGTGACCTAGCATTTACACAACAAGTGAGCCCTATCGAAGATAGATGGTATTCATCTTACCAACCAATAGATTTCAGCATCACAGTAGAAAATCAAGGAATCAGCACGCCTAGTGAACCAAGACTGTTCAAATGGTATGTTTGTGAAGGAGATGTAAACATTGGCTGGTGCAAGTCTAACTGGAATAGTCCTTCGATTGAAGGAGACAGAGGAAACATGCAAATTTCTGGTTTGATACCCGGTGCATCCATGAACGTAGACGCATCAGACAATTGGAACCCTTCTGGTTCTGAGGGGACGTTCACTGTAATATTCTCCTTCGATATTAACGATAATGATCCCAGTGATGACAACCTCAAATATCTGATAAACGTGACCAAAGACTTCGTTGACATAGACATTGATGAGAATTGGGACCCAAGGGATGACTTAGAGAACCTAAGAACTGATGCAGATGGAGTTGTCCTCAACACAAATACTGACTACTCATTCAAAGCAAAGGGAGATGTATTCATTTGCGGTGGTTGTCAAACAAACATTAGCGTAGGTTGGAGACTGATTGATTCTAACAATGCGATAATTTCAGAACAATCCACTGTCTATACAAATCTCCCTGCCTGGGGAGGTTGGTCCCAATTCGGAAGACTGATGCCGGATTTCTCACACTCTCAAGAAGGAGATTTCATGCTTGAAATGGGAATTATTGCATCTAACGGAACACCAAGTGGAGACCTAAATGATTTTAACGATATATACAGCTTCAATTTTACAATAAATGATGATGTTGACGTCCAAGTAGAATCAATGCTCCCAAGCCATAACCAGTTCGACTCTGAGTACTATTACGGTGAAGAAATGGTAACTTCGGTAATTTCTAATCTTGGCTATAGAGCAGTTTCCAATATAGTAATCAGTTTTGAGGCATCCGATTCGGATGGTGAATCAATAAACGAGTCCGAGTGTAATATACCAGTTCTGCATCCTGGGTCATCATTTACTTGCACCTTTGATTTACTATTCACTGGCAATTCACGTACCCTCAGAGTAAGCGCACCAAACAATTTCTTAGACGGAACAAGTGATTCAAGTGTTTCAAACAATATTCTAACCGAGGTTGCAAACATCGTTGCAGGAAGTATAAACGCTAACATCCAACAGGAAAATTCCTTGGGAATATATTACACTGCAGATGACATAATTATGTCTGCTAGAGTCTCCGAAACTGCTGCATTCCCTCTAAATTATACCTGGTATGCTGCTGGAATATTCAACTTGGGTTACGGGTCCGAGTTAAATATTTCAGGATCAACTTTAGGATTGGGAGACCACACGATTACAGTCTATGTCAGAGATGCATTAGGTGAAATTGACGCAGTAAACAAGGAGATTACTGTATTCGACCAAGTTGACATTGATCAGAGCCCATTATTCACCGGTACAGCAGTTGCCAGAGAAGAATCTTACTTCCAATGGTCCTATCAACTGCCTCATCAAGGAAAGGACTACACAATAGGTGGAGGTAAAACACCACTTGCTATACTCGAATTTGAATTACTTGGAGCCGATGATGGAACAGATGATATTGGGATGGATTGGATGGAGATCTCGCTTAACCTGACGGATTTACTTCCAGATAACGTAGACTTTACAACAATTGAACTCAAAACAATGAATACTACGAATGATACCGTTTGGTATAATCTTCAGGCACCTACATTCTCAGAGTTAAACGATGACGATTTAGACATCTATTTCGAAGAAAACGTGGTCTTCCTAGTAATTGGAGAGTTACCAAAAGCCGAAGTTTATGCTGAAAACTTCTCAACCATCCGAAGGGCGGATGGACACATCGAATTGCAGTGGGAAAACTCAGGAGATATGCAGAATCAATATTTTACAGGCTGGCAGATCTACAAAATTGTCTCTGAGGCGGGGACCTCAACATACTTCCCTGAACCAAATTCCACTTCTGAGGCTGTTTTTGAATCTTTAACTACTGATACGAACATCACCTTTGCAGAAAAGGGTGAGAACTCTTATTTTGACCCAGAACCGCTCGAGACTGGGATGTGTGCATCATATGCTATTGTTCCAATGGATCGAGGAAATAACCCTGATTTTTCAAGAATAAATGTTAGTAGAAGCAATGGGCAACCTGGACTATTTTGCGGTGATTCCATCGCTCCAGTTACTAATCCGATTTCATTTACACATCAAACCAGTTATGATAACACCACTGAATGCTTCAACTATAGATTTGATTGGTCATACTGCTACGAAGTTGAACTTACTTGGACATGGCCAGAGCATGAAGCAAGCGGTAACCTTACTTGGAATTTATACAGGATGGAGTCAAGACCTTCTAGCACTGACATTAACCTATTATCTCCAATTGTAACAAACATGGAATCTGTACCCGGCGAAAGTTTTTCCCTTACAAGGAATGGAAAAATGAATGATGGAATAAGACCGCAAAGAACTTACTATTACATTCTAACTCCAGTAGATAGTGTTGGCAATGAGCAGACTATTGTCAATTACCCCTCAGATAATGTTGTGCGCGTACAAATAGAAGATGAATTCTGGGACTACAATCAACACCTAATTCCTGAGCCTGAACCAGAGCCCGAGCCACCTCTAGGGTCTGAATGGATAGGAGATCTCGTGGAAGGTTTGACCGATGATAGTAGAGTGCAAATTAGCGCTGCGGTTAGTTTTGGTCTATTCCTCTTCGGACTATTGTTCATATTACCTCTAATTTGGAATAAGTACAAAGTTCTGAAAAGAGTTGTTGATGCAAGAATAAAGAATCAGTCAAGAAGTGAACATTTAGATGATGATTTTGACGATTTCTTCAACTGATTAAGAGGTCGTTGTTTGACCGTATAGTTCATGAAAGGCACTTTGCTCGCAGGCTTCGTTGCGGCGATCGCATAGCCTGGCCATTGCGCCGGATTGCTAATCCGGTGGGATCTTCCTTCGGGGGTTCAAATCCCCCTCGTCGCGCCATTTACCAATCACAAAGGACCAAGTGGCCCAAGGGCTGATGGCGGTATTGCGCTTATGATTACCAGAGTGATGAACATAAACCCGAGGTATTTCAAAGATGCAAAAAATGACTTCGCGGCTTTCGGCATCCTACCATTTTCGTCCAATGCTTCATTTGGATCAATAGACCAAACCGTTCGCGAATACCATAAAGTTAGCAAACCAGCTGAAAATGACCAAAGTAGAGGTAATCCACTACCCGGCCATACACATGGAACAGCCCCCAGGCCAAACAACAACACGCAGTAAATTTTTGATTCTTTTACTGTCCTTTCAGGACCTTTGATGTCTGGCATCATTGGGATTCCAACCTTGCCGTACTCTCCTGAACGATACAATGCAAGTGCCCAGAAATGAGGAGGAGTCCACAAAAAGATTAGGAAAAATAGCATCCAAGGGATTGCTGACCCTAGATCTAGGGGATTCAATCCACTTAATGCCTCGTCAGATGCTGCAGCTGCCCACCCAATTACAGGAGGAGTTGCACCAGCAGCACCACCGATGACGATATTTTGTGGTGTTCTTCTCTTCAGCAGCATAGTGTAAATTAACACATAAAAACCAACAGAAAAAAATGACCAGAATGCTGCCTTCCAATGTATTAAAAAGAAGGTAGAAGAACCTAGAATTGCTATCGTCAAGCCAAATAATAACGCCCCTTCTTTACTAATCCAACCCATCGGAACAGGTCTGTTCTTTGTTCGATTCATTCCTGGATCAATATCTGCATCATACCACATGTTGATTGCGTTTGATCCACCTGCTGACAAGGTCCCTCCGATTATCGTGATTAACGACGAATAGAGAGTATCAATCCAAGTACGATCTGCATCTATAGAACCATATCTTGCAAGTAAATCATGAACTAAAATTGCGCATATTGCCGTGACTTGTAGCAAGATGATCACTCTTAATTTCATCAATTTGATGAAAACACTGAGCATTCCAGGATGTTCAGTACTAATTTCACTCATCTTCTTGCACCTCTGAATCCCCTGTTATGGCAAGGGCATCAGAAGCAATTTTATGAAACATTATACCCAATAATCCGGTAATTGCTGCACTAACACCAATCACCAAATGAAGTAAAGAAAGCCATTCTGGAAAATCCCCATCGTTAGCGAAAATGATGTACGAGCCTCCAACTGCAACGTTCAAAATCCAAAAACCTGTAACAAAATCAAGAATATTAGCCCAAGCCTTAGAAACTCCAAATTCTGAAACTTTCAGCCTCATCTTGTTTGCGTTAATGACTAAGAGGGCACCCACAATAACAGCACCAAAACGATGAACCATTTGTACGATCACTCCAGGCTCACCTTGGAAATTTGGTAATAATGAACCCCTACATGCTGGCCATCCTTGAGGGAACCCTATACTGCAAGCTTGGTTGTAGTTGCCGCCTGCTGTTGAAGAAACCCAAGCGCCCAGTATCATTAATATGAAAACAGCAATACCACTTCCATACATTCTTTTCTTCGAACTGTCTAGGAATGATTTACTTGTTTGAATAAAACTCCAGTTTGAGCCTTCTATGACTTTCATTTGAAGATATTGATAAACAATAGTTGCAGTGAAAATTGTAGCCATTGACAAATGTAGTGCAACAGACCAGTCTACGTTATCGTATACTACCGTCACTGCACCCGCAGCAGCTTGTAAAATCAAGAGAATACCGACTGCTAGCGAAGTGTTCACAACCCGCTGCCCATATTTTTCTTTCATTTTGTAGACCATTAGGAAATTAATCAAAACTGGAATTGCTATAATTGCAGCAAGCAACCTGTGGATCCATTCGCTAAATATTTCTAGAACTGTGTACCTGTGCTCGATACCCCTAGAGTCCTCATGCTCGGGGAATTCTTCCCAAAATGCCTCTTGCTCCTCTTCTGAAATTACGAATGTGTATTTTCCAAAACATTTTGGCCAATCAGGGCACGATTCTCCTGCATCCAAAATTCTTATTGTCCCGCCGGCGACAATAATTATCCCCGCCATGGCAACAAGCGCAAGAGGGAGGAAGGATGGCATGCGCCAACTATATTCTCCCATGTCATAGTCCGTGTAAAGGTCCTCTTTTAACAAAGCGGAATATACAGCCAACAATAGCGGAGCGTTGGTGACTATGGGCGGGGCTAGTTTGGATAAGATTGCAATCTTCTTATCTTGCATATTGCTAAGCACTTCCCTAGCATCTGGATTAACCCCTGAAGAGGAACAAAATTACATCATTGGAGCGGTTTATTTTGACTCTGAATGTGTATTGAATACAAGTTGTGTAGGTCAAGAACTCGAATATTTAGTTGAATATTACGGTGCAGATTGGTGCGATCCTTGTGAATCTGTGGAAGAGGAAACCATCCCTGATTTTAATGGTTTAATCGTGCAACATCATCCTTCACCAGTTGATGAATCCTTTTTTTCCAAATCCAAAATTAGATTTGAACAGGTCTATGGCTTGGCAGGGCTTCCATCTTTTGTTGTCAATGGTAAAGGATTGTTAAGTGGAGAAACTCAAGCAAATTCCCTTGATAGTTCTATAACAAATACTCCTTACAATCCATTGAATGGATTCGAGTTTATTTCCACCGCCAACGGTAGTCTATTTTGGAATGCTACTGACGGCTTTGAAGTGAAAATATGGTTCCTAGAGAATGTTGAACATGAATTTAGAAATTATACTCATCAAAATTTGGTCAGTGAAGAAGAAATTGTCAATTCTACCTTTGGATATCATAATCTAGCCAATTATACAAATTTATCAAACGGAAGCGGGATGGTAGTAATCTTAGAAACAAGTGGGCCGGTTGAGTTAATTTCAATTTATGAAATACCTGAACAAAGAGATTACGTAGACCCTTTATCACCTAGAATGGTTACATTTGTGACAATAGGTTTGATTCTGATTTTAGTTCCTCCAATCATTATACAAATACGCTATTTACAAGGATATTCACCCGAATTTGAAGAAGAATGAGTAAATATCAATCTCAACTGACAGAGAGAAGAGTTCAATAACACTACCCTTCACGCCATCCTGCGGGAAAACCCGCAAGGTGTCTAAAATGGTAGCTCCAGCAAGAACACACACAAGATTCGAAAGAGCAAGAATTATTGGCGCAAGAGCGCTTCAAATTGGAATGGGTGCTCCTCTATTCGCTGAGGAAAAAGACCTCAGAGAAGCGTTCAAAAATGAACTAATTTCTCTCTATGGACTAGATGAAGCAGACATTCGCTTCGTTCTTGACCCTCTTAAAATCGCTATGTATGAGTACGACCACGAACTCATTCCAATAGACATCGACCCCCACCTTGATTGATTATTCGGATGAAAAGCCGTAAAATGGCTTGTTATCAGGCTCAGGAAGGACTGAATTTTTGAGCAAAATCGTCCTTACTTCCCACAGATCCTTGAAAATTCTGTACTTGGTAGTCATATCCAAATAATCAACCCCGGAAGAGCCCCCAGTTCCCATTCTTCTACCAATCATCCTCTCAACCATCCTAGCATGATGAGACCTGAAGAGAATCATTGCCTGTTCTGTAGCAACAATTTGCTCAATTAATGCCCTGGGCCAAGACAACAACGGCAACTCTCGATATGTTTCTATGTACAACAAGCCCGCCCTAGACCTGTTAACTTCACCATCTTGTATCAAGAATTCCTTTGCAGCACCAACTTGAGACTCTAACCTATCCGTCAGAGGTTTTCTATCTCCATGCCCAATTGCGATCATATGTTCAATAACCTTTGAACCGTGTTCTCGCATAGAATTTAAGTGGTTTTCAACAAATTTTTCTACTACTTCTGAATCTTTTTCTGATTCTATTAAAGAACCATTTATTGGAGTTCTTGAAAGCCAATTAACCAGCAATTCATGAATGGATGGCCTGCTTTCAATATCATTGAGATAATCCCAAGCATGCTCCGACAATTTATTTTCTTTGAACAACTTCTCCATGTGAGCCATAGGATCCATACCACCGACTCTTCCTGCTCTTATTCCCAAAAGAGATTCCATGGCTCGCATTTGCCAAGATTCAAAACCAGATGATGTACCAAGTCTGTCCCTAAATCCAAGAAAACCTTGTGGAGTTAAGGTTTGCATTACAGACCAAGAATGTGTAGTTGCCTTGAATATCACTTCAACTCTGTGTAGGTGTTCGACTAGTTTAGGAAGCTGAGTTTCCGAGACCTTTACTTGTGACAGAATACCATGAATTTGTTCAAGTTCTGTTAAAATTTGTTTGAACCAGAGTTCGAATGTTTGGTGAACTATAATGAAATGTTGTTCGTCATTACATGGAGGAGGCGAATGACCTGCTGGACCTGATTGAAGAGTTAGCAAATCCTCGACTCTCAAATAATTTGCATAGGTCATTCTCGCTTCTGGCTCACCTGTCATAACATACCCAGATTACAGGCGCTTCATGAAGTATTCAGTTAGAGTGTTGAAAATATATTGAAAATTTCAAAAAACCCTGATTTCGAAGGTAAACTGTCATTAATCGAATACTAAACCCCTCAACATGGGCGTAGACTCCGATACACTCGCAGGCTGGTTGGCTGGCTACGATAAAGAGTCGATTACAATCGGTGTTGTCGCATCACATTCTTCACTTCAGATTCTGCACGGCGCTAGAATGGAGGGTTTCAAAACATTAGGAATTGCAGTTGGGGAAAATCGAAGAAGATTCTACAAAGCCTTCCCCGGTGCTGAACCCGATGAATGGTTGATGCTTGAAGAGTACAGAGAAATGCTGGATTACGCCGATTATCTTCGTGAAAATAATGTAATAATTATCCCACATGGCTCACTTGTTGAGTATTTAGGATCTTCCAACTTCAGAGAACTACAAGTTCCAACATTCGGTAATAGAGGCATTCTACACTGGGAAAGTTCACGTGAAAGGCAGAGACAATGGCTAGAAGCTGGTGGATGTGATATGCCTAGGGTAATCAGAGATCCGAAAGAAATTGATGGACCAGTGATTGTAAAATATGCCGGAGCAAAAGGAGGGAGGGGATACTT
The DNA here is from genome assembly GCA_963968885.1 of uncultured Candidatus Poseidoniales archaeon. GTDB lineage: Archaea > Thermoplasmatota > Poseidoniia > Poseidoniales > Poseidoniaceae > MGIIa-L4. Next base: position 14,634 of record CAXAGT010000015.1, on the reverse strand, counting down.
CCTTGCTAGAGATTACAGAGATTTTAGGAGAAATGTTGACATTGAAGAAGAATTCACAATCCAAGAATATGTTCTGGGTTGCAGGTATTATCTTCATTTCTTCTTTGACCCTACTAGAAGTGACGGCTTCCAGGTTCAAGGAAGAGGAAAGAATGCGGGCAAGAATCTTGGTCGGTTAGAACTTCTATCCATGGACAGAAGAGATGAGTCAAACGTTGACGAATTCTACAAACTAGGTTCGTTGAGGGATCTAAGAGAAATGAGCCTTGAGCCTTCTTTCGTGGTGACAGGAAATCAACCTGTTGTAATCAGAGAATCGTTGCTCCCAAGAGCATTTGAAATGGCGGAAGGAGTCGTCTCCTCATCTTTCCTGCTAGAGGAAGGTAGCAGAGGCATGATTGGACCATTTTGCTTGGAAACTATAGTAACTGATGAGTTAAAATTCAAGGTTTTTGAAATAAGCGCAAGAATTGTTGCAGGTTCAAATCCGTTTGTAGGAGGTTCTCCTTATTCTGACATCAATGAACCATTTATGTCAACAGGAAGAAGAATCGCTAGAGCAATCAAGAAAGCGATTGATAGAGACAGTTTGCATGACGTTCTATCTTGATGCGATTGATTAATTTGCATTCGCAGGAATAGATGAGTGGTGCAGATTGATTCTCAATTTATTTTCCTCATCAAGAATGTAGCCAAATGTGTACTCGACTTTTGTTTCCTCTCCCTCGGGGTTTGTGAAGAAATAATTACCCATAGATGTAGCACCACTTCCTGCTAGAATTATGCCAGTATTCTCAAATCTAACGGCTGTCCAGCCTTTTATTGCAAAGCCAGTATCTTCTGGGCAAGCATTATTTGAAGCAACGAAATATGATAATGCAGAGTCAAAATCTCCCCTAAATTGTTGGACAGAGGCCAGTGTAGGTTTGAATAAAACTTCTGAAAATTGGTATGCATAAAGAGTTTCAACATGTTCTATTGCGATTTTTTCATAATCCTCACCGCTAGAATGTGCAGAAGAGATTGCGACTATCCCATCTCCCCAAGCGCGCTGTGCATCCTTCACATCATCTACTGTAATCATCCTTAGAACTCCTTGTTCAAATTAGCGAGGAAATCAATCTTCAAGTAAGTCAGCAATTTCTGGATCAATTTCCGAATCAATTTCTGAACTGTTATCTGCTTCTAATTCTTCCATCAAACCCGATAATGCATCCGGTTGAGCGGCTGTTTCAATTTCTTCGGGTTCAGTTTGAGTTTCTATTTCAGGTTCATCAACTAATTGTCCACTCGATAATTTACGCTCGACTTCTGCGAGTTGTTGAGTAAGTCTTGCTTCCTCTTCACGCTTCTTAGCTGCTCTTACCTCTGGAGGGTCGATTGTAAATTCACATACCTTCATGATTGGATCGCCATGGGTTAAGGACCCCTCATACTCCTTGAATTCTCCTGCAGCATTAACAATAACTTGGAATTTAGTTGGATCCCGAGATCTTCTCTTGTTGTGCTTCTTGTAGTGATGGACGTATACTTCGTATGTACCTCCAGGACCTCTGCCTTCTGGCCATACAACATTCTCAACAGGCTTCCTAGTATCAGGCTTAACATTTGCATCAACGTCTAGTTCACCGTTGCACTTGGAAATTTTATTCCCTCCATGAATTCTCTCTTTGCTCGGGCAAACTACGTGTAGATCAAGGTCATTGTAATTATTCCACACTAGGGAAATTTGAACGTCAGAGGATTTTGCTCCCTCTCTTTCTAATCTCTCCCTCAAGTCAGCCATTGCTGCCTCTGCTGCGTTTCTTGCCTCGAGTTCTCTTTCCGCTCTTGCAGCCTCAACCTCTTGCTGGCGCTCTGCTTCAGCAGCGGCAAATTCTGCTTGTCTTTCAGCTTCAATTCTTTCCATTTCAGCACGTCTTTCTTCAGCGATTCGCTCTTCTTCAGCGAGACGTTCTGACTCCAGCCTAGATTCCTCGGCTTCCCACTCAGCTTCCCTTCTTGCCCTTGCTTCTTTTTCGGCACGTTCCCTTTCCTTTTCTGCTAACTTAGCTTCGATATCCAATCTTCTGCGCTCTTCTTCTTCCAAACGCTTCATTGCCAATTCTGACATTGATGGGCCAGAGCTTTTCCTGTTAGCCAGCATAGCTAATTTCTTATCGAACTCATGCCTTGCTTTTGTAAAATTGGCTGAATTTTGGTCCGTGTCTAATCCGCTTGCAGTAAGTCCCTGATTTAGTTCTACAGGGGGCTCTCTTCTAGTAATTGCTCGCAAGAGTCCAAGCCCTGCTGCGCCGATTAAAATTCCAGCAACGACGAATTCAGTAGGCTCCATGGTACTCCCTGCTATGTTACTGCACTAAGCCGTTTGTCCATATAACTAACGCTCGTGTTCTGCGACTACTTTTAGAAGATCCATCTTATGCAATCGATAAATTCCAAGAGGAGTAATCAACGCAGAAATTCCGAAAATTATTCCGATTATAGTAAGTTCAGTACCCCTTGAAGCAATAAATGGCAGGTGGAATGACCACGTTGAAAATTCAGTTGTTAATACCATAGCCATCCCTCTGCTAGCGAACAATCCTGCTATCCCTCCAAGTAAGCCAATTATTGAATGCTCAACTGTTAAAATAATTGCAAGTTTGATTTTAGAGGCCCCCAATACACGCAGAGTTGCTAATTCGGTATCCCTCTCTGAGAGATTAATCAGTAAGGTATTGAATAGAACTGCTACAGCCATTAAACCCCCAATAAAGTAAATCACTTGCATGTTTTGCTTTTGGAGATTTAGTAGTTCATTGTAAAGCTGTTTTCTTTCTTCTAAGCTATCAACGCTCAATGAGGCTTCAATGAGCACATCATCTGCCACTAAACCTTCTGGTGAGGACAGCCAGATACTGGTCGCTTCTGTAAATGTGTAATCAGTAATATCGGAACGATGTAGAGTCATTACTCTGACCATCTCTCTGCTAATTCCTGTCACTTCCACCTCTAATTCTTGGGCACCGATTGCAATCGAGGTATTATCACCGGGTTTGAGACCTAATTGAGCACTCATTCCTTCATCGATTAAAACCTGAACAGGTGACATTCCCTCTTGTGGAAGTTTACCTTCTTGTAGACTTACAGAATGCATCTCATCACCAGAATTTCCTACCTCATCAATTCCTAAAATTTGGAAATCTCTCTCGTCATCCACAATTCTTGCCTGCCACCTGAGCACATACTCATAATCAGCTTCCTTGTCTATCGCCCATTGCTCAATTTCGGTAAGATCATAATTCGTAGCCTCAAGGTCCCAATTCTCAACTTCATCAATTGATGAAGTGAATAACTCATCTATTCCAGCCGTTAATATCATCATACCGCCAAGGATTACCATAGAAAGAGAAAGAGCGATTAAAGTCATCAATAGTCTAGCAGGTCTCTTGAATGTAGAGCGCATTCCAAAGCCGAGGGATGGCGGCATCCAATTTGTGATTTTAGCAATTAAAGCCGGGGGGACCCGACTTGCATCTTGCCCCATAACATCTAACGGCTCCATTCTACTAGCCTTAATAGCAGGTCTAATTCCAAAAATGAAGGTTACAGCAAGAGTTGCCGTGAAAAGAGTTGCTAATTCCCTTGGATAGTGGTGAACTTCTATTATTGGGATTTTCAAAAATGATGCATAGTATTCTGTGATAAATTGTGAACCATAGGGTGAAATTCCAAAGAGAATTCCCAAACCCCCTCCGGTTAGACCCAAGACAATTGGTAGCAATAAATAGGCTTCAATCAATTCTTTCGCACTAATTCCAAGTGTCTTGAGGACTGCGATTTCTCTCTGTTGAGATTTTACGAGCCTGTCCAAAGAGATAGCAATTACAAAACCAGCAACTCCGAGCAACACGCCGACAATGATTGGCGTAGATTTCTTTGAACCCTCCAAATCTTGTCTTAAAAATTCAACAGATGTGATTCCACCTCTGTCGTTAACAAGACCTTGTTCTATCCCGTTCTCAACTAAAATGTCACTCAAATTTTGTTTAACAAGGCTCATTTCTCTGCCTTCATCTTCAGAAGTATCTCGCAAATCATATCCAATATCCTGACTTAAGTCAACCAATATTTGATTCCTAGAATTATGAGTAAAATTGCCGATTTCAACCAAATAATCAACATCAGTATATGCAATGACTAGACCATCGTATGTAGGAAATATAGAACCCTCTGGAGCATAAAATAGATGATGCGGATGGTTTGCAAACCCAACAATTGTCAGATTTTGTATACCGTCTCCAGTTTGAATTGAAACTATATCATTTATTTCAAAATCGACTCCATCATCCCCTAAAATGTGTGCATCGAGTGTAATTTCCGCAGAGTTCGAGGGGAATCTTCCCGATTCAAGGAGGGGTTTGCTCACGGTTGCTTGGTCAAAACCATACAATATTGAGGGGATAAAATTGCTTTCACCCGCTTCTTCGAAAATAGTTGTTCCTTGTACAACTAGCTGGGTATTACAATCGTTTAGATCGTAGAGATTAGAGAAATCCGTACAAACTGAATCTAGGTCCTCCACATCGGAAAAATTTCCTGGAATATCAACAAAAATATCTGCCAAATTTGTTTCATCATAGAAGTCATCGTAAATTAAATCCAAATTCTTGGTATGTTCAATCATCGATGCCCCAGCCCATATGGACATGGAAATAAGAGCGATAACTGTGAATAACCGCAATTTAGTTTTCCACATACTCCTAGATAGTCGTTTGATAAGCAGGATTCTCATGGTTACACCTCAAAAAGAATCTTTTATTTTGTTCAATGTTGATGAAACTGAACCACCGAGTTTAGAGACTTCCTTTACTAATTTCCTAGCACTATCCTTTGCATGACCTATTGGTGAGGCAAGTTCACCAGATTCGTCAGAAACTATTTTCCCTGAATCCAACTTTATTACTCTAGTTGCATATTTTGTTAGTTTTTCATCGTGTGTTACGTAAATCAAAGTCGATGATTCTGCCCTAACTATGTCAATCAATGCTTCCATGACTTGCCTGCTCGTCTTTGAATCAAGGTTCCCAGTAAGTTCATCTCCCAAAATTATCCTAGGGCTTTTTGCAAGCGCTCTAGCGATAGCAACTCGCTGTCGTTGCCCACCTGACATCTGGGCAGGAAATCTGTTTTCAAGACCTGATAATCCTACTAAAGAGAGCATTTTCTTAGCTCTTTCTCGATCATTTAGACCAGACAATTGTTGGACAAGAAGAACATTTTCTTCTGCAGTTAGGTCAGAAATTAGATTAAAGAATTGGAAAATATAGCCGACATTTTCACGCCTAAAGGTTGTCATCTTCTCCACATGCCCAAGGGGGACTTTTTGACCTCTGAATTGGTAGTTTCCATCAGTTGGTACATCCAATGCTGAGATAACATTGAGAAGGGTGGTTTTACCAGACCCACTCGGTCCTAACAATGCCACGATTTCACCTTCCTCTATCTCCAAATCCACATCGTCTAAGGCTTTGACAAGGGTTTCCCCTTCACCGTAGTATCTTGATATCCCTTCCAAACTGATTAAATCCATGGTATGCTCAGGTTCCTTGGTAAAGGATTTACTAAAAAGTATTATTACGAAATGGATTACAAATAATTCAAGAAATTATTAATGTAATTCCGTCTTGGTGTACCCATGCGAGAAGCGAGAATGAAGTGGTCTAAAGAGTCCATTCTCGCTTCTGAATTTTCCAAAATTGCAGGAATTTGTGACACTATCGAAGTTCTAGCACACCTAGATGTCAAACCTGAAGGAGTTAGGCAACTTGTGAAAGCAAGTTTCTCAGACGACAAATCACCAAGTGATTTAGATGATTTGAGTTTCATATCCGTGGAATCAGAAAGCACAGATTTATCTAAAAAAGGCGGTATACAACAACTGGTAGTTTGGAATTCACACCCCCTGTCAGTGGCGGCAATTAGATTCGAAAACATACACATTTTACCACCGTACACATTTGGAGGTGATGGCATTGACATCAGAATTCTTGGAACTCTAGAGGGAGTTTCAGGTTTCCTTAAATCAGCAAGAAATTTATTCCCACCAACAAAGGTAATAGTCAGTGATAGAAGAGAAGCAAAGGAGTTAATCACTGAACTTTTGACAGACAAACAGCTTGAAGTAGTCCAATTTGCAAGCGAGGCAGGATACTACGAAAGTCCAAGGAAGAACACACTCAAAGATATTGCTGAGATGCTTAACAAGCCAAAATCAACGGTACAAGAACATCTCAAAAATGCCGAAGCAAAATTAATCCATTGGGCAGTTACTTCGTTGAAGGATTAGTAACAAAAGGTTGAGATAGAACACCGATTGGCTTGTTCATGGCAGACAAGTCATCTATGTTGGATAGATTACTTCCGAATGGCAGAGGAGTTTGGATTCCAATGGACCACGGGGTCAGCGATTATCCAGTTTTAGGACTTGATGATACTGAATCAAGGATAAATGAATTAATCAAAGCTGGAGTTGACGTGATCATTGCTCAAAAGGGGCTAGTTTCCCATTATTCATCTCTAATGGAATCATCAAATGGTTCAACTTCTTTCGTAATTCACTTTTCGATTTCAACAAGACATGGAGGTCCTGATGCTAGTAACAAGGTTCTGGTTGGAGGGGCTGAGGAAGTTTTGTCAAGAGGTGCTTTTGGTGCTAGCGCTCAAATAAACATGGGAAGTCCAAACGAAGCATTGATGATCGAACGAATGGGTTCTTTGAGCAGAGATTGCCATAATCTCGGCATTCCTCTCCTTGGAATGGTATATGCTAGAGGAGAAAATCTGAAACCTATCGAGGGAGACTCCTCTAATTGTGGTGCTCATGCTGCAAGACTTGCTTTCGAGATTGGCTGTGATGTGGCAAAGGTATCTTGGACGGGCAATGAGGATGCATTGCGCATGATTAGAAAAGCAGTACCAATTCCAATTCTGATAACCCCTGGAACAGGTATAACAAACGACCTTGAACTCCTTGGCTTGGTTGAAAAGGGGATTAAATTAGGCGCAAATGGTGTTTGTATGGGCAGATCAGTATTTGGTCACAAATCACCTCAAAGAATAGCAACAGCACTGAGATTGATAGTCCACGAAAATAAATCTGCTGTCCAGGCTCACGAGTTAGCGGGGCTGTAAAATGGAAATTTGGGTCGATTCTAGGCTTTCAGATTATACCTCTGAGGAGGGGATTGATCGTGTCATTGGCATTGATTTGAACATAGATAATGGCAAATTGTACAATAGAGGAAAATTAATCGGCGCTTATACTCGAATAGAAAATGAAAAAGACCAACAAAAGGCAATGGGAATGGCAGGAATCGTTGAATGGTTATTGGTGGATTTTGATAACTGGGCAATGATTCCAATCGAGAATTTAATTTCTGCATTCAACAATACAGGCACAAAGTTAGCTGCCATCATTCGTTCAATTCCAGAGGCCCAAGGTGCAGGTTTTGCATTGGAGTTAGGTGTTGATGCCCTTGTCACCAGACCTGAACAAGGATTGATCGACGCATGTAAAATTGTTAAATCAGTAAGGAACGAAAGAGTTCAAGAATCCGGAAGCAATGATGAACTTAACTCAGGTCATCTTGAATTATCAAAATCAATTGTGAACGCATCAGAACCCATTGGGACCGGAGATAGAGCATGTATTGACCTCACAGTTCTTCTCGCAAAGGGAGAGGGGATGCTAGTAGGCTCCTCGTCGCAATCTATGTGCTTAATTCATGGAGAAACAATAGAATCGGAATATGTTCCAACAAGGCCGTTCCGAGTTAATGCTGGTAGTGTCAATATGTACGTATTGATGGCTGATATGAGTACAAAATACATTTCTGAATTGATAAGTGGAGATAAAGTTCTCTTGATAGATGATAGAGGAAAAGCACGCAATGCTATTATTGGAAGAATAAAGATTGAACATCGGCCTCTAATTTTATTGAAGTGGTCGAATAGAAATGGTAATAATTACCATGCATGCATCCAGCAGGCGGAGACCGTTAGGTTGGTGACTAGTTCAGGAGAAACTGTATCGATTACTGAAATAGGTAATGACACGGAAATTATCACTTACGAAAACCAATCGACCAGACATATTGGTAAAACCGTCTCCTCGAGCGTGCTGGAGATTTAGAAATGGGGATTTTAGGACAAGGAAGTTCTCATGGTGCTTGTTCACTTCTTCACGCAGCAGGGCTAGGATACGGCTCTAGCATTGCATTAGACCTGTCCTGTACCGTTAGGCTCCTAGATAAACCGAGCAAAAGAGAGCTCAAAGACGACTCTGCCCTGCTTGACAACATCTTAGATTCCTGGATTGCTTCAGGTAGAAAACTTCCAAAAGGACTCCAAAAAAAGGACTTACATTGGGCTGTAGCAACAAAGATCCCAAGCAAGAGGGGACTGAAATCTTCCTCAGCGGTTTCAGTGGCAGCAATAAGAGCCTTGGCTCAATCAATCGAAGAGGAGTTGACAACTGCAGAAATTGTCGATATCGCAGCAAGCGCTCAGATTTCTGCTGGAGTATCATTGACTGGCTCAAAGGATGATACTTGGGCTTGCGCAGAACCGGGTTGGACGCTGATAGACATCAATACAGAGAAATCTGCTGATGGTTTAATCCTAAAATCACCAGGACCAAATCCAGACGATTGGACTGTCCTGCTTCTAGTTAGAGAACAACGTGAAAAGATTCCAGATATCGAAATGTTCCCTACACAACAAAATGCTTTCTCTCAAGCTCTTCAAGCATTGCAAGATGGGCAGTGGAGCGTAGCCATAACTTGGAACGGTAGAGCAATGGTTGGAGTAACACAAGACATGGCTGGCAGGAAAATTGCGAATGATGCCTTTGTAAACGGAGCAAGAGCCGCAGGAATAACTGGATCTGGTCCTGCAATTACTGTAGTTGTTCCATCGATTAGTACTCAATCAATCGAGAGGCTAAAAAAGTGGTATTCTTCGAGGCATGAAGATATCCAAATCATCGAAACAAAATTCAAGAGCGATGATAGTCTATTAGATGAGGATATGTAAAACGCTTAGTTCAAAACAGACATGTGTTTGGATAAATTGAGGGCGGGCATGTTTAGGGGCAAGAATCTGTCTTTGTCAGTATATGGAACAAGCCATGGCCCATCTGTTGGTTGCCTTCTTTCTGGTGTGCCACCTGGAATAAAAATCAACATGGATACATTAGAATCAGCAATGAAGCTAAGAAAAACTGGAGGTAAATATGCCAGTAAAAGAACTGAAGAAGATAAAGTTGAGTTCCTTTCAGGAGTGAATAACAATATCACAACTAGTGAACCAATCTTAATTCAAATTAGGAATCAAGATGCTAAGAGGAAAGATTACTCGTTTCTACCAAACCAACCTCGCCCCGGACATCAAGATATGGTCATGAACATTGCATCTGAAGGAAATGCCGATTTGAGTGGAGGTGGTTCATCAAGTGCAAGATTGACTGCAGGAATTGTTGCAGCGGCTTCAATATTGGAACAGATACTCGTGCAAAACAATGTCAAAATTACCGCTCAAGTTTCAAAAATAGGTAATATAGAAGCACCTCTTTTACAAGAAGATTCAGAAATTGAAGACCCAGATATATTTGCATATGTCAGATGCTTTGACAAAAATACCGGTCAAATGATGGTTGACCTATTAGATGAAGTAAGGAAGGCTAAGGATTCAATCGGATCAAAGGTGGAAGTTTTGATTTCAGGAATGCCGATAGCAGTTGGAGGCCAATGGTTTGATGGTATGGAATCTATGTTTGCTTCTGCAATGATGGCAATCCCAGCTGCGAGGGGTGTTGAATTTTCTAAAGGATTTGATGCGGTTCATCTTCACGGCAGCGAGCATAATAATGGATGGAAAGAAGAAGAAGGAAACATTGTACAAGATGGGGAGAACCCTGACGGTATAATCGCAGGACTAACTACTGGTTCTCCAATAAGGATTGGAATCGCTTTCAAACCTCCCTCTAGTATAGCAAAATCACAATCAACGCTCAACATACAATCCGGAGAAGTAGAAGAGTTGATTGTAAAGGGCAGACACGACCCTGTTATTGGTCCTAGGGCTGTTGCAGTTGCTAAAGCAATGGCAACCCTAGTAATATGCGATTACCTGATTTGAATTCACTCGCCGGAACTTTCTCTCCAGTTCTGAATATGTGTTGGCAGATTTAATGCAAACAATCCACCAACGATAAGGAAGACAAACAGTGTTCCCAAAGCAACACCGTAAACACTGGTCAATTCCACTGATTCACGTAGTTGACCTGCTAAATCACTGTTGAATATATTCACGATTACTGGAACGATTTTGTTCGCACTCAAAACCAAGGTAGCAAGAATTAATGCAATTACTGGATTAATCACAAGAGCTCTGTGATATTTACCAACAATCTTTCCAGGGTTCATGACATAAACTTCGTTGGTGCGAATACTAGTATCTAGCATACTGTAGCGCAAAACACCACTTGATAATTCAATATACATTATTAGTAAAACGGCATAAATAACGACTATTGTGCTAAGTAAGAAATTATTATCTGCCAATCCGAATGGATCAAATGACAAAGAGACTTTAGACGATGCAAATCTCATGATTGCTACAATGAACAGTAGTTGACTTCCCAATAAAAACCTACCATCTCGCTTGAAAACTCCATAAAATCCGAGTCCGCAAGCCGTGATTATTACGATGATTTGTAGGATGGAAGCTAGACCAATAGAACCTGTAAGCATAAACCAGATTGTTCCAGCACCTGGAGATACAATAAATGTCAAAAATCCAAGTGCGGCTAAAATACCGTAGACTGCGAGTTGGAGATTTTGGACCATCTTATCTGGCTTTAGAAACTTCATCTTTGGAATAATCGGACCACCAAGTAAACTTTCGATGAACTTTGGAACTTCAATTTCGGGAATAGCATCCTTAGGGATTTCTGTTCCAATTCCTGCAGAACCTGCTAAAGCCTTTCTCGAAGGTGCACTGGACCTTACAGTCTTACCGTCGTAAAGGTGGGATGTGTCTCCTGATTCTCTTTTTACAGCCATTTAAATCACCTCAGAATCCTCTTGCTCCTGCTAAAGCTGTCGATAACAACATGTCAGGCTCCCAATCCATGATATTTACTCCAAGACCTCTCAATTCAGAAATTAATACGTCTCTCTCGGTCTTTAGAACTTCATATCCAGTTCTGTTTAGCCTCTTTGCGTCGAATTCAAATTCAAGAGAAGAAGGGCTCAAAACAGTTACATCAAAGTCTCTTGCTCTAAAATCTCTGAGAGCATTTACAATTGTTGGATCATCCTCAAGATTAGACAAGAAGATTATCGGGGAACCTTTGTTGATGTGTGGCATGATTCTGTTAACCACAACTTGAAGAGGCGTATTTCCTTTCGCTACTGCACCTGCTAATTTTGTTAAAATCACATACAATTGCTTCTTACCAGTGTCACGATCGACGCTGACAACTTCATCTCCATATGTGATTAATCCTACAGAATCTCTTCTTCCAAGGAAATACTTTGCAAGTGATGCTGCTGCACGTGTTGAATAAACAAGGGCATTTCTTGAAACAGGTCCTGTTTCCGATACAGCTCTTGAATCTACGATAATAATAACGTCACTTACAGCATCTCTCTCTCTTTCATTGACCATTAATTTACCTGACCTAGCATACGCAGACCAATTGATTGCTCTGAAGGAATCTCCTTCGAAATATTCTCTCAGAGAGTAAAATTCGGATCCAGGACCAGGTTGTCTGATGTTTACAGCACCAGTGAAAATTTTCGGAACTCTAGACTTCACAAATGTTTCTTTCAAATCTTCCATCTTAGGGAAGACAAGGAAATCGTTGTAGACATGCAACTCTTTTTCTTTGTGAAACAAGCCAAATGGGTCTTGAATCCTGACAGCCACAGGACCAAGACTGTAAAATCCTCTAAGTGGACATTCGACAGTATATTCAATGAAAGTCTCTCTCCTTGGACCTAACTCCATCAAGATGTAGTTAGAGCCCTCTTTGATTCTCATAACTTCTGGCACACGGTCTCTTACTTCCAAGATTTTTGCTAATCCCGAATGATTCTGCATACGTAAAGTAACATTCAATTCTCCGTCTTCGAATATTCTTGCGCTTGACATTTTTCTCATTGCTGAGACACTTCCAAGGGCTACCCCCTCCTCTCCCGTCCACTCTTCAGAGCGACGGCCTGATGCAGAAACGTCGGCGTGGCCGCCAAATAGTGCAGCCCAAGTTAGGAATACAAAGATTACAACCGCTATTGTAACCAATTGGGAATTCCTAAGAGTAAGACCCAAGAGATACATGGCAATTGCCAAACTTCCTAACATTGCTGATTTTCTAGACCACATGCTACGCACTTCCTATTCGAATTTTCTTCTCAGTGCCTCAAACAGTTGGAACTGGAACTTCTCTCAAGATCGCTTGAATAACTTCTCCAGCCTCGAGTCCCTTGATTTGGTGCTCTGGCTTCAAGATGATTCTGTGAGCAATTGCTAGTTCAGAAACAGCCTTTACATCATCTGGAGTTACGAAATCTCTTCCTCTCATAGCAGCAGCTGCACGAGATGTTTTCAGAAGTGCTTGTGAACCACGAGGAGAAGCTCCTACTAGAACACGAGGATCTTCACGAGTTCTTGCTACAATCTCAACCATGTACATTCTGATTCCAGGGTCAACGAATACATCTTCACATGCTTGTTGCATAGCGATAACACGTTGAGGATCAGTGATTACATCGACGTCTACTGCGTCTTTTCCACGGCTGATTCTTCTTGCTAGAATCTCATCTTCATCTGCTCTGTCAGGATAACCGACGCTCATCTTGAACATGAAACGGTCAAGTTGTGCTTCAGGTAGAGGGTATGTACCCTCTTGCTCAACTGGGTTTTGAGTTGCCATAACAATAAATGGCGCAGGTAACTTGTGAGTTACAGTACCGATTGTTACTTGTTTTTCCTGCATAGCCTCAAGCAAAGCTGCTTGAGTCTTTGGTGGAGCACGGTTAATCTCGTCCGCTAGTAGTAAGTTACAGAACAATGGACCAGGCTTGAAAGTAAATTCTCCCTTCTTTGCATCATAGATGTTTGTACCTGTGATGTCCGCAGGAAGCAAGTCAGGTGTGAATTGTACACGCTTGAAGTCACATCCCAATGCGTCTGCAAAGGTGTTGGTCATCAAGGTCTTAGCCAAACCTGGGTAATCTTCGAACAGTAGGTTACCGTTTGACAAGATGTTGATTAGAACATTGTCAATAACGTGTGACTTACCGATAATTACCTTCTGAACTTCAGCGCTAATTGCTTGAGCAATTGCACCTACTGCTTGTAGGCGCTCTCTGACTTCAGGGCTACTTTGGTGCGTTTGTCTTGCCGGTGCAGCTGGTGCTGCTGGCGCCGCTGGCATTGGTGCTGCTGGTGCTGCTGGAGCTGCTGGCGCTGGTGGCGCTGGAGCTGCCGGAGCAGGTGCCGCAGGCATTGGTGCTGGCGGTTGGGCTGCTGGTGGTGTTGGGGGTTGCATGTCATTTTCCTCCTATTTATTTGCCCCAACGACGGATTTGTGGGATTACCTCCCTAAGTTCATCGTTGGAATATGAGCGGTTGGAACTTACTAGTTCAACCAACCTTGGATCACGGACTAATTGCATAACCTCCGCTGGGGTCTTTCTTGCAAACTCATCTCTAGTGAGATCGTGCATATTTCGCACTTTTGTTAGGAATGCTGTTCTGACTCTTGCAACATATTTGCTTTCATCAATCTTGTTTGGTCTTTCTCTAAACCTTGTAAGGTCGAAGACGTGTCTCCAATTTTCTTTTTCAGGTACGACCATTATTGCAATTGCAAGAAGTGCGAATAGATTTAGTCCAATCAACCACTTGAGAGCAGCATCGCTGGTTAGCAACACAACAGCTCCAATTGCTTCTGTGAAAGGAGATACCAAAGCACCACTAGTGTGTCTGCTTTCGTCGAAGACCAAATTGAAGTTCTGCCTTTGGGTTGTAATCGATGAGGATAATCCGATGTTGTCAAATTCCATCATATCATAAATTAACGCTGAAAAGAATTTTTCATTACCTTCGAATGTTGCATCTCCATATGCAACATCTAATCCTTCTGAATCTGTAGACCAGCAACTGTGGTTATTTTCTTGGTAAAGTGGTGAGTCGCACTGTTCCTTACCGGTCTGCTCCGCAACTATAGGGCTCCACAAGTGGTTGGCAAAGACGGAGTGGTCAGATACGAATACAATTGAGCCAGTAACATTCAATTTACCTTGACCTTCAGGAGTTTCGTCTAAAACACCTTCTACTGGATAATCTATTCTAACCACTAGTCCTGTTTTTCCTTCACCCAATATCGGATTTGATGAGTCGTCAGATCTGTAGCTGTTAGAAGCAATGAAAGCAGGTGTTGAAGCATGGGCAAGAACACTTACCTCGCGATTAGTTTCTGTTTGGTCATCTAAGACTTGCAGAGCAGTTGGCCTGTGGAATAGAACTGGAGTCCTGCAGTTACTGATGTCTGCACTACCCATCATAGTATCAGTACAAGGC
>CAXAGT010000014.1:0-34940 GCA_963968885.1 uncultured Candidatus Poseidoniales archaeon | reverse complement strand
CCTGCTGGCAACTTTACTTGTGAAACATTAGAGAAAAGATTTGGTCTAGCAGAGTACATTCCAGCAATCAATATTCCAAGTCCAAATCCAAATGGTAATCCGGTTGCTATCCTCAATGGGTTGTTGGATTCATACGAAGTCAACAATTGAGTAAATCCGTCTATGGCTAAAGGAAGAATAGTTAGTAGAGCACAACCAAAAAATAAGTAGTTACGCCAGCCTTTTGCGTACATTTTATCCAAGAAAGACTCCTTGAATATGGATAATACAGAATCTTTGACAGTCCAACGATTATAGCCTCTTTGTCTGAATACGGTTCCTCCGATTGCTATTCCCAAGAATATGCCTAGGTCACGAGTGCAAACCGGCATTTGGTTGCCATTTACATCCCAAGAACGCTCAGCTTTATTGTGGCAGTTAAAATCTCCAAATGCATAGATGAATGCAGAATAGAAGTTTAGTTCTGTCCAAACGAATGTCCTGTTTTCATCCCCATGCTGATTGCCGTATCCGTATCTTCCGTCTTCACTTGCAAAGTCAATTGCATTTGCTCTGCCTTCTAAATCTGTTATGGTTCCCTGTGCTACTAAGGCAGGTGCGAGGAAAAATGAAATAAAGAAAAATAACGAAACACCCAGGACCCAGTTACTAACTTTCAGTTCTCGATTTCGTTCGTCCCTCCCATTCTTCATGAAAATCCCCAATAAAGATAGGCTAATAGAGATTAGTCGCGATAGAATAATTTGAATGAGATTCTACCGACCTACATGGAAGAGGAAAGAGTGAGCCTTGGTAAGGCAATTGCTTCTTCCATAGTCGTAGGCATTTATGTGGGTCTAGCAGGCTCTACATTTTCAGTACTTTCAGATCCAATGAATCTTGAGAGGCATGGAAATATATTGCTGTATGCAACCATTTTGTGCGGTTTCTTCCTAACTCCATTCTTGTGGAGAAAGAAAATAGTTAGAGGCGATAGAATGGAAATAAACCTCAGCGAATTATCCAAAATCCTATCTGGATACGAAGAAGGAAGGGGTAGATGGAGATTTCTTAGCCATGTCAGGGATGAAAAAGTTAGGTTGGCAATAGACCTAAGGAACTCAAACTCTTCTATGGAGATTTTAGAAAAAACTCTACATCTTTACACCAAACATCCAGTTCGATACATAGTTGGTCATTCTAGTGATGAACATCAAAAATTAAGAACTAACGTTTTGAATAGACTAAAAGAGATTGAATCTGAAAGTTTTGAAATTAAATCCTTTTCAAAATCGATAGAAGTCTGTGCTTTGGAATCCGATAAGGTTAGAAATAGGAGAAGGAATATTACATTTATTGTATTAATGGGGCTGATTTTATTCTCAATTCAATTCTTGTTGGATACTTGGTTGTAAGAAGATACTGGTAAATATTTATTATCGAATTTTTACTCCTTGTCCATATGAGGCAGGTCAAATTCACATGGTCAAGACCTGTTTTGGAGAGAACGGACCTCGCTCCACTACTGGATATTTTAGAGGAGATTACTTTCCTTTCTTACATCCGAAGAACCCCACGTAATGTTATAATCTTGGCAGAAGCAAAGTTCCTAGAGAATCAAGAACCAGAGGAATTAAACAACCTATATTACATCGAAATGCTAGAAGTAATTCAGGAGCCAAGCAAGCCAGGTGGGCACTATTTGCTGAAACTAAAACTAGATCATCCCGTTTCAAATATGAACTCTAGAACCGGTGGAACTTCAACAATTACCGGATCTCGACTTTCGCAAAATGGATTAACTTACAAAATTAGAGGAAGTAGGATGAAAATATCGCTGCTGCACACCTTCATCAAAGCATACGCCAAGCCCGACAGTATCCAGGTTTCAAAATTAGATTATTCAAACGAGTTAGAATCACCACTCAATGAAAAGCAACTTGCAATAGCGCTGCACGCATACAGAGCAGGATATTGGGATTATCCACGTAGAACAAGAGTGGGGGAGCTAGCGGTTGAGTTGAACCTCGCTCGTGCAACGGTTAGTGAACACCTCACTAGGATAAGTGCAATCCTAGCAGATGAGGCTTTTTCCGCATTAGAATCAAATTATACTTCTCCAAAAGTCATCTCCGAAATGATACGGCAAGTACAAACTGATGCTAAAAATTCTGATTACCTAGACAACAAAGATTTTGAAAAAATGTGGAATCAAATAAAGTCAAATATCAAAGATGAGATTGAGGATTCCCTTATTGATGAAAATTCTCTGATGATTTCATCAAGCGAAGAAGCAATTTCATTCTATGAAGAAAACCTGACCACTGCCAGGGAAAAGCAAAGGCAATCATGAGCGACCTTTTGAGTGAGGAGAGATTACCCGCACCATGGGAGAGATGCAAGACCTACTTCGAAGGCTTGCTAGGAGTGGTTTTCTTATCCCAAAAAAAATAAAAGAAGCGATGCTTGGTCTCCCAGTAGAGCAATTCTGTTCAAACTCGGAAGCATTCTATCATGATTTTCCAGTTCAATTCATAAAATGCAAAAACGGCGCTAAAAAATCTATTTCAGCGCCACACATGATAACTACTCTACTATCTGAATTGGATTTAAAGCAAGGAAACAAGGTATGTCAACTGGGCTCCAAGGGTGGATATATAGCAGGTTTAATTGCAAAAATAGTTGACAAAGAGGGCGGAGTCCACTTGTTTGAGCAAAATGATGAGGTGTTTCAGCATTCAATGAATTCCCTTTCGGGATGGCCTACAATTAAAATCAAGAATTTCAAAGATTCTAGCTCTCGACCAGAAAATTTCCCCTCAAATACAAACAGAGTTCTAATCACAGGACAAATAGAAGAAATACCCGCTTGGTTAGTTGAATCACTTGATGTAGGCTCGATTATTATTGCACCTGTGGGAAATACTCGAAGACAAGATTTGATCAAATTAGAAGTTACTAAAGAAGGCACAGTTACAACTAATCTCGGACCTGTTTGTTTTGGTCCTTTAGATGTTTTAGATTCAAACATCTCCCCAATTTCACCTTGGGAATTTTCAGATATCCTGGAATTAACTGTTGACGTAATGGAACAAATGGGACGATTAAGTGAGTTTCATATTATCAAACTGACAGATCTAGTTGTTGATGTAAGGAACCTTCCATTAGACATGTCACCTAATCTAAGTGAAAAAAATCATCCATTCGTTGATATTTTAGTTGAAAATGCCGCTTATTTGTTGGCAATCTGGCCTATTTATTCTCGTCTATTAAATCCTGAAATACAGAACCCTGGCGGCAAAGATTTTGACTTTGAGGGGTGGTAGAATTTCTGCAGGAATACAGAGTGCAATAGCAAAATTAAGGCACAAAGATATTCGGCATAGAAGAAGAGCAATCAGAGTTTTATTCGAAGCAGATGATCCAAATAACCTACACGCTTTCAAGGCGATGCTAGATGATAAGGACCCATGGTTTAGAACCAAAGCACTTGAAGCCTTCCGAAATTGGGCACCATACCAAAACCCTTCTTGCTTAGACCCATTGATTGAATCTAATCGAGTCGAAGTGAATAGAACTGCATCCACGATTCTTGAAAAAATGAATACTGAGTGTTGGGAACAAGCAATGAAATTAATACAATCAAATGACACGTCAACTGCTAAGTTTGCAGCCATGTACATATCCAAGAAAGGAACAAATGAATTAAATTTAGAATTGATGAATCATCAAAATGCCATTGTAAGGAGAGAAGCAGTTAGCAGCCCGTCATTAGACGATGAAGATGTCAAAAAGATGCTTGAAGATGAAGATGATATTGTTTTCAAAAACTGCTTAAGAGAACTTAATAATAGAAGTGTAAATTTGACTGAAGAGGAATTAGATGGATCAATGAAAAGAAATGCTGGTAAAATTGAGCTTGTCCCAATTTTGCTGAAGAATAACGACCCTAGAGTTGCAAATGCAACCCTATAACTAAATTCAAAAGAACAAAAAGAATTCCTAAGTCTTATGTCAAAATATTGTAATTCCTCTGAACATCCTGCTATATCCTCAATTCATAATTCTGGAGATAAAAACCTACTCTCAAGATGGATTACTAGGAAACAAGGCAATGGTTTTGATGAGATACGAGAGAAATTGATTTTTGACTCATCGATAGATTTAGTACAACGTTGCAGGCTGGTTGAAACTTTGGTTGGCAGACCTAATGATGATTTTGTACAAAGTGTTGTAGAAAAAATTCTTTCCTCCAAAGAGCATGATTTACTCCTACAAGAGGCACAGATGCTTTCAACCGCCTCGGAAGAGATTTGATTATGGAGAGACCCAAACTCGAGTATAGAATATCTGCATCTGCCCGAGCCGAGCAATACCTTCATTGTGGTTTGAAGATATGGAATAGCTTTGATTCAAATATCTTAGAATTAGCATTCCCCAGATGGATTCCTGGTTCTTATTTCATCAGAGAGCCAATGCAATATGTAAGTGAAATAAGTGCTTTATCAGAGGTTGGAAAGAAACTGAAGTGTGTCAGGAGTGGCGTTGACAAGGTAATCATAAGTGGTGTTAAAGGACTAGATTTTATTGACATATCATGGGAAATAATATGCAGAGAAATGACTGTTCGGTCAACTCATTTAGATAATTCCCATCTTCACATGATGCCACCATTCACATTTATGCTTCCAACAAGAGGAATTGACCAATCATGGAAAGACAATTCAATTTACTTCAATGCAAGTTTACCAAAGGAATGGGAAGCAGTTACTCAGATGGATTTAATAGAAATCAGAGAAAACGGGAATCAAAAAGAGTGGGCATACGTAAGCGAAAACCGAGATCGTTTTCTTGACTCAATTTTAGAAGCAAATTCATCTAAATCTATCTCTTGGAAGGTAGACGGTAGAAATCATATCCTGAAGTTATGGGATAGTGGTGGCTATCAATTTGACAAAGATATGGTCAATAAGTTCGTTGATGACGCTACTAAAATCATAAAAGAACACAATGCATTATTTGGAATCCCTGATTGGAATGAATACGTCACTGTATTACATTTCACAAACTCTTCACGGGGAGGTTTGGAGCATGAAGATTCACAAACTTCAATGATGCCAAGAAAGAGTTTGATGAAGGGGAATAAATCTGAATACTTGGACCTTATATCGTTATTTTCTCATGAATATTTGCACCAATGGAATGTTAAAAGATTGAGACCTAAAAATTTCCTTGATTATGATTTGCAGAGGGAGGTAAACTCGGATCTTCTATGGTGGTTTGAGGGAGGCACATCTTGGATGGGCGACATAATTTGCCTGCGCTCAGGTGCGTGGGATGAAGAGCAGTATCGTAAAGATTTCACGAGAAAGTACAAGAGGCACCTTTCAAGAAATGGATCAAATTATGAATCCTTGGCTGAATCAAGCCACGATGCTTGGATTCATCTATACAGAAGACATGAATTTTCTAGCGAACGCCAGATTAATTACTACTTAGAAGGAGAATTGGCAATATTTGTCCTAGATTCAGAAATGCGTAAAAGAACAAAAGGGAAAATAGGAGTTGATGATTTGATGTCAATCCTCTATAGAAAGTACACTATAGAGTCTAAAGACCCTAAACAAAGGGGTATAAATCGCAAGATAATAAGGAAAGAATTAACATCTATTCAGGGTTGTTCAAGATTAGGTAAATTACTCGACGATTTGATGTACAAAAGAGGAAGCCCTGATATATTATCCGCCATGAAAAACTTTGGGATAAAACTAGAAGCAGATAAAAAGAAAGGAGATTCGATTCTAGATGAAAAATCAGGTTGGATTGGAATCAATATCTCGATAAAAGATAATCAAGTCAAAGTCTTATCCCATTTGGCAAATTCACCCTCAAGATCTATCTTAATGCCAGGAGATGAAATTATTCATGTGGATGGTTTGAGAGTTACAAATAAACAATCACTAGGGCTTTCTCTGAAAGGGAAAATTGATGGAAATTTGCTTATCGGGATTTCAAGAGAAGGAGTCTACAGAGAGGTTGAGTGCAAGTGCGTTCCAGCACCTGTTATCGCTGCTAAAATGACTGGTAAAGGTAATGCAAAATGGCAATATGCAATGGCATCAAAGCAAGTTAATTGAGATCTTCAAGATTAACCCAGATATTTGGAATATCAAAATCAAAGACATGTTTGGTTGTTTTTGCAGGGAAATTTTCACTCGACAACCCCATGTTCAGCACATCTGTTTTAGACAGGTTATGACTCACATCTTGCTTCCTTATTTCGAGCTTTATTTTTTCATCAATAATGTAATTCACTTTGATCACAGCTATTTTTTGCAAACTTAATTTTAGAGCAACAGCATAACGATGATGCCCGTCAAGAATTATTCCAGTAGCGGAATCAATGATGACTGGTTTTCTTTGAGCGCCCCATTTTTGGGTCATTTCAAATAATTTTAACACCTTTTTTTGCTTGATTTCCTCGTGTGTTTTCAGAAAATCTACTGGGATGGTTTCAACTGTGTACTCCCCATCCATGCATCAACCATGCAATTCTATACAATAAGCCTTAGTTAGCATTTGCTTTAGTCTATGCAGAGGCGGTAATTTGTTGATTGAAGGCAACCCAGCTGATTTACCTGGTTTGGAATTGCCTTTACACAGCCAAGATTTCATTAAAAATCTTCCAAAAGACCTCATAGAGATTCTGAATAAAATAGCACGAGAAGGTGGCGGAGTATGGCTTGTTGGAGGTTGTGTTAGAGACTCGATGCTGGGTGAGAAAGTGAAAGACTTTGACCTTGCAGTTGATTTTTCTCCCCAAGACATGATGAAGATTTTTCCTAATGCTATTCCTACAGGATTGGATTTTGGTTGCGTTACCCTCAGAGGATCCAAACAAAATTATGAAGCAACAACATTACGTTCAGAAAGTGGCTATTCTGATGGCAGAAGGCCTGACCAAGTTGAACTTGTTTCATCATTGAGCAAGGATTTGGAAAGAAGAGATTTCACAATCAATGCAATGGCAATAGATGTCGCAAGACAAGTTCTTCATGATCCGCACAATGGAAGATTAGACCTCAAGAGTGGAGTCATAAAGTCTGTTGGAATACCCACTCAAAGAATCAAAGAAGATGGGTTAAGAATCTTGCGAGCATATAGATTCATGGATAGGGGTGATAGTGGATTATGGCCTATGAGTCAAGATCTCTCTGTTGCAATAAGAAATCAATCTATAATTTTGAATAAAATATCCTCTGAAAGAATAAATGTTGAGTTCACTAAGATAATTCAGGGTAAGCATTGCTCGCAAATCCTGGGGAAGATGATAGACGATGGAGTTCTATCGATATTTTCCCCACTCACTTCAACTAACTGCTACACATCCATCAAGGGATTAAGTAGCCCGGACACTTTGAAACTATCAACTGAAGCAAGGGTTTCATTACTATTTTGTAACTTGAATGAAGATGAATTGAGTAAATTTCTACGTGGTATGAAAACATCAAATGAATTTAGGAAAAAATGTTTGTTATTACATAGCCTGATCGGAATAATGCCAGATTCTAATGTTGAATCTTCTCGTGTTCACAAGCATATTTTAGGTTCAAATGGATTAGAGCACCTAGTAATCAATAAGGTAATTTCCGAGTTTAATATTCAAAATATTTCATCGTCTAAATTCTATACTAATGAAATTTTATCAGCCATGGAAAGGTATGAATCTATACCAGCAAAAGTTGCTAATCCTTTGTTGGATGGAGAATATTTAATGAGAAATACAGGTATTCCGAGTGGCAGAAAACTAGGTCGTCTCAAGGATTGGTTGTTTAGATTACAGGTAGAGAGGGATATTACCTCTTTTGAAAAAATGGAGAGCCTGTTGTGCTCTCTTCCATGGACTGCAGATAATTTCGAGCACTGGCCAGAGATGTCTTTCCCGAATAAGTGACGGAATAAGATTAATACAACCCCGTGCCGGCGTAAGAGCGATAACCGTGGAAGCAGCAGTCGTCAATAACTTCGTAAACTGGATAAAAAATTCTGATATGACTGCAAATCAAGCCTTTGAACAGCTCGATGTTGCAAGGAATGGTTCATTCAATGCCCAGCAGCTAGATTCCGCCTTAGCAAAAGCAGTAGGATCGTCTCCACCAGATTGGGTTTCAAGAGCAGTAGTGAAATCGATTAAGAAAAGAGCGGGATCATCGGATAAATCCGGGTCAGTAAGCAAAACAGAGTTTCTCTCATTTTTGGCATCATATGGTTTAGACATAACCGAAGAAGTTGCTTCTGTAGAAGAAAAAATCGACAAAGTTGAGGAGATAATAACTCCCGATGAACAAGAAGAACTTGAGGCTTCAGAGCCCTCAGAAGAAATTGAGCAGCCACTTGAACAGCCAAAAGAAACAGTGAAGGTAGAAACGATAGAGGAAAAATTGAAACAAGCCATGGAAGATTCAACTGAAGAAATAGAACAAGAACAGGATGAGCGGGACTTTGACATAAATCAAGAAGTAGTGGTTTCACCTTCTGTTTACAGAGAACCAATTTCATTTGATTCTTCTAGGTTAGAATCTGTTTTCGATGCATTTACCGCCGCTAAACTGAATAAAGAAATTGATCATATTATTGCGAGTGCAAATGAAGAGTTTACGCTTCATTGCAACGTCAACTCAATCAAGAGAACGCTTCTCGCAGAGCCCGAATACAAGGGAGGCATGACCCTATCATGTTCCTTTGAACAAATTGATAAAGAAATTGAAATTCAAATGCCTTCAGAATTAGAGCAAGCCCCCTCTGTTGGACAATGGTTTTCTTTCAAAGGTGAAATCTGCGATTGGAACAAGGCACTACAAATTCCGGTTTTCAAATGCCATGAATTACTTTAATGCTCTCGCAATAACCAATTTTTGAACTTCTTGAGTGCCCTCATAAATCTGAGTGATCTTAGCATCTCTGAAGAATCTTTCAACTGGGAATTCCTTGGTGAAACCATAACCACCTAGAATTTGTACAGCTCTTTCAGACACCCACATCGCAGTATCACCAGCGAATAATTTAGCCATGCTCGCTTCCTTGGTGTGCCTAGTTCCTCCGTTCTCATAGTGCTCTTCTTTTGCCCAAGATGCTTTGTAGACCAAAAGCCTTGCAGCTTCTATTCTTGTAGCCATGTCTGCAAGATAGCCTGTGATTAATTGATGACGCCCGATAGGAACACCGAATGTTTCTCTTTCTTGGCTATATTTTAGAGCTGCTTCATAAGCTCCTTGCGCTATACCAAGTGCTTGTGCAGCAATTCCTATTCTTGAATTGTCAAGTGCGTTCATTCCTATTGGGAAACCCTTTCCGCTTCCTTTGAGTACGTTTTCTACAGGAACCTTACAGTTTTCTAGGATTAAAGTACAGGTGTCAGAAGATCTGATACCAAGTTTGTCCTCTTTCTTACCGACAGTGAATCCCTCAAATGCTTGTTCTACGATAAAAGCAGTGGTTCCACCGTGTTTTTTTACCCCGTAATCAGGATGGTCTACATCCTTGGCAAACAGTACGTAAATGCCTGCTTGGGCACCATTGGTGACCCACATTTTCTCACCATTAAGGATGTAATGAGTTCCTTCTTCATTCAATTTAGCTTTACAGACCATTGCTGCAGCATCCGTCCCCGCTCCTGCTTCTGAGAGCGAGTAAGCGCCGACCTCGCCGGCTGCTAAGCGTGATAGGTACTCTTTTTTCTGTTCTTCGTTTCCATGCAGAGCAATCGTCTTGGCGCAAAGTCCAACATGAACACAATACATAACTGCAAAAGATGGATCAACCCTAGCAAGTTCCTCTACTACAATTGATTCTGTAATATCATCAATCGGAGCACCACCATACTCTTCTGGAATTGTTATTCCTTGAAGACCGAGTTCGAGGAATGCTTGCCATTCCTCGCTTGGAGGGATCTGATTTGCATCCCTGTGCTCTATTGTTGGGGTTAAAACTCTCTCCGCGAAGTCACGGACCATCTCACGAATCATAGTGTGTTCTTCTGCCTCTGCGAACTGCATGAAACAACCCAGCAGAAGGCTGTTAATAATCCATTGTTGTCACTCCAATGACTCCGAGTTTGCCAAATGATGAAGTTGATATATAAGGGATTCTCGCCAAATCCAAGGAGACGCTTGAAATGGATTCACCAGAAGAAGAAATTTTGGAGTTTAACGTTGCACATAACAGAAGATACTCATCTGAACACGTTTGGTTCCAGGAGAAAGACGAGAAACTAATGATTGGTATTAGTGAATACTTTTTGATTGAGTCAGGAGATGCCCTTAGAGTTATTCTTCCACAACAAGATTCTGAAGTTGATATTGAAGGGGCTTTGTTTTCAATTTGGACAGCAGATGGAAAGTTCCCTATACCATCACCATTTGATGGAATAATTACAGAAGTCAACGGAGAAGTTGAGCAAAATCCTGAACTGATTAATGATTCCACCTACGACTTAGGCTGGGTTGTTATTTTGGAACCTCACAACTACGATGAAGATCAGCTTCTTGATCCAGATGAGTACGTCGAGTACATCGCAGAGTTGTGAAAACCGTATTCAGCGAACCACCCTAGGGGATAAGATATGAACAAAAGCATGGATGTAATCAAACAATCTTTGCAAAATTCTCCGATTCTTTGGAAAGGTGATTATCCCTATTTCATTCATCCACTAACCGACGGTGTTCCAAGGATTGAGCCGGAGGTTCTGAGTTCTGTCATCGATATTGTCTACAGCATGGTAAATTGGGATGAAATCGATATAATTCTTGGCATAGAAGCAATGGGACTACCTATTTGTTCCCCGTTAGCACTTAGAGCACAAAAACCACTTGTAGTCTGCAGAAAGCGCTCTTATGGAATGGAATCTGAGGTCAGAATTTCTCAAGAAACTGGCTACTCAAAAGGAGAGTTATTCCTGAACGACATTTCTCAGAATGAGCGGGTATTGATCGTAGATGATGTCCTATCCACTGGTGGAACAATGCGTGCAGTCTTTGATGGAATTACAAGAGCAGGCGCTAATACAGCGCACATGATCACTCTTGTCGAAAAAGGAGACGGCATGACCAACTTGCAAAATGATTATCCAAATGTAAAGATTGAATCAATCATAAAACTAGAAATGGATGGAGATAAGATAATTTTACTTTGAAGAATGTTAGTTCTATCAACCTACTAATTCTTGAATAGATGACCTTCCGGAACTACTAGGGATACCTATGGACTTAGACCGTCACGACTTCCAATTAGACGAACTAGTCAAAAGAATTCAAGATAATGACAACCGTTTGATTGCTCTTCAGGTCCCCGAGGGCCTCAAAATGCAAGCCTTAGAAATGATGGATCAAATTGAATCCGAAACCAGTGCCAAGGTAGTTCTAGCCGCAGACCCTTGCTATGGTGCCTGTGATTTAGTACACGATAAGATGCAAATGATGGGTGTGGAGTTAGTTGCCCACATGGGGCATTCACAAATGAATATTGACTCTGGTATGCCAACTCAATTTATCGATGTGACTTACGACGGAGACCCTGAATTGGAACCAGTACTACCATTTTTAAAATCTCACAGGGAAATGGCTAGATCAAGATTAACCTCATCTGCTAAACCAAACATGAGTGAACAGGAAGCTCAAGATGTATTTCTTGATGCAGTTGGAAGAAGTGCCCCTCTAACCGATACTAAACTTGGATTAGTAGCATCAATTCAACATTTACACAAATTGCCTGAATTTCAAGAAAGACTAGAGAAGGCAGGATTCGATGTTACGGTGCCATTGGGCGGGGCTAGGCTAACCTTCCCAGGTCAGGTCTTAGGTTGCAATTACTCAGGAGATGATGACTCAATCGGACATTATCTGTTCCTTGGTTCAGGGGATTTCCACCCAATTGGATTAGTATTGCACACCGGGAAACCACTTTCTATGCTCGACCCCTACACAGGAGATGCAACTGAGATGTCGCTTCAAAGAATTGAAAGAATCCTGAGACAAAGATTCGGACTAATCGTTTCAAGCCAAGAAGCAAATAGGTTTGGAATTTTAATTGGAGAAAAGCCAGGTCAAATGCGTAGAACGCTCGCTTTAAGGATGAAGAGGTTGCTCGAAAAGCACGGAAAAACAGGTTATCTTCTCGCACTAGAACATGTAGGTCCTGATTTGATTGATTTCTATCCAGTGGATGCTTTTGTAAATACTGCATGCCCTAGAATCGCAATAGATGATGCTGTTAGGTATTCAAAACCAATGATTACTCCGTTTGAATTAGAAGTTGCCCTAGGTGAAAAGAAATGGGAAACTGGATACCAGTTTGATGAGATCCCGTGAAAAAATAAACAACAAAGATGAGTTATTTTCACAATATAATGCGTATCTTCAATAACGGTTGACACCGAGAGCATTCTGTATGACATTCGACTACCTTGATGTAATCGGTGCCGGACTAATTATCTCGGATTCAGAACCATTCAGTTTCGACTATGTTCCAGAACAACTAGTCGGCAGAGATGAAGTTCTGAGGGAGATGGCTTTGAAGTTCTCACCAGTAATAACCGCTAATGGTTCAGGTAAAGCAGTTCTATCAGGCCCAGTTGGAACTGGTAAAACCAGCGTAGCCAAAAGATTCTGCAGGGATTTACAATCTAAATTCGAAGCAAGTAGAAAAATAAAGCATGTCCACATAAACTGTAGAAATCATTCTACGCCGATGCAAGTTTTGCACAAGATAGTATCAGTATTCGATGAAGGACACCCAGACAGAGGACTGGCAATGGGAGAATTACTCTCTTCGATCAGGAAATTAGCAAGAAAGGATTCCACGCACATCATTGTCATATTGGATGAAGTGGACCGCTTACTTAGAAAATCAGGTAACGACGTCATATATCAGCTGCTAAGAATTGATGAAGATCAGGCTACATCGGGAACACTTTCATTGATTATGATAAGCCAAGAACAAGTTCTAGATCTTCTTGAGGGAGCAGTGATATCAAGACTTGGGACATCTTCATTGGTAAAATTCGGTCCTTATGATGTGAACCAATTATATCAAATCGTTGAACAAAGAGCAAGACTAACTATCAAACCCACTAGTTATGATGAGAAAATATTGAGATTAATTGCAGAGGGAAGTGAGCAATATGGAGACGCTAGAAGAGTCATAGAATCTCTAAACAATGCCGTCTTAAAAGCTGAATCAGAGGGAAGATCCTCTCTAGAGATAGATGATGTTCAACAAGCTAGTACTCACATCAACCCATCTATGTCAGAAGATATTGTAAAGAATCTAACGACACATCAAAAACTTGTATCTTTAGCAATTTGCAGAAGGTTGAGAAAAGAGTCAAGCATGACCAGCAAAGATGTACAGGGGATTTATGCAGTGGTCTGCGAAGAGTACACGGTTAAGGCAAAAGGACAAACTACTATTTGGAAGATAATCAATGATTTAGAAATTTCAGGAATCATATCAAGAGAGGTTTCTAACATAGAAAATACAAGGGGCAGGACAACATACATCAGTATGCCAAATGTCCTTCCGAATGACCTTGCAACAAGACTGGAGATGTTAATAGAGGCTGAATTGCGATAAAAATCATCTCCGATTGGATGCGATGCCCATAAATACGGGTCGCTTGTCGGCGCACTGTTAGATGGTGGTTATACATGGCAGACAGTGAATTCATTGCAGTTGTAAATGACACAAATCCTTCCAGTAATGGTAAGTCATATTCGTTGACTATTTCAGGCAACAATCATTCCCAGTTACTTGGTAAGAAGATTGGTGACGTAGTAGACGGAATCTTCGTCGGATCCGGAGATAGTACTCTATCTGGATATAAATTAGAAATTACAGGTGGATCTGATAAAACAGGAACGCCAATGAGAAGGGAATTGGAAGGTGGAAACCGCCAATCGATTCTAGTCACAAAATCTGTTGGATTCAAAGGTAACAAATTAGTCTACAAAACAAAAGACGGGGACAAAAAGAGATTCCGTTACAACCCTGATGGGCTAAGAAAGAGAAGAGTCTTCAGAGGAAACATGATTACTCAAGACACTCGCCAAATCAACTTGAAAGTTGTTGAAGCAGGAAATAAGTCTCTAGGAGACTTGCTTGGTTCAAAAGAGGAAGCATCGGAGTGAGCCGAGAGGCATATCTTAGTAACGGAGTGAGGTAGTATGGCAAGAAAACTACCTGCACAACCAGAAGTAAACATTGGACTTGTAGGCCATGTTGATCACGGTAAAACTACTCTTACCAAGGCGCTTTCTGGAGTATGGACTGATACTCACTCTGAAGAGAGAAAAAGGGGTATCTCGATTAAATTAGGATACGCAGATACTGCTTTTTACAAAACTGAAGAAGGCTCATACTATCCACTAGGGCAAAGACCAGATGGTGGAAAAGATGTTGATTCTGAACTTCAAAGAGTTGTTTCCTTTGTAGATGCTCCTGGACACGAAACTCTGATGGCAATAATGATTACAGGTGCCTCGATAATGGACGGAGCTCTATTGATGGTTGCTGCAAATGAATCATGCCCACAACCTCAAACAAGAGAACATCTAATGGCTCTAGAAATCGCTGGAATCGAAAATGTGGTAATAGTTCAAAATAAAATAGACATCGTCACAAAGGAACGAGCATTAGAAAATTATAATGAAATAAGGGAATTCATTAAGGGAACTATTGCAGAAAATGCCCCAATAATTCCAGTTAGTGCTCACCACGATGTAAATTTGGACATCCTTATTGAGGCAATTCAGGAAACTATTCCTACTCCTGATACAACAAAGCATACTAGGTCAATCATGCACGTAGCAAGATCATTTGATATCAACAGACCAGGAACAAGACCTGGAAAATTACGAGGAGGTGTTATCGGCGGTAGTATCACCGAGGGCACATTTAGCGTTGGAGACATCATAGAAATCGGGCCAGGAAAAAAGGTCGGGAAAGGTAACAAGGAAAGATGGGAGCCTATCGAAGCAGAGATTGCAACTATTCAAGGAGGTGGAATCTCCCTTGAAACTGCCCACTCAGGCGGACTTTGTGGAGTTGCAACGAAACTTGATCCTGCAGTAACGACTGCCGATAATCTCAGTGGACAGATTGTAGCAAAAAAGGGTGGTTTACCAGAAATAAGGACAAGTATTGACATAGATGTCCATTTGATGCACAGCATGACAAATCAAGAAACCGGTGAAAGTGAAAGAATACACAGGCTAAGAGGTAATGAAATGGTCATGCTCAATGCATCTACTGCTACTAGCGTAGGGATAGTTGTTGAAGCCACAAAAGAAAACGCAAAACTGAATCTTAGACTACCTATATGCGCTGATTCTGGTCAAAGAGTTTCAATTTCAAGAAGATTTGGAGCAAGGTGGAGACTAATCGGTTACGGAGTTATTAACTGATTTAAACAGTGATTATATGAGAAACATAATCGTTGATTCTTGCGCATGGAAAGCAATTACGACGTCATCTATCAACATCGATATAGAGCTTACCAAAGTGTTTGGCAAATATTCATTGATTACCTGCCAAAAAGTTGAGTTCGAGTTAGAGGACATCGTAGATATGAAGTTTGTAGACAAGAAATTGATGATGCAATTGTTCTATAGAAAGGTGTCCGTGGTTGAACTTCAAGCAGAATCAAATCACACAGATGATCAATTACTACAGCTTGCTCAAGAGCAGGAAGGGATTTTGTTTACGGTTGATAAAAGATTGAAGGAGAGGGGAATGAAAAATAATATCCCTTTATTGGAAATTATTCAGTCGAATCACCTTAGGCTGATTGAAGTTTAAGACATCCTATGAGAGTACAATTCGGCTCATGTCGGTACTAAGTTCTTATACGATAGAAAACCGATTGCTGAAAATGGAAGCAATGAGCACTGGATTGGCTCTTGACTTTGAAAAAATGGGGTCATCGATTTCAATAATAAATGAACTAGAAATTCTAGGAATTAACTATTCAATAAGCAAGGTTATTCTATGCCTTTTCCATCACCCAAATTCATCATCAATTGAGTTACAAGAAGGTTGTGATTTAAGGCAACCGGAAATCAGCCAGGCTGTAAAGAACTTAGAGAATTTGAATATTCTGAAAAAGACCAAAGTCAAGAATATGGGAAGAGGTAGGCCATCTTACCGATATTCGCTTTCAAAATCATTACCTGAATGTGTTGCAGCATTATTAGCGATAGAGGAGGAAAAAATAGACAAACAATTACAACAAATTGCGAAAATAAATTCTCTTGCAATAGCAATTTCAGGGAAGAGTGAATAAAACATCATCACCGTGACCGTCTAAAAGACCAATTTTTACACCAGCATCAATCCATGCGTGTGCGTAATTTATCGCACCAAATGCTCTTACGTAATCTCCTTGATCACGGAAATATTTTGCGTCCGAGTAATAATCATCAGCCATTTTTAGCATTGTAATTATAGATGAAAAACCTACTTCATCTTCTTTGGGAATTATAGATGCCTTCTGTCTAGCCCTTTTTGTTAAATCAAGGTAATGATTGATTTTATCTTCTGTAACGATATCGTTTTTTTCCATCACTAATCCCTCAATTTCTTCTTCAACCTTTTCACTTCGTTTTCTCTGCCTAACTTCTTGTACAAATCGATTGCATCAGCAAAGTTACCATTGGCTTCATTTTCTTGGGCTAATGCAAAGATTTCCTTCCTTGCTGCCCATACCTCTTGACTAGCCTTTTGAGCACGTTCTTGCGACTTTAATTCAGCTAACTTTACAGCCGATGACTCGCTCAACCAATATCGAATTAATCCAGATTTATTCCCACTAACAACCATTTCACTGGAAGAAGAATCCAGTAAATCACCAAGATTCATACCTTGCCCAATCAAGTTATAATCAGATTCATTGCCTGAAATATTGTTTAACGTACCATCAATATGCATAACCCACCAACCATCTTCTAGCCACGAGGCTTGCATGGGTTCTAATTCACGATTTTCAAGATTTTGCAAACTATCCCAATCGTACTTATTCGGTATTCCTTGGTGTAAACCACCATTTCCTCCCTGCATAAGCATCTTTCCTTTCTCCAGGTTTGAAACCCAAGACCAAATGTGTTCAGAGAGATCTTTTATTTGATCTGTCCTTCCTAAAGAAATAACAGCTAAACGACCATCCTCCTTGTGTACGAGTAAATTATCTCTGTCTATCCAACCTACTAATTTCCTAATCCTACCAAATCCAATTCTTTTAATTCCGATTCCGTCTTGTGAAAATATGTGTATATTGCCATTTCTACCTGATAGAATCCAACCTCCTCCAGGTCTTCCTATCGCATCTTTGAATCCTTTGAACGTAGCCTTGCCATTCATCACATATTCTCCGTCATCTAAATTCAATAAATAGAAGGCATGGGCAGCCAGTATTAACACTGAATTTCCTGATTCCCTGATACAATGAACCTTGAAAGGAACTGAAATTTCCCAATTAATTTTACCATTCGAAGAGAAATATGTCATTTTTAGACCATGAGAAACAATCACTCCTGAATTCACTGAATAGATAGTTGAAACTCTTGTTTCTGCTTGCCATGACCATGCAACTGTCCACATCAATATTCACCCCCTTGATCTAGCATCCCCCAGGCTTTCATTTGCGCCTTCGCTGTGGAAGTTATGGAAAAATACCTTGATCTCCCAATCTTCTTACTCTTGAAAACGCCGCTTTTCAGTAATTTATTGCATATTTGAGAAAGTCGAGGTCTTTTAACATCCAATTCATCAAGGATTGCCTTATCGCTGGGAGTAATCTCTTTTTCAATTCCTTTAGCCAATACTTTGGCTTCCTTCTTATTCAGATTGGTAAAAATGCTGATTTGAAGCGGCATCTCCTCTTCTGGGTTTTCCTTAGGCTCATTCAAAGACATCAAAGCCTCGACAATTTTGGAAACATTTGTATCGTCTTCATGAACTGAATTAAGATTTTTACCGAGTAGAATATCTTGAAGAATTTTTACTAATTTCTCGCTATTTTCTTCTTCATTTGATGCCTTAATATCCAATATATCGGTTGAAAAGGACCTTTCAGCCAATGTATCAAAGTAATGGGATTCTTGTTCTATTTCTTCAAGATTAGATTCGAATTCGTCCTCTGAAAAATCTTCTTCTATTTCTTCCTGCCCAAACAAAGGAGCTTCTTGAGAAACCCAAATCGATGCACTATCATCTGAATCTACAATTTCAAGGCCCTCGGAATTTTGTGCTTCAGTATCAATTGAGTTCATTCTGGCACGCAGTCCAGATAAACCTCCGGATGGCATTTTGATAATTTTTGGTGGTATATTTTCGATTTCCTTCAACTTATCTAATTCGTCGAAATCTAGGTTGAATGAATCAAATTCAGGTAAGTTATTTTCTTGTATAAACTCCTTAGTTTCCGGTTCGGAGGAATCTTGCGCCAATTCAGTCAACTCACTCTCTTCATTTGAATAAAATTCTGTACTTGGGCTAGAATATACTTTCTTTAGATCCTCATCTCCGCTAGAATCTTTTTCTTCTTCCTTTATTTCTTGATCTAAATCTTCATCAACCAATTCAATATTATCTATTATCTCATCCTTGACCTTTTCCACAAGTGGGTCCAATTCCGACGATTGTATCGCTATTTTATCGTTAACAATCCCAGCTCCCGAATCGCTCAAATCAAAGAAAATTTTGTCTACATAATCCCGTAACTCTACGATTGTATCCCCCGGATTACCATTAAACTGGTCCAGCAATGACTGAGCGACATCATCTGTACATTTCCAATCAACGCCTGCCGACTTAACCCTTGATTCAATCAGTTTTGCAACTTCATCTTTATCCAATGAACTCAAAGGCATAACTAGGTCAAACTTTTTCTTAGCATCTAGAGGCAAATCCTGGAAAACATCAGAATCTAGCGAAAATATCGTCATTACCTCAAGCTTTTCTGCAAGGCTAGCAAACCTACCAATGAGTCTAGAAAGGCTTTCTAACGGCAAATCTGGAGCATCTATCGCAATAAATGGTAATGGTCCTGAATAGGAATTAGTTGCTTTTTCCAAATTGTTCTCAATTTGCCTCCAATTACTAGGTATATCATATCCAATCATTGCTGAATATACCCCTTCGATGAGTGAAGTATATGGCGAATCGACTTGTACGGAATCTATCAAAACAGGCATAGAAGAAGCATTTGAGACCACATTGAGGAAGGAGGATTTCCCTATTCCTTTGGGACCATGGATAACAGCAAATCTTGAAGATCTAAACTTAATGTAAGTAGATAAAGTCGCTAACTCCCTTTCTCTGCCTGCAAAAAGATTACCTTGATCGTTTTTGATAGGTTTGAGCATGAAGGGATTCACCTCTAGATTCGGCAACTCAATTTGTATCATAAAATCCCCAATAACGAAACATCTCATGTTTAGTTTATGAGTTTATCTTAATTTGACATGTCAATCAATGCGTTAATTAGCGTGATTCGTTATACCCAGACACCTGTATTTGCACATAAACAATTAAATTAACGCAAAATTAACTAATTGTTAACGTATACTAAAAGCGTTAAAAAGCGTTAATTTTAGACGCTGGAGCCTCAATCCAATAGAACCAAGAAAACGCAATAGTCATGTGGGAATTAGGGTTGGCCTGACCATGCCAGTGGAAGATAGTCGACTAAGTGGCTTCTTTCGCCTAAGCGTTGAAGAGCGCAGAGATATTGTGACGAAATTAGCATCCCTCGACGAAAACCAAGCACTAGCATGGGCTTCAACAGGAGAACTATCACAAGATTCAGCAGACAGGATGATAGAAAATGTGATTGGAACTATGTCTTTACCTATAGGCATAGCAACAAACTTCATTTTAGATGGCAAGGAATACGTAATCCCATTTTGCATAGAAGAGTCGTCTGTAGTAGCTGCCGCATCAAACATAGCCAAGAGATGTCGTTCTACTGGTGGATTTTTTTCAAACTCCGATGATCCAATTATGATCGGACAGATTCAGATATTGGAAATAGATGATCTAAACATTGCCATTGAATCCATAAATAGGGCAAAACAAGACTTACTGAATAAATGTAATTCTCTTCCTAGCAGAATGATTGCCCTTGGAGGTGGATGCAAAGATATAATCACTAGAGTTATCGATACAAAAATAGGAAAGATGCTAATTGTACACTTACATGTCGATTGTAGGGATGCAATGGGTGCAAACGCTGTAAATACCATGGCAGAGTTAATCGCTCCTGATTTAGAGTCTCTTACCAATGGCAGAGTTGCTCTCAAAATACTATCCAATTTAGCAGACTTGAGACTGAGTAGAGTTACTGCTAAGTTCCCACCTGAAGAGATGGTAAAATCAGGCGATAGAGATGAAGGCTTGCTGGTAATCGATAGAATTATCGAAGCATTTCATTTTGCTGTTTCAGATCCTTATCGTGCTGCAACCCACAACAAAGGAATAATGAATGCTATATCCCCAGTTGGAATTGCATGTGGGCAAGACTGGAGAGCAATAGAAGCGGGTTGTCATGCTTATGCCGCAATTAAGTCAGAAAATTACACTTCAATGTCCGATTGGCACAAGGACGAAGATGGAAATTTAGTAGGCAATATTGAGCTCCCTATGGCAGTTGGGACTGTCGGTGGAGCATCCAAGGTTCATCCTGCTGCCAGAGCAAATCTTGCGTTACTTGGTGTTGATTCGGCTACTGAACTTGGAAACATCATGGCTGCTGCAGGGCTAGCACAAAATCTTGGGGCTATGAGAGCACTTGCTACTGAAGGCATTCAACAGGGACACATGAAACTCCATGCAAGAAATATGGCTGTTTCTGCAGGCGCAGAAGGAGAAGAAATCGAAATTGTAGCAACCAAATTAAAGAATTTTGATGGACCTAGGACACAATCTTTAGCAGAAAAAATTCTTGCAGATTTACGCAATCAGTCTTGATTGCCTTCACCCAATGGGAGTGTTAATTGTACGGGTTCATCGTTTTGTTCCTCAAGAATAACTGCTGTTTCCATACCGTCCAACAAACCTGCCTCTTTGACCATGTCTCTAAACCAGGCTTTCACTTTCTTCCTTTCTGTGTGCGGGCATCCAAAGTATTCGCTGAACCTGCGAGTTGTGGTTAATCTCCTTGTAACCCCGTCCTTCCTTCGGTCAACCATGCCTCTTTGAGCCAACTCCCGAACATAATCATAAGCCTTAGGACCCATTAATTTAACCAGGTCTGATTGAGTAATTGGTTGGTGATATGCAATTATTGATGCTGCCTTCAGTAGTTTTGGGGCTATTTCTGCCTTGGTATCTTTTGGCAAATGATCTGCAATAGAAGGTTTAACTTCCATTACCCATTTCTTAGAAATTTCAGTAAGTCTCAATGAACCATTCTTTCTTCTTTTCATCGTAGCTTGCAGAGATTGTAAACCATCAAGAACTTCCTGCTCACTGTAACCAAGGGACTCAGAAATATCACTAACACTCATAGTCTTTCCCGCACCAAACAAAGTGGCTTCAAGTAGAGTTTCTATTGGCATTTCAGTCATCATTCCACCATCCATTGTGCATCGTGATTCTTATCTTCGATGAGTTGTTTTTCTTTTTCAATTTCGATTTCCGCTTCTTTAGCTCTTTGAGCAAGCCTATTTGCCAATCTTTCGGAAGGGAGAACCTCTGATTTAGAGTCTTCAGATTCTTTTTCTTCTAAACTTCTTAAATTGGTGATTAAATCCCTGTAATCGTCAAAATTAGGCCATAAATCCTCGATCAATATTGGACCATATGGGACATCTTCTTGAGAAATTGAAGCTATTTTACGATGGGTCAAAAATAGTCCAGAAATCAATGATGAAACCTCAGCATCGTCCCTTATTTCTCCAACTACTTCTCCTTTCTCGGCAATCAAAATTCCACGTAATTGATCTATCACTTCTGAAAGTTCAACTATTGATGAATTTTTTATTTTACATGATTGTTTCAATGCCCTCCAGGAGCGTTCAATATCTCCTTCAAGGTCTTCATCATGCATCCTACTGCCAACATTAGAAAGATAATCTTGCAATTCAATTGCATGACGCTTGCGATTGTTTTCTCTTTGTTTGAGAACCTCTGCTTCGTCGGCAGCCATTTTGAACGCACTTAATAGCTCACCAAGCGTGACAGGTCTTCCTTCTTCTCTCCTAACTCGTTCTTCGAATAAATTAGGTAATTCAGAATCAAATTCCCCTGCTATCACACCTGTTGTGAAATAATATTCCTCATCATCGTATGATTCATGCCAATCCATTTCAAAATCATCCATGAGATCATCTTCATCAACAATCTGCACTCTATCATAGAATGATTCAGTCTGATTGTGCAAAACTTCCCAAGCCATCCTAATTAGTCGACCACATGCAGGCAAATCTAGGTCATCAGAAGCCTTGACTCGTTTGGAAAATACCGACAAGAATGCCTTCAAATCGATATTCCAAGCATCCAAACCCTCGGATTTTACGAGGGAAAGAACAAGAGCAATCGATCTATCAACAGGGTCAGAAATGGTATGAAATTCAGCCTCTTCCGTGTTCGCTATCGAAAGGATTCTATTTGCAAAATCTTCAGCCTCGCCTGAATCCTCACCAACGTTGACTAGTTGATCGATGACATCTTGTTTTAGCAACCATCGGTCAAGAGTAGGTTGTTCAAGCATATTACTCACTCTACCTCAACTTGTTCACTGCTAACATCGTCTTCTTGAGATGAATTTTCCATTGCAAGAATTTCAGAGGCAACAGACTGTCGTTCCTCAATATCTTCTGACATTTCCTCGGTCCTCTCTGCTAAGCCTTCAAACGAATTTGAACCGCCCAGGCTAATCGGAGTGTCCAATTCTTCTGGCACACTAGGCATTGCATCTTGGAAGGCTTGAGATTCACTGCTCAAAATCTTGTTTTGTTTCATGGCAGCCTCTTGCTCAATACGTGCCTCTTCACCAACTTGTATAGCACGCTCTCGGTCAAAGTCCATAATTCTGCGAGAGCATCCATCTCCTCCGTGAGTAATTCCAATATGGTGATCTGCAAGACCTAAGCTAACTTTTCTCAAAGTTACCATAATGAACTGGGCTTGCTTACTTCTTTGTCTACACATATCAGCAATTCTGTAAGAATTATCACCATCTAAATTTTGGTCAACTTCATCAAAGTAATAGAAAGGAGATGGGTCATAATCTTGTATTGCAAAGATTAGTGCTAAAGCAGCAACAGATTGCTCACCTCCACTCAAGCCAGCAAGAGAACACTTGCTAGATTTCCCACGTGGTCTAGCCCACATGTCTAGACCCCCTTGGAATGGATTATCTGGATTATCAAAGAATAACTCACCTTCTCCACCGTTACTCAAAATCTTGTATACTTCCTTGAAGTTCTTGTTCACTTCAGAAAGTACACTTGTGATTCTCTCTGTCCTCTGGCTCTCAAGTATTTCCGTAACCTCAATCAATTCTTTTCTTCTGGACTGTAGTGACTTGAAATCATCTTTCATATCATTCAATCTACTCTCACAGGCCTCGTACTGTTCTAAGGCTAGGAAATTAACCGGACCAAGCGCTGACATCTTCTTATCGAGGTTTCTAACCGATCTTTCAACCTCATTCAAATTTGGTAAATCAGCATCTTCATCGGCTGGCGAAATGCCTTCTTCGAACATTTCAGTAAAGATATTATCTAATTCTTCCTTCTTAGATTCCAACGTTGCCTCTATAGAACTTGCCATTGACCTCATCTGCCTAGAATTAGCAGACTTCTGCTCTAGATTTGCTCTAAGAGTTGCTCTCTTCTCAATAAGGTCATTACGCTCATCCTCTAATTCCTGATTTGATTCCATCAAAATTGACCTTTCAGCTTCTTTTGCGTCAAGTTCAATTTTATTCGAAGCAATTTGGGCATCTAAATCGATAATCAATGATCGATTCTCAGCGATAGAACTTTCAATATCTGTTAATTTGTTTTGGGAACTTTCAGCAGCTTTCTGAAGCAAATGCTTCTGCTTGTCTGCAGATGATTGCATTTCTTCTATCCTTGAGATTTCAGATTTTGCTGTCACAATCTCAACTTCTACTGCAGACATTTGTTCCTTTAGATGAACCGGGCTCGCTTCCTGTAGTGCATTCTTTGCAGATTCATGGTTCTGTTCGGCTTGTTCAAGTGATTTTTCTGCATACGTTAGCGCAGATAATTTCCCCTTTGCTTGTAGTTGTAATTCGGACAATTGACGCTCTACTTTTGCAACATCGCCCTGTGCCTGAGACATCTTAAATTTCGCTGATTTTATTTCTGCTCTCCAATCAGCAATCTTTTGTGTCAATGAATCTTCACCAGCCTCATTAAGTTGAGACTTGATTCTGCTTTGTTTGTTGCGGGCGGCTTCGATTGATTCTTGAACTCTAAATTGCATACCTTGCAGCCTGTTGACTTCAGCCTGGTATTTCTCAACTTCAGATGCACCCTGAATCTTACCACCAAAAGTGATGCTCATCTTTCTCTTGGAACCACCTACCATAGCCCCTCCAGCCTCAGTAACATCACCGTTTTTAGTGACTAGCCTAACTCCGCCCATATTCTGTCTAGCAACAGAAAGATTTTCCACAATAAGTGTGTTTCTCAAGGCAAATTTAACTGCGATATCTATCCTAGGGTCATACTCCAATAAGTCATGAGCAAAACCAATAACACCAGGTTTCCTTGCCACCATAACTGCCTTTCCTGCTGCCCTTGTGTTGGATAATTTGTTTAATGGCAAGAAAGTTGCTCTTCCAGCATTATTCCTACTCAGCCACTTAATGGCATCTTCAGCATATTGATCGTTATCAACAACTACTGATGCCATTCCTCCACCAATTGCAGTAGCAAGTGCAACCTCTAACGACTGGTCTTTTGGCGCACATAATTCAGCAATTGTGCCAATTACGCCCTTGAGTTCACCTGAATCTCGTGCTCTGAGAACTGCAGCCGCTCCGCCTGCCAGCCCCTTAGCACCGGATTTTGACTCCATTTCAGCTCTCGCACTAGCAAGCCTTTGAGTGGTTTGCGAAAGTTTCCTCTCGACCGCTCCAAGTTCTTCCTTTAGCAATGCTTCCTCTTTGTTAGCAGACATAAGATCCGCTGCCAACTTTTCTCTGTCATTTCCTGCTTGCTGTTCCTTCAAATCCTCGCCAACGAGTTCAAGTTCTCCAACTGAGATTTTAGCTTCGTCAAAGCGTGATTCAGCTTCAGCTAATTGAGACACTATGGCTTCTGCTTGACCTGCTCCTGTATCTACCTCGGATTGTGCGAGGTTGAATGCTTTACGAGCAGACTCAACAGATTGTGAAGCATTCTTTTCATCTTCTGCAAGCCTAGACAAAGTCGATGACGATGATTGAAGTTTTTCATTTAGTTTGTCTCTTTTCTGGTTTGCTGTTTCCAATGATTGCTTAGCGTTTGCCAAAGACTCGTTTGATGATGAAAAATCATTAATGAAAGATTCAAGTTCTTGATTTGCGTCAAGAAGTTCTTGTTTTGCTTTCTCCAATTTATCTCCATTCTCAATAATTATCTTGTTTGCATCCGAAATTTTGTCTCCAGATGTTGCGATTGTTATCTTGAGAGCATTTATGGATTCGAGTAACTCTTCACCGCCTTCACCCATTTGTTCTCTAACTTTCTTTTCTATTTCCGAAACTTGATCATCTAATTCTAACAACTTTTTCGAGCCGTTTTTGACCTCTTCATCCAAGGAATTTGCCTTTTCTAACTGCCTAACTTTTTCCTCGTTATGATATTGAATTTCTCCTTTTACGGTAGCATACCTGACTTGCTGAAGTAATGTCCTTGCGGAATCTAGAGAGTCCTTCAAGTCCTTAGCCTTCACAGCTTGCTTCTTTTCCTTAGAAAGTTCGCTTAACCTCTGCTTCTGCTCATCCTCAATAAGTTGGATTCTCTCGATGTATTCCTCTACCTTTACTCTCTGTTTGCCTGCCTTCTTGATCTCATCATCATAGCTTGTAACTCCTGCAACATCATCAAGAACTTTTCTGCGCTCTCTTGTACTCATTTTTGAAAGAGAGGCCACATCTCCCTGGAGAACGATATTGTATCCATCCGGTCTAGCATTCGCAGAAGATAGTAATCTTCGGAAAGTAGAACGGTTAGAATCCTCGCCATTCAATGTATACTCGGAAACAGTATTGTTTGAGGATGTAAGCCTTACCGATCTGGTCATCTTGACCTCATCTGAATCATAAGCCATCCTCCTAGAACCATCGGGCATTACAGGATTAGAAAATACAAGAGTCACTTCACACTCTCTTGCAGGCTTGTCCTTTGCCCCACCATTGAAAATTAGGTCTTTGACATTACCTGCCCGCAGTACCTTTGTAGACCTTGGACCTAAGACAAATTGTATTGCGTCTCCACAATTTGATTTACCCGAACCATTAGGTCCGGTGATAGCAGTAAATCCCTGCTCTAGGGGGATTGTTACCTCACCTTTGAAAGACTTGAAATTTCTGACTTCTAATTGTTTCAGGTACATCCAATAACCTCCAGATGGGATTTTTAGTCCCTAACCTTTGACAGGATGGTCGTTGAGGGGTCTTAAAGAAATCGAGTGGTGTGTAATGAAAATGACAGATTTTTGTAGGGTAAATTTAACGCCGAAAAGTCAGAAAACTCCTGATTTAGAGCAGACATCACATCCCTTCCCTTTACAGTAGGGGCATGTTGCAAATACCCTCACACCTCTAGTTGTACCTCCTTGTGGAGTATTTTGAGGTTGGGTTAATCTTGATCTTTTTATCCTTCTCGAAACATCTTGTTTGTAAGTTGATGCAAACACTTCTCTGTGCTTTTCCCTATTTTTCTGTCTACGTGCTCTCTCAACAGCAAATTCAGAGTTAGTGTATTTCGGACCCATCAATAACAGAGTTCCTATGAAAGCAACAAACAATTGGAGCATAATTGGTTTTTCAATAAATGGGACAATATCAACAAGCCCAGAGGAGGAATAAGATGACGGAAGATATTGTAACCTATCTAAAATTGCTATACCAAAAAACAAGGCACCTGAAGCAAACATCAATTTTCTTACTTTTTGAGCTTTCAATGGATCTTTGGGCATTCTCAAGAAACCAGCAGCAACCAGTGCAAGTCCTTCGATACCCATCAATATATCTTCACCATTCCATACTCCTGGTTCCTGAAGACAATGAGATTGACCTAATGTTTCGAGGTGCTCAGCGATTTGTTCTCCTGTACAAAGAGGGTCAGTTAAGCTCATTGTATTGATTTTGTAATTTTCATCAATTCCATCATATGCCCTAGGAGCAACGGCACCAAATTGAGCATTTCCAACAACAAAAACAAGAATTACGAGACCGAATAAACTCGCAATCTTCCTCTTTGCCATCAGTTAAATCCTAGAGATTGTCATTATTAGTCTATGCGATGAGAACTAAGAAAAAATCCGATGAGGTGAAGAATAACGACTAATTGGGAGGATTGCATTCGCATGAGTAAAGTCGTTGTGATAGGTAGTGGGATAGCAGGTCTATTCTGTTCGATTAAATTAGCCGATTCAGGTCACAAAGTGCTCATACTTACCAAGCAGAGAAGCAAAGACTCATCCACAAATTGGGCACAAGGTGGAATTGCTGGGATATTGGATAAGACAAACGGCGAGGCAATTGAATCACATATCTCAGATACAATAAAGTCTGGAGATGGCGAATGTGACCTGAGTGTTGTACAATCAATAGTAGAAGAATCAGGAGATAGAATCCTTGACTTGATCAATATTGGAGTAAATTTTGACAAAGATGATTCAGGACAATTCAACTTAACAAAGGAAGGAGGGCACAGTGATTCTAGAATTCTTCATGCAAAGGACGCAACAGGAAAAGAGATAGAGAACTCTTTACTAAATCGAGTATATGGTCATGAAAACATCGAGATAAGAGATAATACATTGGTTATCGATTTAATCCAAAAGGAACATGGAAATCCAAGTAAAGGAATTACTGGCTTATGGTGCATGGATTCTTCAGGAGGAGAAGTTGAAACTATACCTTCTGATTACGTGATTATAGCGACCGGTGGAGCCGGACAGTTATGGTCTAGAACAACAAATCCCACTGTTGCAACAGGAGATGGGATGATGATGGCAAAAAGAGCTGGATGTCAGGTCAAGGATTTAGCATATGTACAATTTCATCCCACTGCATCTACTCTTAACTCAAGCAGACCTTTTCTAATTTCTGAAGCACTTCGAGGAGAAGGAGCAGTTTTACTTGATTATGATGGTCTTAAATCTATAGAAAGGTTCCTTAAACAGGGTATTGATTTTGATGTCAAAGATTTTTCATTCATGAAAGATGCTTCAGAACTAGGTTCTTTGGCTACAAGAGACATCGTGGCAAGGACTATTGATTCAAATCTTAAAAAATCAGGTCATAACGAAGTATATTTGTACACCAAACACCTCGATTCTGAGTACCTTACCAACAGATTCCCAACTATTCAATCTCATTTAGATAAATTTAATCTTAAGTTAGGTAATGACGAAATTCCAGTAACTCCTGCTGCTCATTATATGGTTGGCGGTGTAAGTGTGGACTCCAAGGGCGCAGTTAAACTGGAAAATGGGGAGATAATGCCAGGATTATTTGGTATTGGTGAAGTAGCAAGAACTGGAATGCATGGAGCTAATAGGCTTGCAAGCAATTCTCTCTTGGAAGCAGTTGTTTACGCTCATAGGGCGGCTGAATTCATAATTGCCAATCCAATTGAAGGAGCAACTGAAAGAGATTTACCGGATTGGAGAGCTGATGGTTTGGATGAATTAGTTGAGCACTCCCCAATAGTTAACGATAGGGAAGATCTTCGAAAATCAATGTTTAGAGAAGTGGGTGTTTCTCGAAGTTTTGCAAGACTGAAAAGAGCCGAGAGAAGAGTCAGTCTACTGAATTCCGAGGTTGATAAATTATGGAAATCATCAATTCCTTCTAGAGATTTGGTAGAATTAAGAAATATGGCTCAATTAGCAAATTTAGTGATATTTGATGCATTGGAACGTAGAGAAAATAAGGGATTACATTTCAATAAAGATTTGGTTTAATCTTCATTGGGTTCAGACATTTTTACCAATGTAGTCAACAGACGATTGAAAGGAACTGGAATTCCATATGTTTCAGCATATTCCACTATTTTTCCGTTTATGAAATCAATTTCAGTTTTTCTGCCGTACATCAAGTCTTGACCCATAGAGCAAGTATTTTCAGCAGTAGATTTTATGACATAGGAAAGGAGTTTTTCCATTTCGTCATCTTTCCTGATCGATACTCCATGAGTTCTTGCAACAAGGCAGGCTTCGTACATAATTTCTAAAGCAGTGAACCAATTATTCCCTTTGAGTAATTCTCCATTTTTAACACCAGATAGAGCCGCAAGTGGATTTATTGCTGCATTCAAAATTGCTTTTTCCCAGACAACTGATTCCCCATCATCAACCCACCTAGGTTTAAGTGAAGATTCAGAAAAAATATCAAGAATTTCTTGGACTGTTTCTTGGCTCATATTTCCTCCAATTGCGCCTAATACTAATTCTCCTATTCCTGTATAATTAATCGAT
Source organism: uncultured Candidatus Poseidoniales archaeon (assembly GCA_963968885.1). Lineage (GTDB taxonomy): Archaea > Thermoplasmatota > Poseidoniia > Poseidoniales > Poseidoniaceae > MGIIa-L4. Next base: position 5,243 of record CAXAGT010000014.1, on the reverse strand, counting down.
AAATCGGATTATCTTTTTGCAGCATGAGTAGTGCTTGCTGCAAGAACTCTTGATTTGCCAAATTTTTTGCAGAGCAACTCTTCCCAGCCGATTCCATTTGAAGGAGATAATACGATTGATTTCGAGTTTGATAAAACGTGTGCTGTTTCTATCAATTCGGTAGCATGAGTTGACTTTCCAGTGATGATTATCAAATCTGCTGCTTGTTTCCATTCAGGAGGTATACCGACCTCTGCTATACTAGGAAAATACTTGGAAACTGGGATATTAATCGAATCTAATCCCGTTATATGGATACCTGAACCAATAAATGCTTCTCCCATTGTTCCTCTAGAGTGAACTAGAAGATTCTCAACTCCGCTATTAGATAGTTTAGCTGCAAATAGGCCCCCTATTGAGCCTGCTCCAACTATTGCTATATTCATCACTATCACTCAAAAGAAATGAAATTGAAAACAATCTCCCCATCATCATAAGATAGGAAAACAAAGGATGGGTTGTTATTTTCAGCTGTGAGCAAGAATGTATTGCTGCCCGGAGAAATATGCTCTGGGTTCGACTCTGCATGACTCCAAGATTGTCCCCTCAGCCAATTTGATGTATATTCGACTGTAATATTTGATGGATTTTCTATCTCTATCTCAAAGGAATTAGTTTGATTTCCAAAGTTTACCCAAATGAGTTCGTTATTCCAAATTCTCGAATACTCATTGGAGTAATTAACAACGAGTTCCGGTCCAGATTCAACCGAGAAATTACCAACTACATTGAACTCATTATCACAGAGCAATAGGCTTGAGTCTGCCGGTAAAACCAATCTCAAGGAATCATTTCCTAATGAAGGAATTGAAGCCATACTACGATTACTCATGTTCCAAACCCATTCTCCCTCTTGAGGCATACTTGGACCCATAAGAGGTGTGAAACTGCAGTTGTAATCATTCAAAATCAACTCACCGCCATTTGCAAATGAATCCGTCCAACCAATATCACTGCCATCTAGTTGCCATCCTGTCTGTGGAATGACAAGTGATTTTTCGATGTCTTCATCCAAATAAACCAAATAAGTTGAATCATTGAATGAAATTTCAAAATCATTTATTGCTTTGAAGAGTATTTCCTCACGAGCATCTATGCATACCCGATTTAATCCCTCATCTATTTCAACAACCTGCGAATTTGATGATTCAAAGGAAAAGAAGGATGAGTTTACTTGATCAAGATCTAGTGAAATATTGCCTGATTGGTTACTCATAAAATCGATGCAATGGAAGTATTCTTGATCAATCTCAACAATTGAAGTATGGTCTGATGTCGGACCAGTATTCTCACCTAGGTTAATTTCCACTGCTCTAAAATCAAATTCATTTCCAACTTGGAGTAAAAATGACGAAGAGGTTGGATTGTAATCAATATTATTCCATGTAGCATTAATTCTGATAGTCTGGAAATCAAGGGCTAAAAGTTCCCCTTTGCAAATCGATTCTAAGCATTCAGAATCAAAATCCCAGCCCTCGTTAGGGGATTCTCTTAACGAAAATTCCCATTGTTTGTCTTGCAGGGAAGGATTTACCACTTGAATACTGAAACTAAAATTCCAATCATCACCAATTGCCTCTATTAATTCTGATTCAATTGAATACTCAACCTCAGAATCCCAATTTTCATGATAGGTCATTGTTTCTACTGCAGGAAGAGCAACAAGCAATATCAAGCCCCAAACAAAGCCAATTCTAAATTCGCTCTTGTTGGAAAGGCGCTTCTCCTCATCCAAAACGAATGGGATTCCTTGCCTTGTACCATTTAGAACCAGCAACGCTGCAAGGAATGGAATAATCATTGTCCACATCGAGAAATATTCGAATACATTGTAGACAACTGCTCCTAAAAAGCACGAAGATAAAAGGAAGGTAAATGTCCAAAAATCCCTGACTTCTTTTGATGTTCTTCTGGATATATGTAACCTACCACCAGGCAGACCAGGGATGTGTAGAGAATTAAGCCAAGACATTAGGGCTAAACAAGCACCTGCCAAAACCAACGGTGATGCCCAAACTGAACTTGCAATAAGTTCTGGGGGTATGATTACTTGCATGAAATAAGTCGGAGTGATTGAATGAGGTGCAGAGGTTACAAGGGTCTGCTCAGGAGCAATTATTAGACCAATTATCCAATATACCATACCGAAAATCAACATTGACAAAACAGGTACCAGGGATATAATTCCAAGGTCCTCTCTGTTCTTGTAAACTCTTGATGACATTCTTGGTAAAGTTGTTACCATCAGTATACCGAAAGGCCAGAACAAAAATTCTGATGACAAGCCAGTAACCCAAAGAAGAACTGATGGATCAAAGATTGGAACTAAAACACCTGCTCTTGTACCTCTCCTTCTTGATACAATTTGTTGGATAAAAGAGATTATCCCCAAGGCAAAGAGTACTGGTAGTGTATAACTCAAAAACGCATCAGAAATCAAAGATGAGGCAAAATAACCATCATTAGGTCTTCTTGGTGACATCCAATTTATTGCTGCAGCTGTAAGAGTAATTCCTGAAATGAACCATAACAAAATACTCCATTTTATGTGAGGGAATTGGCTAGATTTCATCGGAACGATTTGAATATTCCATGGTTTTCCTAGACTCAATCTAGCGACCAAATTAAGAGGCTCTAGTTCCTTATTGGCTTCCTCTAAAGAGTCATGAACGTTTGAGTCTGGATATGAGTCTATCTTCCATTGCGGCCAATTTCCTCCATAGTCTTCGATTAAGGTGAAATGACGATCCAGAATTCTGACGATTAATTCTTTTTGATCCCATACTTTTCTGTGAATATCTATCTGATCAATGGGGTCTTGAGAGGCGAAATTATCCTCTTCAGTTCCTTTTTCCATCAACTCACCAACCGGTCTGCCGAGCACTCCAACATCGTCGACATTGTCGCCCTATGGTTTAGAGAGTAATCACTTGTTTTTGAATCTCTTCAATCGGAAGGTTTCTTCTCTTTCCATCTCTTCAAGCCTTAGTTTGATGAAACCTTGTGCTTCTTCAAGTTCCGGAATAACCTTGAATTCCAAAGCATTTACACGCCTTTTTGTTGCCTCGATTTCTTCCAATAGCCTCTTCAGAGTGGCTTCCATTTCAGCTGCAGTGACTATCTTTTCAATCAAATTTCCAAATGAATCACTTGCCTCATCTATGTATGGGCTTGAACCAATGAAACCCACTCCTCTGCTGGCAAAGGAAGATTTTAGGCCAGAGCCTTCGATATTTGGTACAACTACACCCATGATATTCCTTCTTTGAACTTCTACTTCTGGATGAGCAGAGTTTGCAATTGCTGTTGCTCTAACCGCTAAACCACCTTCGATTGCATTTGCCAAATCAATTCGTGTTTTGGCTAGCCTGTAAGTTGCAGTAAGATCCTTCTTTGCTTCTATCATCTCAGCAAGGAGAGATCTAAATTCGTGGAATAAACCATCACGCTTCATCTTCAACAATTTGTAACCATTTTTGGTTTGCTTAATTCTTGCTTTCAGCTTAATCAATTCGCTGCGGGTTGGCTTAATATCCAATGCCATTTCATCTTCCTCCCGCTTTTTCCCCTTGAATTCAAGCCCTGTTGTCTGGGTGGTATTTTTCAATCCACTTTTGGTCAAGTCTAACCAAGTACTTGGTAGAAATGCTGGACATAAGGTCCCAACAAAGGTCAAGGGTATCATCAATGGATCTATCTTCATCTTGACCTTGCCTCAAGAATTTGTCTTCAAACACTCCAGAGAAGTTCAGTAATTGTTTGTCACGCTCGTTCAGTGCGTCTTCACCGACAATAGCAACAAGTCCTCTGAGTTCTCTACCTTGAGCATAAGCAGCATACATTTGGTCAGAAACAGATTTGTGGTCCTCACGGGTAGTTTTAGCACCAATACAGGAACCCATCAACCTGCTAAGTGAAGGCAAAACGTTGATCGGCGGATAAATTCCTTGCTGGTACAGTTCACGACTGATAACAATCTGACCCTCTGTAATATATCCTGACAAGTCAGGAATAGGGTGAGTGATATCGTCACCAGGCATTGTTAAAATCGGGAATTGAGTAATTGAACCCTTCTTACCTTTGATAATTCCAGCACGCTCGTAAAGCATAGCCAAGTCAGTATACATGTAACCTGGGTATCCACGTCTTCCTGGAACTTCTTCTCTAGCAGCACCAATTTGTCTCAATGCATCACAATAGTTTGTCATGTCAGTGTAGATAACTAGTACGTGGTAATCCTTCTCGAAAGCAAGGTATTCTGCCGCAGTCAATGCTAGTCTTGGAGTAATGATTCTCTCGACAGCAGGGTCGTCAGCAAGATTTACGAATAATACCGCATTTTCTAGAGCACCGGTTCTCTCCAAGTCAGACCTGAAGTAGTTGTATTCTTCAGCAGTAATTCCCATTGCACAGAATACAACGATAAACTCTTCATCTGAATCCTTCAGTTTTGCTTGTCTTGCAATTTGTAGAGCAATGTCGTTGTGTGGTAGACCTGATGCTGAGAAGATAGGTAGCTTCTGTCCACGAACAAGAGTAGTACAGCAGTCAATTGCTGAGATACCTGTTTGAATAAAGTCGTGAGGACTCTTTCTTGAAAACGGGTTGATCGCTTCACCAATGATGTCAGCTTTCTCTTCAGCTACGATTTCCGGTCCACCATCTCTTGGTCTTCCTGCTCCGTCCAGAATTCTTCCAACTAGGTCGGTTGAAACTGGTAATTTGAAAACATCTCCCATGAATGTAACACCAGTGTTTCTGTCGACTTTAGCAGTCCCTTCGAAAACTTGTACTACAACTAAATCATCCGATGTGTCAAGAACTTGACCGTTCTTGATTGTACCATTGCTTAATTTTAGAGTTACAATTTCTCCAAATGCAACTGGCTCGGTCTTTTCAAGGAATACTAGCGGTCCCTTTACGTCTGTGATTGTTCTGTATTCTTTTCCTGCCATGATTATTCCTCCTTCAGTTATCCTCCACGGTTGCTTCGATTTCTTTTACCATGGTAGCAACCATCTCTTCGATATCGTCAACATATGATGCCTCGAATTTTCCTCTCATCAAAGTTGACCTTGATGGGACACCAGTAATGTCTTCCAATTGAGCACCTGCAGCCATAGCAGCCTTTGCTGCTGTTTGGAAAGTTAGGATTGCCTTTGCCATCTTGTATACCAAGTTGATTTCACAAGATGCATCAACGT
>CAXAGT010000013.1:0-36177 GCA_963968885.1 uncultured Candidatus Poseidoniales archaeon | reverse complement strand
GGGTATTGCCATCATTCCCTTTGTACTCTAATCCGAATCTTTCTGGTAGGTTATAATCTACTTGAACAGTACCAAGTTGCCATTCTCTTCCGATTACGTCTTTTACCACGAAATCAATTTTTGGCCCATAGAATGCCGCTTCTCCTTCTTCTTCAGTCCAATTAACTCCTAGACTTGATGCTGCATCTCTACATGCCTGTTCAGCAGCATCCCACTTTTCTGGAGATCCGACATATTTGCTAGAATCTGGGTCTCGCAATCCAACTCTAACTCTGTAGTCCTCCATTCCCAGCGTTTCGAATATGACTTGCACAAGTTCTATGCATCCAAGGACTTCATCAGCAATTTGGTCTTCTGTAACGAAAAGATGAGCATCATCTTGTGTGAATCCTCTCACTCTTGTTAATCCTGAAATTTCTCCACTCTGTTCCCAGCGGTAAACGGTTCCAAACTCGGCTAGTCTGAGAGGCAAATCACGGTAAGACCGTGCTTGAGAAGAATATATCTTGACGTGATGAGGACAATTCATTGGCTTTAGCAGATATCCTTCGATGTCTCCTGCTTTCATCATGTTCGATAATTCGCCACAGGAACAACCTTCATCGCTCAATTTCTTCATCAAATCTTTTTCTACCAATGGTGGATATTGTGAATCTTGGTAATATGGGAAATGACCACTTGTTCTGTAAAGATCCAATTTACCGATATTTGGAGTGAAGACTTGATGATAACCTTGCCTTCTGAGATGATAGGAAATGAAGTCTTGCAATTCCTGTCTTATCACCGCTCCTCTTGGCGTCCAAAGAATCAAACCTTGGCCCACTTCTTCATCAACATGGAACAATTGCAAATCTTTTCCAAGTTTCCTATGGTCTCTTTTCTTTGCTTCTTCCATTCTAGATAGTGTTTGTTTTAGTGCGTGTTTATCAGGTTCCACAATTCCGTAAATTCTCACTAATTGTTCTCTACTTTGGTCCCCTCTCCAGTATGCTTGAGATACGCTTGTCAACTTAACTGCCATCAGTTTTGCAGTGCTTGCAACGTGCGGTCCAAGACATAGGTCATACCAATCACCTTGCTTGTAAATAGTTGAAGAATCACCGTCTTCCAACTTATCATTTATTATTTCAAGCTTGTATGGATTATTTACAAAATGCTCTTGCAATTCTTCATCAGTTAATTCGATACGCTCGACTTGCAGGTTTTTCCTGCTAAACTCGTTCATTTTCTTCTCGATTGCTTTGAGGTCTGATTCTCCTATTGGCTCCATAGCAAAATCATAGTAAAATCCTCTATCGATTGCTGGACCAATAGTTGGTTTTGCATCTGGATAAAGTTCCATAACTGCCTGGGCCAACAAATGGGCGGCGGAGTGTCTTAGGATATGCATGCCATCATCTGAAAAAGCATCTATACCCGATACTTCGCATGATTCCGTTAATTTTGTAGAGAAATCCTTCTGCTCTCCGTTAACGATAGCGGCAACACATCCGTGCTTTTTCCCATTCGCATCAATTACTACCTCTCCAGCAGTGATGCCAGATACATACTCATTTACGGTTCCGTCATCAAGGGTAACTTGAATCATCGTCATGGTACTTCCCCAGCATCCGTTCGTGTTGCCCCACATTAATGAATTCATTCAATAACGAGTGTGTTTAACCGCAGATGTCATCAATCTTATTGCCATCCCAGTGCTGATGCAGGAGCCGATAATCGTACATGCGTACGACCATTCTGTTCTTCTGACCTTGATTTTGGCGGGCTTAACCGCATGGCTTTTTCTCAGGTATGGAGTTCCTAGGCAACTGAATGGACTACAAGTTGCATTCAGCACCGGACAAAAAAGGTACGAAGTTCACTACGTTACAGAGAGTGTCTCGGATGTGAGAGATCTTCTTTCAACTAAGGGGATGCAATTCGGGGTTAGGATGTATATTTTAGCGATCACAGGAGCATTGATTTTATTATTCGAATTCCTTCTAAACAGAATTGAATTAACTGAAGGATACAATTCAATCACCCTTTCACTCGCACTCGTTCTTATCGCAGTGCCTGGGTTAGTCTCAGCAGGTTCTTCTCTGGGTGTTCAAGTCATCAAACCCATTGGACATTCAAGAGCGAGTTTACAGGAATCGAGCGTTTGGCGTTCATGGTTGTACTCGTTCATAACTTTGGCATGGATTGTTTTGAGTGCAGTTGTTTATCTCCTGTTGGATATTTTTGAGATAAATCTCTCATCAAGAGTTAGTATTACCATTCTTTTTGCTTTCTCACCGTCTATTTTAGCATACGGAAGAGTGCTTGGCTCATCATGGGCAGCGATGATACAATCCAACAGAGCCGTTGCAGGGGGAAATAGATCACTGTTCCACAATTATGAACCAAGTGCTTTCCAACAGGCAGTTGCAAAAATAGTTCAATTCAACTTAGCAGTAATGCCTATTGTGGCAATCAATTCTCTAGTTACTCTACTGATTATTGCTGCTCAGCCAGACTTATTGATTCACTCGGATAGAGTTTTGACATTACCAGAATATACGCCACAATCTACTGTCATGGAAGAAGGTGGCTTACTTGGGTTCCTTCTAATCGAGTTGTTTTCATACATTCCAGAAGCAAACATAAGGATTCCATTGGTCACATTCGTGCTTCTATTTTTACTTCTGAACGTAGCATTAATCGGCTTTTTATTCGTTTATGAGGTTGCAAAAATATTGTTTCTTGATGTTTCAGATGTATCAGGTAGAGGCGGGATCACCCTGGCTGATTCTAGGCTATTACGTGCTGATAGAGGTCAGCAGGCAAGAGTGTTGAACTTCTGCTTCTCAGGATTTGCAGGCCAATCGATGCTTTTGCTTGCACTTGCAATGATTACGTTTTGGGATTCTCAATTCCTGCCCCAAGCACAGGCTTGTGGTTCTTGGGAGAAAACAATTTGTGCAATTGTGGAAAAGAATGCAATGGAAGAATTGACTTGGATGTTATCGGCAGGAGGGCAAATCGCATTTTTATCGATATGGTTCCGTTCTTTATCGGTCGGTGCAAGACTCGATGAGATTGAATTTGATAGCGCAGCAGTTTCTCAGAGAGAAAAATTGCGTAACCTTCAAAGTCGAATTTATCTGAAAAAGACCCCAATTCAAGATCTGGTTGAGAAAGGAGATTGGCCTCAGGTCATTCAACGCTATGAGGAACTAGCGCAGGGCACAACATCGGAACTCAGTGGTTTGGATTTAGTAAAACGTACAGAGGCCTCAATGTTCGTATTTGCAGGACTGTCAAGGTGGGATGAAGCTGAACAGGAGGCAGTATCCTTGTTGGCACTTCGCGGAGGAGAGGAAGCGGAGTTGGCAAAAATGACACTTGCAAGTGCTTCTTTGGCTCAGCGTGATGTTGCTGAGGCAAGACCAAGAATAGATTTCTTACCTGCAAATGATATCGAATCTGCCCGATTGCGATGGTTCTATTCTATGCTTAGTGGCGATCAATCTAAGGTTTTAGAGATGGATGAATCACTTTTGATGGTGGATCCGATAATGAAGAGGAATCTCGAATTGATTGAAAGAGTCAAACAAAATCAAGCCTGGTCGAAATTCAATTACGATTCGGTGAAGACAGGTAGATTGCTGTTTGCAGGAGATATCGGGCGGGCTAGAATGTTGGGTCAACATGAAAATGCACTTACTAAGTTGGAGTCCTACATGCAAAAAGACCCTGATTGGTTGCTAGGCAAGGTCATGAAAATTCTTCTTCATTTGGATGCAGGAAGACAAGCAACAGCAGCAAGAATTTCTGATGATTTCAGCAAAAAAGACATGCGAGACCCAGCGGTTAGGAGTGCAATTCTTCATCTTGCTAAATCGGATAAAACCATACAAAAACCACTTACTGAGCCTACAGGTTTGATTTGGTTGTGCGATGAAATAGGAGACTGGGGAGGAGGATGGCAGAGTAGACATAATGTTGCTCCTGCTCCAAATTTTAGCCGCAAGTATTTGCTAGAGCATGGCTGGAATGCGAACTGTGCAATTGGCTACTTGGCAAAAGAACATTTTAGCAAAGCGCTATCCAAGAGGGAGAAAGGTTGGAAGAGTCTCAAAAGTATTCAAAATGTGCCACCTTGCTTGCATACTCACCTTACTGGAATAGTAGTTACAATAGGTGGCATGCCTGTAGATCTTGGTTTGCCCCCGCAATTGCTGAATTAGAATTTTAAAACCAGATTCGCCAAAACGCATAAATTACCTGTTTCACAAGCGATACAACATGATACCCGATCCATCGGCGCCTCAGTATAACCCAAATCAACCACAAATTCAGCCTCAAGCCGCACCACAACCACAGGTATTTGGTGCTGCTACTCAAGGTCAGATTGGTGGTGCTCCGGGCTATCAGCCACAAACAATTGGAGTAGGACAGGCTCCTTTTGGAATGATGCAACCAGCATTTGCTACAACTTCAGCAACAGCAGCTCTTGTTCTTTCAATTCTCGGATTACTGGGAACTTCTTGTTATGGGTTCGGTTTCTTACTCATCCTTATCTCAGCAATTCTTTGTATAGGAAATGGTAAGGTCATAAAAGCAAATCCTATGCATCCTGACAGGGGAACTCACAAGGCTGCTGTTATTATTAACTGGATTTCAATTGTGATTGTCTTCCTATTAGTAGTATTAATTGCGGGTAGTGGTGTTATGTATGTCTGGGCATCATCGCTGGCTGAAGAAAACACAGACGGTGGACTAATGTTATACGACTTTTCTGGTGAAGATGCTGGCGGAAGTGTAACACAGGGAACTGACGACAACTTGGTAATAATTACCATGAACCAGGGTGGTGATTTGAACTGGGCTTCTGTGCAAATCCAAATCAGTATTGATGGTGCCGCACCAATAACCTGCGACAACCCCGGGCAGTCCGGAAGTGACTGTGGTGCAAGTGAGTTCGGAAATACAGCAGATGCTGTCTGGTCTGTCGGTGACGGGGTCACAATATTCGAATCAGGTTCAAATCTTTGCTCCAGTGGTTGTGATATTGAATATAGTATAATTGACACAAGAGAAGGATTAATGATAGACTCAGGATATGTCTATGCCTACTGATTGCTCCATTCACATCATGCTGATCAGGAATCGACAATTTTAGAGACGTCTTCGGATTCTCTCGATTACAGAATCTGCGATTTGAAGCGCTTCAATCGTTTGTTCAATGTTTCCAGCAGCTAGAGCATCGATTGCTATTGCAATTGATTCTTGACCTTCCATCCTATCTGGATCCTTTGCATCAATTCTACTTGCATTGCACTGGTTAAGAATAATTTTCCACTCCTCCTGGATGAATTCAAGAAGTTCCTTTGCTTCTTCATTGGATTGATTTGCGGAATCAAGGTCTGAAGTCAACTCGTTTATTCTAGTGGCAGCGGTAGACCAGTCTAGGTCATCAGCAAGGGATTCAATTTTTTGCCATCTCTCATCCCAATCTGATTTATCATCCCTTTGCGACCACTGCTTTTGTAATTTGGAAGATTGTCTTAATGCCCTGTTTACCGCATCCATTGCTTCCCTTTCACTCTCGATAAAGCGGATTACTGAGGAAGCAAGCCCTTGTGCTTGTCTTGGGTCATTTTTGTCAAGCATTTCCTCTGCCAATGATAATTTTTGGTTAATCATTTCTTTTTGTATACCGTCTGCGGATTTTACTGCTTTCTTTGCTTCTAGTAAGGATTCTTTTGCGACTTTTGCGGCATCATCTTCGGTGGCAATTTGACCTGGTATGACTTGTGCAAGTTCAAATGCCTTCTTTGCTGACTCCTTTGACATCTTTGTCTCGGCTTCCTTTAGAATCTCTCGCATGTTTTCTGCCATTGTACCACTCTTGCCATCGAGTGCTCTTTTTGCTTCTGTGATCGCAGATTCTGCTTTTCGCCACCACTCAATAATTTCCTGTGCGCTACGTTTAGCACTTCTGAACATTAATTCTCCATCTCTTAGAGAGCCTAATTGGACCTCTCTTTGACCTGCAGTGAATGCTTTTCGCGCCCTTCGTGAAGTTGGAGCAATCCGTTCAGATTCTTCAACTAATGATTCTGCATCTTTTTGGATCTCTTCAATATCATCACTGAACGCAAGAGTTCTTTCGATATCTTCAATCGCATCATCGAGTAATCTCATCCCAAGTTGTGGATCGATATGTCCTTCTTCTGAAGCAGTCATTACCAGACTATTTGCTTGGTCGATCTTAATTCCACTCGCCTTAATCTCCAACATTCTATCTTGGACATCATCAAGCCTTTTCCTAAATTCCCGCCTGATACTTCTATCCTCGTCTCCGTTAGTCCAGGTGTAGATTAGATGAATTACCGCTAGCAAGAGTATAGATGCCCCAAGCAATCCACTTGCAGTTGTTATCTGATACTGATTAGGTAAGTACAAAGATGCCATGGCTGCAACGCCTAAGAATTGCATTATTGCCTTGTATCTTAAAACATTCAAAGCACCTTTGAGAATACTGTTTGAATAGGAAAAGCAAACATAAGCAATGACCATTAAAATTATCGCTGCAAGAATGTTCTCTGGGCTCTGGTTTGTAACTACTGGGGATAATCCAATCCAAAGTAATGGCGCCCAAGCAATAGTTGCAGCACTTGCAGCCCTAGTATTTCCTTTTGCATCCCCATTCACATATTCATCTACTTGCAGTGCCCAAATTATCACAATAAGTGGAAGACCGAGTGCCTGAATCAAACCACCCTTTCCTTGGAGTGCAGGTTGAATACTTGGAGCGATTAACCAAATAGTCGAAGCAAAGATTAGAACGGTTGAAATCATTGTTAGGTTATCTTGCCTTTTCTTACGCTGGTCCATGACCGCATCGAAGGCAGCATCTACATCCGCCCAAGTGTCCATAGACAGAGAATCGAGGTAGTGGATTTGAACCTAGCGGAACATTGCTATGCTGTCTCACTCTTCTTCGGATTTCTGATTTGGTTCGGATTCTATGGCTTGCCTAGAAGATATTGTATTGATTATGAAACCGATTATACCTGATAATAGAACGATTATTATGACTATTTCAATCACTGAGAATCCCATAGGCGTGCGTAAATCAGAATCATAAGTTAGTTCTGCAGATTCGCCATTTAATTCTCCAAATTCATCGGTGAGGTCATATTGGATTTCTACTGAGATGAGTTGTGACGGATTCGTTTGTACCTCGATTGGTACAATCGTATATCCTTGATTTATCGGGCTCCAGCCAGCTATGTAATAGTAAACACAATCTTCACCTATACACAATTTTGCTTCTGTTGGGCTTGAACCTGAATTCATTACAACCACGTTAAGTTTCACCAATCCGACTTCCAAATCATCATCAGTTAGTATTCTCTCTACTTCTAGATTCGGCACACTCTGAGGATAGATATTTGCCTCTACTTTAGTAGTGATCTCACTGTTATCATATACTGCTCGAACTGTAAAATCATGGACTCCAAACTGGATTTTTGAACCATCTACATATCTTAATTCTGATATGTTGAATGCCAGATATGGGTCACTGGAGTTTAGCCTAGGTAATTCAGCGGTAAGGGGATCCGATGAAGCAACATATGATTTCTCTACTGTAAAATCGAAATCATCAATCGAAAGGTGAGGGTGGAATGAATCTGATAAATCTAGGATTATCGTATCACTAACACCTGGAGAAGTTGTCGTGGTCCATCCCTCGTCAGTCCAAATCTTCAATTTGGGTATAATCTTAACATCATCATAAGTAGATCTAAGAATTACATCATATTTCTTTTGAGTTTGATGACCAACTTGGTCTGTAAGTGTTAATACTAATTCATATGCAGTGATGGGGGCTTCTGCTCTCCTTGATTCGACATCATCACTTGCAGAGTTGGCATATGCTGCTTCCCGCCAAACTTCTTGTAAAAAATTACCAGTATAAGACCACTCTTCAGAAATATTAGATGTCCATTTAGCGGCTATGTATCCAGAGGAGTCATCGCTTGCTGAAACTACAAAACGGGGGGAAGAACCAGGATTTACCAAAAAATACTCACAGAAATTTGTATTGGGCAGCATCGAATTTTCAGTTTCATTTAGCCAGGTGAAATCTGTTGAGCAACCTACGTCGCTCTGTAGCATATCTAGAAGTGGAGGCTGTGAGTCCAAAGAATAATTTTTGACTAGGCTCCCAGTTAGGTTATTTTCATCCACACACGTCGTTTGAATCGAAATTTCACTTTCGTCTGAGATTAAATCTTCCAATTTTGGTACATTAAATTCAGTTGAGCTATATGTGGAAATGACGCCAGATGAAGTGCTAACTTGAGATGTACAATAATGAGTTGATAGATAGCCGTCTTCAATGTGTAATTGATATCCAACCTCCATATCGGTAGGCCACAATCCATGAGAAAGAACATAATTGCTTTCAGTTACAGCCGTGGCTGAGATTTCTGGGGCAACATTTTCCTTTAGCGTGATAACCATTTCTCCTGCAATGGAGGTGTGATTTCTGATAACCATAAAACTAGATGAATCTCCATAAATCCATTGCTGACCATTACTTGTGTAGTATTCTAAATCATCATGAAGATTAATTTCCAGAGGAATTTCCTGTCGTAAATCATTTCCATAGATTATCCCCAGTCTTACGGAATTCAATCCCCTATTGTAAGCTAGCATGTCCATTTCGTAATTCCAACCCCAAGACCCAGAGAAATCAGTGCCAATATCGTTGAAAATAGTGAAGTTGTTTGAATCAACATCCATAATTCTCGAGTCATATGTGCAGCATAAATTAGACACAGAATCCATCCAGGTTAGATTTTGGATTACCTCAGAAATATCCCTTTGGAACAGGAGTTCAGATTGCTGCTGGATGCCAAGGTTGGAATATGGTAATGATGGGATTCCTTGCCTGTGATCAAACTTCATACTCTCTGTGTATTTGGCAGGAACGGTATTTGATGACTGATTGATATCACCAAAATTTAGTCTAGCCGTGGAATCTCTTGGTTGTATTTCGGTATCAATTCCCTGGAAGATCGATAAATCCATATCATTGGATAATCCAACGGTCTGTTTGATGAGATTATTATGGTATAGCGCTGAAACTAAGTACGGTGAATCTAGATTTTCTAAATGAGAATCATAACTGAAGACCTTTGGTAAACTTACATTGCAGTATGACTCACAATTTAAGTCAAATAATACAGTGCTATGAGGCGAATATATTCTATATTCAAGTTCTGAATTTGGGTTTTGAAAGGAAATAAAATCATCATTTAGTTCTGGTAATTCAATAGAAATATTTTCGCTACTTACCCCAGATATCTTGATAATTCCAATCGCATTTTGATCGGAATAAGCCACAACTTCCAAACTCTCATTAACAGGAGAAGCAAAATTAGTCGTGTTTTGATTGCTTGAATGATAAAAATCACTTGTTATCGATTTGATTTCATAACCTGTGATTTCAGGTCCAGAGTCAATTGAAATTTGTCTGGTCAATTCATTAGCAGTAATTGAAATTTCTAAATCATCTTCAATAAGCATCGGAGCCTGATAAGGCACCGAGTATCCTTCACAAGTGGAATCGATCATGATTCCTGACCCTGCTCTAACTCTTAGGTCGGAGCCAAAACTAGTGGATTGGCTTAGAATCAATTGGCTCCAAGGATTTCTTGCCGATACGCTACAATCTAATTCTGTGCCTTGAGTGTCGTAGATGTTTACTGAGATGTCAGCATAATCGAAATTTCCAGATGAATCAGATATAGCACTAATAGATTCCAACTGATTTACAGAAGGAATTGCTGCAAAAACAAACAAGAGAATTAGGATGACAGATAGACACCTAATTCTCATGAGTTGCTACAAAATACAGTTCCCTTTGAATGATGTGGTGTTAGGTTTGTGAATATTTTATCACTCAAATCTAGGTTCTAATTATTCATAGTTAATCACAGGAATGTTCAAGGGTGTTCTTCGCCGACAGATTAGAAGAAGGGGATATTATGGCTGGCCTAATCACAATGGACGATTTGTCCAACGAAGAGATAATCAGTATACTAGACGACGCTGAGAGGCTATTGCCTGTGGCCAAAGGAGACTTGTATCTGCCGCTACTACAAGGTAAAATTCTAGGAAATTTATTCTTCGAGCCATCGACTAGGACAAGAATGTCCTTTGAGACCGCAATGAAGCGATTAGGTGGTGATGTAGTGAATTTGGGTGATGTGAAAACTTCTTCGGTTGTGAAAGGAGAAACCCTGTTTGACACCATACAGATGGTTGATGGCTACACAGACATCATCGCTATGCGACATCCAAGACAAGGAGCAGCAAGATATGCTCAAGATGCTGCCAGAGTCCCTATTTTGAATGGCGGAGATGGCGCTGGTCATCACCCTACACAAACCATGCTTGATTTATTCACGATTCGACAATCACACGGGAAACTTGAGAATCTTAAGGTTGTTCTAGCAGGCGATTTGAGATACGGTAGGACGGTCCATTCGCTAAGTCATGCACTGATTAGGTTTGGTTGTGAGATAGTGCTTGCAAGCCCGGAGTTACTCAGAATGCCCAAAGAAATTGTTGAAGATCTAGTTGCTCATGGTGCTAAGGTTACAGAAACTACTGATCTTTATGGGAATTTAGCCTCAGCAGATGTGGTGTACATGACAAGAATACAAAAAGAGAGATTTGCTGATGAGGATGAATATGTTAAGGTTGCAGGAGCATACAAACTGAATTCCAGTCACCTCGATGGATGCAAGTCAGAGATGATTGTAATGCACCCCCTTCCTAGAGTTGATGAAATCCATCCAAGTGTCGATGTCACACGCCATGCTAAATATTTCGAACAGGCTTTCAATGGCGTTGTTGCTAGAATGGCATTACTTTGCAGGCTGTTGGGTGTTACTGTTCCCGAGAAAATAGGAGGTGAGGCCTGATGTCTTCTGAAACAAGTATGCGAAGAGTAACTGCGATTAGAAATGGAACGGTAATAGATCATATCCCTGCAGGTCAGGCACTTAGAGTTCTGAAACTTCTAAACATAACAGACCAAACAGCGGTTCCAGTTTCACTTGTAATGAATGTGCCATCAAAGAAGATGGGTGCTAAAGACATAGTGAAAGTAGAGGACAGAGAATTAACACAATCAGAATTGGATAGACTTGCTTTAGTAGCCAGTGAAGCAAGTGTTGCAATCATCAGAGCTTATTCTGTAGCAGAAAAACTACACATAAATCTGGGTAAAGAATTGAGTAACGTAGTCCGTTGTACATTTTCTAATTGCATAACTCAAAATTCAAGGGAGCCTCTACCGCATAGATTGGTAGTGTTAAGTAAAGATCCACTTCAACTTCGTTGCCATTATTGTGGTACTCCGCAGAATATTGACCAATTGGTTAACAACGTTCTGTGATCAGACAATTCCGAGGTCTACCTTCATCTGACAAGCTTTGCACTCAGTTGTTGATGATGTCATTTCTCCACAGGTTGGGCATGAAGTTGGGTTTGGCATAGGGCTACTGGATTTACCTATGGCTTCGTCTAGCTGTGAACGCATGGATTTTATTTGATCAGCCATTTTTAGCAATCCATGTCTTGTCCCTGGAGAATCTCTTTCTAAATCTGCAACAATGTCCCTTGTTCTCCACCTCAAAGCACCTTGTGCATGCGGGCATTCCTCGTGATGAATCTCAAGCCCTTTGTGAACAGCCATCAAATGAATCTCTTGTTCTGGAATCCAACGTAGTGGTACAATCCTAGGCGCCATACCTTCTGCAGGTCTAGCTGTGTGAGGTGCTAATCTAATGGTGCGTTCAAGATCTCCGTTGGTGATGTTCATCATCACTGTTTGAGCCATATCATCGAGATTATGTCCTAGGGCAATCACATCAGCATTTGCTAATTTGGCCAAATGATTGATTCCTTGGCGTCTAAAAACACCGCAATATGCACATGGCATCTTTGATGCAGACTTGTTTTGTTGAGTAACCATGGGTAGTCGTTTAGCAACCTCATCCATCTCCAAAAAGCCCAATTCCGTGTATGGGACGGTGAGGAATTTTACTCCTAATTTTTCACATAATTTTCTAGCACATTCAAGAGACGGAGGCCTATACCCTTCTATTCCTTCATCAACACAGCCAGCGGTTATCACAATGTCTGGTCTTTTTCCAAGAATATCTACTAAACTCTCAAGCAAAACAGCAGAATCTTTACCTCCGGAGATTGCGACGAAAATATTCGTTTTCTGTCCCTTCCCCTTTAGGACTAGTTGCTTACGTAATTCTTTGCTGATTTTCTTCCTATTCATTTGGCAAAGGTGTTCGCCACACAGGACGCGCCCTGAATAAGCCTGTTGCACGACTGCTGGCTTAGAACACGAATCGCATGTTGGGATAGAGAATGGCAATGGCTTCTCAGTTCCCATGCCCAGCCCTAGCAGGTTTGTTTTATGAGTCTCACTCATAATTTTGGACTTGATTGAAAAAGTTTCTAGTTTTTCGATATGAGTAATTTTCCAATTGAAAATTTAAATTTTCAATTGCATTCTAATACCAAATTATCTCAAAAAAATCCATGCTTTTTGTATGCATCCATTGGCTAAATGGTCATCCTTAGTGTGCTATTTGCGATTAAAAAATGAGAAAATAGCCATAATTCCAGTTGGAAATTTGAAAATGGTGCTAAAATCCACACTTTGTCCGAGTAATAAGGGAAACTTCTTGAAGGCTAATGCTACGTCAACCGATTTGAGTGGGCATGCTACAGCGAGTTTTAGGAGATTTATTGAAAACAGAAGGGGTCGATCAGACACTTCTCTTTCACAGGCACAATGGCCTGATATCTTCGGTTGTTGAAGAAGGCTTCATGCCCCCAGTTGACCGATTGATGAGTCTTATTGATAAAGCAGAGAGCTCATGTGGCGTTTCGAGCTTAGGGGAATTCTTCGAATTCTGGCTTGAATCAGAAGAAAAAATCATGATCAACAGAATAGACAATCTCCATTACATTATTTTGCTTGGTTTTTCAGGTAAAATAGCTAGATGGAGGCATGCAATTGACCATAATAGATCGATTTTAAAATCATTGAATTTGAGGTGAAAAGATGTTTAAGATGCCAGAGGGTAAAGAACTTGATATTGAAGTAGTTGTTCAAGAGGGAGCGATTCAGCCCTTCGATGTTGGTGTCATATCAACATATTTTGGAAGGAGAAAAACCCCTTCTGCTCATCGAATCGTTAGGGCAGGTCGTGTAATTGGTTATGTCTGTGACGGTTTAGAAAAAGGTCAACTTTTAGGAGGCTTGGCCGCACAAAAAAGAATCGCAGAACTCGAAGAAAGCGAAAAACCTAGGTTTGAGGCTTGGGAATGGAGTTCAAATCAATTAGCAAGAGTAATTGAATTGTTACCAGAAGCCTTTGAGGATTTTTCAGAGACTTTTGGATTAGTAGCAGGAGATCACGGGATTCATCGAATGATGGCAAGAGATCTTTCCAGTGTCACCAAGGCTATGATTGAGAAGGAAGTGGTCAAAGGGGCTCTAGCAATTGATTCAGGCATGGTTATTGATTCACAAGGAGAGATTGGAGGAGACCCAGAAGAAGTAGCTGCTATGGTTTCTGATTTAATCAAGGAGCAGGATTCAGTAACCTCGCAACTAGGAATTGATGGACGTGGTTATTGGACTATCAGGGGTGGAAATTCAGATGTCTTGATGGCAAAAACAGGAGACTTTGCATTAGCCGTTTGGACAGAGGCTGGAGTAGACCATAATTCATTGATGAACGAGATTTTAATCAATTTATCAGGAGATATCACTTCATTGGGCGCAGATGGAACATTGCCTGATGGATTCTTGATGAGATCCGGGAAAGGGGGTGCAGATGCAATTCTTTCAATGATGAAGACTGCAAAGGATGAGCAAATAGACGGACACATCAAAGCAGGTGGTTCGGATAACGCTACTTACATCGTAATTTCATCTGGAATACCCGTGGCAATTTCAGGAGATTCGAAGTTGAAATTTGATGAGTTAGTCCACAAAATGACCGATGGTAAATTGAGAATCGAGTTACATAGGCTTGGTGCGGAGAGTATCTTGACTGAGAATTCTGGTACGGTGAACAACTTCTCTCTAACAAAATTAGGCTCTCTATTAGCCAATTCAAGGTCTAGGACTGAATCAAGAATAAATACCCTACAACTGATGTTTAATGATTTATTTACTTTTGAAATGGGCTTAGAGGCAGTTATGAAAGCCAGAAAGTCACAGAAATTCCCGCTTTCTGCAAAAACAAAGAATGCTGGTAAAACTAAAGCCAAGGTCGAAGACATTGCAAAAGTTGACACAGCATTGCGAAGAAAGTTAGAAAAATCAGAATTGGCAAATGATTCCCTGGCTAAGGAGTTAGAAGTAGCCAAGGCAAAATTAGAAGTCGAAAGGAAGAATACCAAGGCTGCTAGAATTGAAATCAGACAACTTAAGGAAACTAGAATTGATGCTGATAAGTCCAAAGAAGAGCATCAGATGGTTTCTCAAAATGCAGTAGTTGAAATCGCTGAGGCAAAGGCAAAAGTCGAGGTTGCTGAAGATAGAGCATCACGCCTTGCCAAAAGAGTATCAGAACTTGAGAATCAACTTGAAAATAGAGCAGAGCAATTGGCTAAAGCTGTTGGTTCTAAGGATAACAGAGAGAAGCTAATGGCTGAAATTGAGGAACTGGCTACTAGGGAGTCAACTCTAAAGGCAGAATTAGAATTTTCATCTGAAAAGAGCAATAGAGTCTCGCAGCAACTAATCGATGAGGAAAGAAGGTTACAAGTTCTTCTTGAACAGGTAAATGTCACTAGGGAAAGATATACTAGAGCCCAATCCGAATTAGAGGTATTAGAAGAGAAGCTAAAACTTGGGAGATCCGAACTGGAAGAAGTAGAGGTTGAGGCTAAGGCTGTAAGAAGAAGATCTGATGAAGATAGAATAAGAATGGTAGAATCGGAGACAAGGAGGTCTCAGATCTATGCTGAAATTAAGGAATTAATGAGTGAAAGGAGAAAGACGCTTAGAGAACTTGGAGACCTTGGTGCAAAAAGAGGTCATGCTGAGGCCGAACTACTCGTTCTTGTGGAAAAAGCACAAGCATTATCTCAGGCTCATGAAGAAGCACTAGCAGATATTGAGGAAGCAGCCTTGTTAAGGGCAAAATTGTCTGAGGAACCGTTAGCACAAGCACTACTAGATGACAAGCAATCTTTTGACGCACTTGGTCCAATACTTGAGAGACTTGAACATGCAAGGACAATAGGTTATTCTGTTACTTTACTTGATAGAGCAGTAGAACGTTCACTACAGGTAATCCAGGCATGTGTTGATCATGTTGCTGCAACACCAAGACACCTGCTGAGTAAGGAAGTTATGAGTATGTTAGAGCGCCAAGTCCCAGAAACTGCGGGTGCTGTAAGAGGTCTTGCCAGATGGAGTGTTCAACAACGTCTGGAGCACCAACTTGGAGAAACAGTTGGGCACCTAGTAGTAGACTTAGAGCAAATCTTGGAAGATCATGACAAATCAATAACTATGCTGAGGAGACTGAGGAATGTATTGGAACAATTAGCCAGATTGAATGCTCCGATAGAGCAGGTCGACGCATTATTATCTAATTGCAATAGACCAGAGGCTCTACCTACTATAGCAAAAGAAACTAGAAAATTGATACAGATTGCTCTTGATGACATATACATGGAGGCAGATCAAAGAGAAGTAGGAGAAGCAGTGGCTCTTGAAAATACAGCTAAGATACTCGAAGAGCTGATAACTCAATTAGATGCCACAGGTCTATCAGATGGAGTTCCTAAAGGGGCACTTTGGGATTTCCAGAGAGATGGTCTTCTACCGTTTGAGAGACATAATCAACCCACAAATGTAAGAGCTGAGGTTGACAATGAAATGCTAAATCATATGCGCCCGACTCTAACCACAGAGAAAATCACATCTGTAGATGAGCAAGAAGAAACACCACAAGAAGATGGATGGACAGAATTGAGTTCTCCAGAAGAAGAGCCATCAGGTGAAGTGGAGGAGTTTACTGTCACAGAATCAACTACTGAGATAGTAAATTACGAATCAAGTTATTCTGATGAGAGAGCAGCATTGGAGGCAGAGTTAGCTAAACTGGATGCAAAAACTTCAATTCGCCAGGATACAGATGCAGGCGATGATGCAATGTCGGCTCTCGAAGCTAGATTAGGCAATTTAGATTTGTGAGTTGATTTTCTTGGAAGAAGAAAATTTCTCTACTCTCCTAGGTAGAACCGAGGTACAAGGAAAAAAATATCCACTTTGGCTTGAAAGAATTGGAATATTTCTTTCAGTAGCCACAGGTATTTTCTTCGCTTATTGGTGCATTGCGATGAATGATTTTCCTATTTGGTTTGAAGTAGGTATAGGATGTTTCATTGCCCCTCCAATATTCATCGCTCTAGGGGAAGCATTGGGGAGGCTTCTCCAATTTACTCTTGCAGATTAATATTCATTCAAAATAACTCTTGTTTTAGTTGATTTTGTTCCAGTTACAATCCTAATTGAATCAATAATACGATTCAAATCATGAGTATCATTAGCGTTAGCATAAATCAAAAGATCAGTTTCTCCGGTTACTTCTAGAATATCGGACACTCCTAATATTCCCAGTATTTCACTTGCTGCAGTGCTTGTAGACATTTCTTCATTTACGGATACCTCGATTATCGCTCGAACATTAGCACCCCTTACCTTAACTGTAAATGATTGAATAATGCCGTTTTCTACCATTCGTTTAATCCTTAATCTAACTGTTCCCTCACTAGAGTCAATCATATTGGCTATAGATACATTAGAAGCACGAGCATCTTCGGAAAGAGCCCTCAATATTGCGAAGTCCACTTTATCTAGGGATGACATAACGATTACCAGCAGTATGCTGTATTCAAAGGTTTACGAATTTCGTAGAAACAGTTGACATCTGAAAAAGATTTTATTGAGACCAAACATCTTCTTTGTTTAATGTCTCTTGAGGCACATCCGAACGTGTTACAGAGTAGAATAACGCTCTAACCCTTTGCCACGGAACGAGGTACTTCAATACGCTAGCAACGCCAAGGAATAGTAATGCTGAAATCACTAAACCATAGGTCAATCTTAATTCAATCGATTCTGAAACCTGTGCTGCCCACTGTGAACCAGTAGTAGTTTCCACTATATCTAACAAGACCGAATGGAACCCTAGTGCAATCATTGTTGCAACTGCGGTTAGAGCAAGGAATCCGATTGTGTGTCTAAGGTGACCGTTCAAAGAATTGTCCATTTGTTTGACATATTCTGGGTCTCTCTTACAAGATTCCGGAAGTCTGTAGGCATATTCTAGATATCTAATTACAGCAAAAGCAGATTCTTGGAATGACATGATTAATACTGCAATTAGTACCAAGGACAATTGTTCCCTAGATATTAGATCAAATCCAAACAATCCAATAGTTGCCTCACCTATTTGTGTGTCAAGTGTACTTAATGTGTCACCATAAGTTCCAAGTTGACCCATAATCGTAGGGAATGTTAGAACAGCGTGAATACCAAGGAAAAGTAAGGTAAATCCAATCGACCAAGCAATAGCTTGCTTACTGAGACCCCAAATTCCTCTGGTCCCAGCAATGATTGGTAACAAGTACACCGTCATAATGAGCAATGATAGAATCATCATTAGTGGCCATTGAAGCATTTCAATTTCGTTGTTGTTCGGTGCTCTTAATTCCCATTGGAAGAGCATTCCACCAAACCACGAGAGCAAAGTTCTCCCCACAAGCCCTACGATAAGTAAAAGGATGAAACCAAGTTTGATTCTTTGCTGTACTTTTTGGCTTTGGAATGCAAGTAATGCCATTCCCCCACCGAGGGTTATCCCAAGTAACAAAGGAACAAAGAATTTAGCCAAACCACTACCTTTCGATCCCGTTAGAAAATCTCCTAGAGGGTTTTCTAAACCAAATGAATCGAGAGTTTGGAATAGAATTGTGTGGTCAATGGAATCTACTACATAAGTTGAAACAATTATCATGTACATCCACACTAGTGAGACTGTAGCAATTATTTGCAAAGCAAGAATCTGCCATGACTTTCTTAATGTCTTCAGGTGAAGGGTCTTGCTTCCTCCAGTTTGGTCTACATCACTTTGAGGTGCTACTTCTCCTGCCATAATTAGTACCCCCTAACTTGCATTAATGCTTGAGATAAGTCCATGTCAGGCATCCAATCAATAACAGATGCTCCCGAACCAGCCAAAGTAGTTAGCCTGTTCTGACGTTCAATTTTGAGAACCTCGTAGTCCAGTCTTGGAATTCGTGTAGTTAACTTCTCAAAGTCTATACTGGAAGGAGAAAGGACAGTTACTTCGTGCCCCCTACCCACGAGATCTCTTACCGCAGCAGGAACGGTTCCATCTCCTTCACATGAAGATATGATGAATACTGGAGAGCCCCTAGAGAATCTGCCTGAAACAGAATTCGTAACTGCCTGCAAGGGCATTCTTCCTTTACTGGAAGCACCTGCAAGAGCGCTTAGAATCTTGAAATATTGTTTATCGCCGGTATCTGGTGGAAGGTAAGACAGTTTTGTTCCGTACGTACATAGTGCTACAGAATCTCTTCTTTGTAGGAAGTAACTAGCAAGTGAAGCAGAAGATACTGCTCCCATTTCTAATGGATTTTTCAAAACAGTTCCAATCCTGCTTATTTCTCGTGTGTCGAATAGGATGTAAACGTCAGTAACCGCATCCCTACATTTTTCGTTTATCATCAATTCTCCAGTCCTAGCAAATGCTTTCCAATTGATGTTCTTGAAAGGGTCACCTGGTACATATTCTCTTAGTGAGTAAAATTCCGATCCTTGTCCCGGAGTTCTTAGTGTAGTTGCTCCGGTGTACATCTTTGGCGTTCTTGAGCGTAGGAATGCTTCCTCTACATCTTTTACTTGCGGGAATATGACAATGTCAGAATGGTGATTAATTTTCATTTCGTTGACATTCAAATTGAATGTGTTTCGATATCTAACTGAGACAGGTCCTATGTTGTAATGTCCTCTCAGAGGGCACCTTAGGACATATCGAATCCTTGCACTCTCATTTGGAGCAAGATTCAACCTCATTTGATTTAGCCCGCTGCGAAGTTTCATCTCATGCGGAACATTGTCATACACTTCGATTAGTTGGGTTCTTCTGTGACTTCTGTTTACTACTAATAATTCAACGTAAAGATCGTCTCCTTTGTACAAGTTGTCGGCAGAAAGCGTCCTTTGCACTTCAATGTCACCGTGTCCACTTAGCCATGAGTTCACGACGATGAACGCTATTAGAGCAAGTCCAAGAATCATCATTTGATGATTGGTAATCATCATCCCGATTAGGACTAAGGAGATACCTCCTCCAAAGGTAAAAGCTGCTTTTCTAGTCCACACTTTATCAGCTCCTTCCCCATGTCTTTATTCGCTTGATGATTGCGACTTTGCTTGCTAGATCGTAATCCTTGGTTTCTAAAGCAAATTTTGCAAGAACTGGATCGTTGATCAACTTTACAAGATCTTGAGCGGGCAGTTCATTGAATTCCTCACGTGTAAGTCCATTTTGGTTCCGAACTTTAGACATGAATACTTGCCGTATTTTCTTTGCTTGTGAGTAGTATTGGTATCGATTGTGGTCTCCAAGCCCGTAGTAGATGATGCTGAAGACATGTCTCCATGGCTCTGGGTCTTTCTTTTTGAGTAAGATACCTTCTAGTACAACGAATAGTGCAAGTAGCAAAATAGTTACTGCAAGTCCTTCGCCAGTTGAATACACCAGTAAGAAATAAACGGTATTGTATGCTTCTGCAAGGATTGCGTTTTGTGGGTGTCGTGATTCATCGAAAATGACCATTGCATTTTCTCTTGGTTGCCCAATATTATCTCCCTCAGTAACAGCTAAGGACTCACTGAGAACATCAAGAATCCATCTTCTATTGGAGTTGTCTGGGATGAAGTTTACTATGTCACCATATTCTTCTGAATCGTACATTCCATCATTAAAATTCTCGTAGTCGTAAAGAGCGTTAACTAAGACAGAGCCATCAGCAACAAATAGTATTCTGCCTCCCTCATCTGGGTCGCATGATTTATCAGCACAAGCCTCGATGCTGAGGTTGAATTGTCCCCAAAGGTCGGGTGTTTCGGCATTTACCTCATTTCCAACCCATATTTCACCATCACCATTTGTGTCAACGGTCGCTTCGTTACTGGTTACAGCCATGATGTTAACATCATTCAGAGCACCTTGAATACCAGGCATTATCTCTAATCCTGTTGCGTTATTCATTAGTATGGTATATGATGAGTTGAAGTCGATCTCTCCTATTTCACCGGTTGTTGAAACCCAATGTTGGCGACACATGCCTGCATCTTCATATCGCATTTGTTGACCATCGATTAGAGAGCAAGGGTGAACAGAATCTCCATTTTCTCCCCATCTTGAATGACTGCCGATAGTTGATGGATCAATTCTTGTACCATTCATTCCACAGGGATTTTCTTGCATACACATCCATATGTAATTGAAATCCAGTTCAGTAGCATATGTTGTGTCAAAAACTTGGTATCCGGTGATGTTTACTCCAAAGGCTCTTGCTATGCTGCTGGAGTAACCAAAATCTTCGAAGACTACAACATTTCCTCCATCTTCTACAAAGTCGACGATTGCTCTAATTTCGCTGTTTGAATATCCGTCTTCTCTGCTGAATGAAATCAATCCATCAGGGTCAAATTGTGGCAATGAAAGTGTATCTCGTTCAACTCCATTTATAATGAATGTAGTATTCCTTGGGTCTTCAATATCTGCGAGTAAAAGCGGGCTTGATACTAAAGAACGAGTAGTGACTCCCATCTCATTCAATTCTCCTCTGAATGCAGAGAGGTCATCCCAGTCATCATCATAGGCAGATAATTGATTTGTGTTAGCTACATTTACAAAATTGAGTAATATCGTTAGCAAAAGGATACCGACAACTGACCAAAAAGCGGCTTGTAAGCCGATTCTTTTCCACTTTATCGAATTCCAATCAAACATAATTACACCAACTAGAGCACTGTTCGTACATCGTGAGACATACCTTCAGGTTTAGAAGGTTGTCCATCGTTGAGGCTTCTTGCATCATTGAACCAGGGTCTCTAATTCAGCCGGTTCTCGTAGTGCATGCAGCGATTCTCTGACAATTGAGATGATCATATCAATCTCTTCTGATGTTAAGTTAAAGTGAGGCGTAAATCTAAGCGCATTGATTCCACCGTGAACAACTCCCAAACCTCTCTTTCTGCACCATGTTTCAACGCCGTCAAAGCCCACAACATCCAGTTTTTCTGGGTCAATTTCTGCTGAGCACAACAATCCAGAGCCCTGAACTTTGGTAATTAAATCTGGGAATTCGTCCTTGAGACCGTTTAGCTTGTTTACGAATTCTACTCCTTTATCCAGTATATTCTTCCTTAATTCAGGAGTGATTTTCTCAAGTACACTAACCGCAACTTCAAGAGCCCTAGGATTAGTTGTCATTGTATTTCCATAAATTCCCGGAGCGTATGTGTTTGCTGCTCTCTCTGAAAGTCCAACGACGCTAAGCGGGTATTGTCCTGCGTTGATTGCCTTAGACCAAGTTTCCAAATCTGGAACTGTAGCATCTTGGAAGCCAGGATAGTCTACTATGCTCAAACATCCTTGTCCACGCAATCCTGCTTGTATAGAATCAACAAGAATCATCCCACCGTGTTCATGGATTAACCTAACTGCAGCGTCATAAAATTCTCTTGAAATAATTTGTCCGGGAGCACCTTCACCTTGGACAGGTTCAACAGCGATTAATTCAATGAAATAGCCTTTTTCTTTTGCATCTTCAAATACTTCTTCTAATGCTTTCACGTCGTTGCTTGGTACTATAATCAGGGAATCTCTTGTTTCGAATGTTTTGAGATTCTTCTGATATTTTCCATAACAGGAATCAGAAATAGTGGCCGGTCTGTGAGTTCTTCCGTGAAACGCTTGTTTGAGGGCTATCCTCTTTATCTCCGCTCCTTCATATCTAGACCCTTTAGCGGTCATGATTTTGGTGTTAGCATCAGCAATTCTCATCGATAATGTAACGGATTCAGAACCTGAGTTGAGGCAGATGAACTTGCTGAAAGGACAACCTTCTGGTCTAGAGTGTCCTAGTTCTTTTCTCAGGGCATCAGCAAATCTCTTTTGCGAAAAATTTGCAGTCATGATGTTGGCCATTACGTGATTGTCAGACATTGCATTCATGACATCATCAGGACCATGTCCGCCACCAAGCATACCATATCCTCCGTTGTCATGGATTACCGCTCCGTGAGTAGAAACAATCCATGGTCCCTTTGCTGCTAGAGCAATGTAAGGGTTTACTGTGGCAGCAGAATAGAAATTCACAAAATCCTCTTGGGCATGTGAAATTAGATCATTTTCTGCCTGCATTAAAAAATCCTCACCAAATTCACTTTGTATTCTGAGTCTTCTCTCGTTGGCTTCTTCGATTGCGATTGCTAAGTTTTCATCCAAGGCAATGAATTTCTCAATTTCTTCGTTCTTTAGACCCTCGCAAATTCTTGGTCCAGAGTTCAATTTGATTTCGTCCAGAAGTTCGATAGCGCTGTGCATGACCTGTCCACTGACACTAGGGTTTTGAACATTCTCGAATTTTGAGCACACAATGGCTTTCAGTGAATCGTTTTTATTTCTGCTTATCTCGAATGATTTCGTAAAATTTCATTGAATTTCGTAAATAAAGAGGCAGTTCATGTGAGCAAATCCCTGCGATTTATTCATAGGGGGTTTGCTATTGGATAAAATCATGAGCGACCTATACGGACTAACTCTTGAACCAATGCAAAACAAACTAGTCAACTACGGTGTCACAGACAACGGAATAGCAGTAATCGAACTTGCCAGTAACTCTGCTGGTGCTCCTCTTGAAGGAGATGAAATGGGTCCTAACACCTACACACACGGTATGATGAGGGACATTGATGAAGCAGTTGTAAAAGCAAGATTTGACGACTCTGTTACAGCAATAGTAATCACTGGTCATGGTGAAAAATTCTTCAGTGCCGGTGCATCCATTCAAATGTTGAACTCGGTTTCTCCTGGCTTCAAGTACAATTTCTGTCTGCACGCAAATGAGACTCTATCTAGACTTGAACAAACTCCAAAGATAGTAATTTGTGCAATAAATGGGCACGCTGTTGGTGGTGGTTTGGAAATCGCTATGGCTGCGGATATCAGAATTGCTAGGAAAAACTCCGGAAAAGTCGGTCTACCAGAGATTAATCTCGGAGTACTTGCCGGTACAGGAGGAACTGCAAGACTAACAAGGCTTATTGGTAAAGCTAAGGCACTTGAGATGATGGTCACAGGTGA
Organism: uncultured Candidatus Poseidoniales archaeon; assembly: GCA_963968885.1. Classification (GTDB taxonomy): domain Archaea; phylum Thermoplasmatota; class Poseidoniia; order Poseidoniales; family Poseidoniaceae; genus MGIIa-L4. The sequence goes on along the minus strand of CAXAGT010000013.1, from coordinate 12,667 downwards.
ACTAATGTCTTTCGAAGATGCTCTAAACTGCAACCTACTCAACCACATTTGGGAAGGATCTGCGCAAGATTTCAGAAGAGATATCCTAGACTGGGTCAGTGCACAATTTACTTTACCTAACAAAGCAGTCAAGGCTGTTGGAAACATAAAGAGGTCTTGCCAAACAGGACCAGAGATACCATTCGAGTACCACCTGGCTCTTGAGAGAGAACTGCAAGCAGCTCTGTTTAACTCCAGCGACGCAAAAGAGGGAATTGCTGCATACGTTGAGCGCAGAGTAGCAAACTTCACCGGTGAGTGAGCAAAAACAAGCATTTTTGTTAACTGGGATAACGACTGTGATAGAAATGTCACAGTATGAAGAGCCGAATTACTCATTAGTTGCTACTTTTGCTAACTTTGAGATTAGGAGTTATGAACGGAGTATAATGGCAATAACTCAACGAAGTAGTTCAAATTATCAAGGCTCTAGTGGTGGTTTTCAAATAATTGCAAATTACATTTTTGGAGGAAATAAATCCTCTCAGAGAATTGCAATGACTGCTCCTGTCCATATTTGGAATGAAAGTTCGGGGACACCAAAATTGGCTTTCACTATGCCCTCTAAGTATTCATTGAACGAACTTCCTGAACCCAATGATCCTAGGGTAAAACTCTGTGTTAGCGAAGGATCAAAAGTTGCCGTTTGGAAGTTTAGTGGCCTTGCAGGGAACGCAAAAACGCAACGTATAATCTCAAAATTTGAATCAATCCTCAAAGAACAAGGAATAGAAATTATGGGGGAGCCAAAATTAGCTGTATATGATAATCCCTGGTCTACACTTCCATTTGCAAGGAGAAATGAAATTCAAATCCCAGTAAATTTTGAGGATTAAATCATCCTTGATAAATTGCTAGCGCTTCATCAACTGTAGCACCTTCGCAAATTACTGCGTGGCAAGCTGCGTTCATTCTTACTGCTTCATCAGTCTCTTTTTGGTGAATGTTTCTGCCTGTAGCTGCCCCTTTGCATCCTGAGATGTTTATCTGTTCCCACAATCTCTGAAGGAATTCCTTAGGTGGAAGAGAGCCTCCTCCTGAACAGATAATTCCACATCTGCCTGCCGCTTCCACAGCAATTCTTAGGGATTCAGGTTGTGTCATTCCTTCGAATGGCGCAGGATAATTCACCTTTGCAAAATCAGCACCAATACATGCTGCAACACCAGCAGCGCCGCTGATTAATTGAGGGTCTTTTTCATTGGATACTGCTTGACCTCTTGGATACATCCAAACAACTGCAATCATTCCTTGGTCATGTGCCTCTCTGATGAAGGTAGCAGCTTCTGTTAGCATCTCACTTTCGAACTCACTTCCCAAGTAAACTGTATATCCTATGCCGACTACGTTAATTCCGTTGCTAACCAGAGACATTACGTCATCCATATTCCACATTGCTAGACTTACTGGATCCTTTTGAGCGGTCTTTACGACATTGGTTTTTGAATTTAGTTTGACAAGATATGGCACATCAGGGGCGTCTCTTGCATAATGTGAAATCAATCCGCATTGTCCTGCTAATACTCCTATGTGTCCTTCTTCATAGGCTCTAAGACCTATTTCGAAAAGGTGTCCTGGGTCATTTGAAGTCAATGGAATTTGTTTATTGCCATCGTAAAAATCATCATTTAGGTGCTCAATTTTTTGATCACAGGCAAATAGGTTCATCATTCCAGTACCTTGGGTGGCTTGATTCATGTTTTCGATATACGTATCGATTAATTCATTTGGAACATCCGCAGGGACAAATACTTCGGTCATCTTTCCACCATCTTATTCGAGTCAAGTCTAGTCTTTGAAATCATCGGGGATGTTTTCTCTTGTGGTTTTCTAGATAATCACATTTGAATTAAATTTAATCCAATATGGTTATTCTTTATTTTAGTGTTTGGAGAAAGTTAGACAACAAGGTATAATGTTGTTTAATTTAGACTAGTGATATAGAAAATCACAGAGTGCTAGTTCCAGCAGAGAAGCTTCCATCATCTTCTTGGATGATTGGAGAGCCTGATGTCCAGTCTGGGACGTTGTCTGATATCCAGGACTTAGTTGCCCATTCGCAGATATCATATCCACCAGACAAAATTCCGGATCTCTTGATGTATCCTACCTTGACAATGTCTTTGTCCTTTGATAGAACATTTCCGAGTTGTTGAGATGTTGTACCGTGTCTCATGGTTGAGTTTATGTGTTCCAAAATTTCAGCGGTATTTCTCGGTCTGTCTCCCAAAAATTTCTTGATTTTCTCTCGAATTCTTACTGTTTTCATGTTATTCCTTCTCCTGTCACGAGACTTTCCGAGGTTGTTCGTAGGTCTCTGAGAGGGAGGAGCGAGGGGGGTGATATAACCTTTCCTGCGAATATTGTTTCCAACTTACACAAAGTTCCAAGATTTACATATTATTTGATGTTATTTTTTTACTTAATTGTAAAAAAGGGTCAATCTCCATTGGAAATGTATAACTAAATGTAACTAGTTTACTCCTTTACTAGAAATATTTAGATATAGGCGCCATTCTAGTAACAAAAAGGGGGATTTGGTTCCAATGTCAGTCATAAGGAGCAGTCATGAGAGGAGAATTCTGGACTGGTTAGCAGACTCAAGTGGCACAGTTTCAGAAGTCGCAGCAGCGTTAAAAATGCGAGTTCCCCACGCTTCTGCAGCGTTCAAAAAATTAAGGAAAAAAGGCTATGTGGTCAGAGATATTGATGCTAATATTCGTGGCGCAGTGCATAGATTGACAGAAAGTGGGACAGAGAAATTGATGGAAGATGCACTAAGCAGGGCAATCAAATTTTGCGAAGAAATACCTAGCAAAATGGATGGTGTAATTCTTGCTAGGGAGGGTAAACAATTACTTCTAGGTTATACAAAACATAAGCATAATGGTCTAATTCCTGTACCAAAATACTCCTTTTCTAATGAATCATCAGATCTCTACGACTCCAGTGGAACAGAAGGGGCGGGTTGGGTTGTAACAAGGGGAAGTGGGATGTTATGGTATAACCTGGATACTCTTGAGAAAGTTGAGCCCTTGGAAAGGAATTCTCAATCAATAGTAAACTGGTCAGATAATTCTAGGGCAATTGGAATTGTAAGAGCAAGATTGATTGGAGATGAATCGCAAATAATGATGCCTGTGGGAACTTGGTTTGAACAACCAATGAATCTTCCCAAACTGCCAGAATTAATTTCAGATCCTGAGTACGTAATTGGTACAAGTGGATTGGATGATGTAGAAGTGAGCATTCCTATGAATACTCAAATTTGTATGAAGTCCAAGGTCAATAAGGAAATCTTGCTTAATCAAATTACAAACAAGACATTTTCTTTAATTCTTTTACCCAAGGCAAGTGCACCTCATGCTAGGCCAATTGGATGCGTTTACCATTGGCTAAGAAAGCAACACCCAAGGGTAGACGAGGAAAAAATTTCACAATATTTTGAAAATCTTTCAAGATTATTATTACGAGGAGAACTACCAAAAATAAGCGCGAATTACAGAAAAAAACTGCTAGCAGATTTCGGGACATCATATTGGATAGATGATTCTGAGGTAGGGCAAAAAATACCACTGAACGGACTAAGCGTAGATGGCGGGGAATGCGTTTGGAGGTGGGCAATTAACTCATCTCTCCCTGAAATTTCTGGAGAATGGCCTTGGGAGAATAGGTCTGATCTCAAGTCCTTGATTATGGGCAGTGGTAAACTGAGAGCAATTTTACTCGAATCGGTTTTAGATGATGAGCAGATTAACTGCACCATAACAGATGGTGCAGATTTGGGATTTGTCACAGTGAATTTCCTAGGGGATAATCAAATTCCTGTTAGTTTGAAGAAGGAAAGGAATCAAGAAAAAATTGAATCTATTTTTTCTAAAATTCCGGCTAACGCAATTGAATTGCTAACCTTACCAAATGATCGATTTTCTGGAATTGCTATCGACATGGACGAGAAAAGAAAATTATCTCAAGCTTTGACAAAATTCCCACTTGGTGATACAAAATGGTCCAATGAAAGTGAGGGAATATATCCCTTGGCATCTTGGATTTCATCTCCGCCTAGCGAAAGACAATTGAGGTGGCAGAGAATCAAGCATCGTTTACCTGACAACTGGGCAGGATTATTGGACACAGACATCACCGATACTCTTGTATTATTGGAATCGATTGAAAAATCGGATTCGGTTTGGAAAAATATGGTAAAGCAGGAACTTTCTCAAAGATTTACGTTTAATCCTGATGAGATGAGTGGTCTAATCAATCATTTAGGAAACACATCCTATTCTTCTATTCTTTCCACTTCGATCTTACTAGCTAGTTCGGGATTGAGCAAAGATTGGGATGACTTGATCGAAAAATCAGTTGAGGTATGGGTAAAAGAACCAAGAGATATCTTCCCAGTTCTTGAATCATTATTTTCTAACCCCGATATTCTTGAAAAAAGAAGCGGGATATTTTCCAAGGTGAAGAAGATAGCGTCTATGCAGAACACAAATTCACAACTTTGGGTTTGGCATGATTATTTATCAAAAATTGAGAATGACGTTCCTCTTTTGGCAAATGAAGCGCGAAAAGTCATGGAGACACTCCCTGAAACATGGTGGTCAAATAACGCCAAGAATTGGTTGCTTATGCAATTAGGAGCAACACAAGGTAGAAGGTGGCTTGCTTCACATGCAATCAATTGGCCAGTTCAGATTTTCCGCCAAAAGGGTGAACGGATTTCTTTACCAGGTTTGAACTTGGAACATCACGGTCACGATTTAACAAAAGATATGCTGCTTGATTGTTTATTGGTTCCCGAGGGTATTGGTCAGGATTACATCTTGGATTTATTCGAATGTGTCCAGACTATTGAGGATGGCATGCCAGTTCACTCAGGTAGAACTCATCCACTTGTTGGTTTGCTTGTAAGACCCGTTCAATCATGGCCTAGATACGATAGAATGGTATTCTCTTCAGGTAATGAGGATACGACAGATTTACTGCTTGGGATACGATACAAAAATCGATTTAGAAATTAGAAGCGTTCAAAAGCATAAGGCTTCAGGAGATGCTGCCGTACACGCAACATCAGGCGGAGCTACTGTGAAATTGCAATGAAGTCTGATACCATTGTTACGGTGCGCAATCGAAGACCGAAGTGACCGAAAGGGATGATCTTTGGTGCAAATGCGCTAACCAATGGTCGAGTAAGGGTCCTTGAATGACGCAAGAATGACCTCGAGACAACCCCTTGACTGTACAGTGTCCCTGCGCAAAGGGTCAGGCTCTCGAGAGGAATCGATGAAAAGAGCCGTTCGTGCGGGGGTACAGTCCCTTTTTTTCGTGTTTTATGTGATTCTCAAGCGAATCGTTCAAAGGACTATTTCATCTCAGACGTTCATGGATGAAATTTCCTACAAGCATAATATCTGTCTTGTGGGGGGTACATTTGATAGGTTTCACTCAGGTCACAAACTTTTGCTGGAATCTGGTCTTAGAGATGCAAAAAAACTGATGATTTATGTCACCAATGACCAATTAGCACAAGATAAATCACCTCTAGTGCAATCCTATCAGGATAGGGTAGCATCAATATGGGATTGGATAGATGATTCTGGTCACGACCCATCCAGATTTTATGTCGGGGCATTGAATGATAATTTTGGTCCAGCTCCTAATATGGAAGATGCTGGTGCAATACTGGCTACACCCGAGACCGAAGTTGGTTGTGTCCAAATCAATCAAATGAGAGTAAGCAACGGCTTCCAAGAACTTGAGATAATCATGGTTCCTCATCTATTAGATGCAAATAAAGGAATAATTTCTAGTTCAAGAATAAGGGCAGGATTAATTGATCAAGATGGAAATATGTGGCTTGATGATGATTGGTACAATCACGATCTTATCATGACTGACATGGTATTGGATGAACTCAAGAACCCCATGGGTGAATTATTCGAAGGACCAGAAGATCTACCTGAAATTGCAATGCAGAAAGCATTGGATTCTTTTTCCGGACCACAAGCGATGTTAATCGCAGTAGGCGATGTAACCGTCAAAACCCTGTTGGACCTAAAATTCACGCCAGATATTGCTCTTATCGATGGCGTGACCAAAAGACAGGAATTGCCAAATTCTGAAAAAGTAGAGACCTCAATTTTTGGCAATATAATCCATGCTAGAAATCCTGCGGGGCGACTGACACCAGAATTAGGTGATGCGATTGCAGAGGCTATGGGAGAAGATGAATCAACAGTAATCGTAGTTGAAGGTGAGGAAGATTTAGCTCCCTTACTTGTCCATTTGATGGCTCCGATAACATCGACTGTGATCTATGGGCAACCAAAGATAGGAGTTGTCGTTCAACATACTTCAATAGAAGTTAAAGAAAGATGCCGGAACATATTATCTTGTTTTGAGGTGGAATGATGCAACCTCATGTCACAGTCACCGTTTGTGTTAGGGATGGTGAGCATTGGATTGATGATTGTTTGAATTCATTAATCAATCAGGATTACGAAAATATGGACATTATTGCTGTTGACGATGGCTCGTCTGATTCTTCTCTTGAGAGATTAAAAAAATTCGAGAGTAAAGATGAAGATTCACGAAAAAGCGTGATGGTTCTATCTCAATCAGCAAGGGGGCTATCGGCTGCAAGACAACTTGCTGTGGATAATGCTAAAGGTGAATGGGTGGCAATAACCGACATTGATGTCAGGCCCGAGATTGATTGGATTTCAAAGCTAGTAGAGTGTGCTTCTCTAAATAAAGAAGAAAATGTCGGTGCTGTAACAGGTAGAACGATCTTTGAAACAACCCCTGATGTGGTGAGTAAATTAAGGTCTGTAGAAATACAACAAAAATATCGAAATCGACCACTGAGAACAAATTTAGCAAATGGTCCATGTTCAATGTTTTTGAAGGAAGCAGTTAACAAAACAAATGGCTTTCATCCTGATTGGTATCATGCAGAGGATATGGAGCTGAGTCTCAAATTGATAAATTCTGGATACGTGATAATCTACAATCCAGAGGCAGTTGTTAAACACGTTCCCGAAGAAGGACTCAAACTCTTTCTTGCAAAAAGAAGGAGAGATTCAAGGGCACACACCAGAATTATGCGCAATTGGCCAAAATCTAGGAGAAATAATACCTCTTTTGATTTCTTAGGTGTGTCTGGTGCCGTGCTGATGATAATTCCTACCTTTGTTCTGTATCTAATCGGATTGGGATTGACTCTGAATTTTGACCCACAATTTAGTGATCAAAGCTCTTTACTGTACTTCCTGCCAGGTGTTTTGCTCAACTTTAGTTATGTTCATTTCACATCATTCAGAAAGTTGGTTAGAACATTAACCAATGATGCAGGCACCAGGAAATATCCGATGATTAAGTTGATTTTATTCAACTGGTCTTTATCGCTTTGGATTGGTTTATTCCTAGGATTCACTGATGCTATCAGAGGGAAAAATGGTCACAGGAGATTTTTCTCTAAGTGAAAATCATTCTGCTGGATTCTTGCTTGCATAATCTAAAGCAAACCCGAATGCAAGTAGTGCTATTGATACAGCATAGACACCAGGGTCGATCCAAGTAGTGAATTGAATGCCCCATGTGATGTAGAACATCAAACCAATTAGGATACACCATGCACCCGCAGTCTTCTGTATTCCACCTTCTCCAATTGATACCAAAGATGGCCAAAGGTCATTTTTTATCATGGATTGGAAAAAGCCTCCAACTCCACCTTCGGAACTGCTGATTGTTCTCATTGCTAGGGCAAAAATACCGCCACACATCAAAATAAATACAGCATCACTAGCAACGAATCCAGGGTTTTCTGATAACGGATGGAATGCGTTGTTGGTCCAGTTGATTGTGAGCATACCAGCCCAAGAGACCTTTTGAGTTGGATGAACTATCCCCATCAGGTTAAGAATTGCAAGAATAAGTCCCCACAATCCGATTCCAAAGTAGAACTTTGCAAGACCCATTGATGGGTTGATTATTGAGTTCATTAGACCGGATTGACTAACTGACTCGGTTTCGGACATATTCACCGCCACCTTCATGCCCATTATAAGCGCACCGAATACATCCCGATAATTCAAAGCCTACCTTGGTGGTTGTACTTCTTTTTGAATAACTCTTCAAAGACTTCATCAGATTGACTTAGTACTTCGATAGGATCAACGTTAGCTGGAATACATGAATTAATTTCTTTTGTAGCTCCACCTCTACCTTTGAAGACCTTCTTTGCATTGATTAGTCCTAACATGTCAAGATTTGAAATCAGTCCTGAAACGTGTCTCTGGGTTACAGGAGTTTGGTTGTTGAATCTGCATGCTTGCTTGTAGACATCATAGACAGAACCAGTTTTGATGTTCCTCAATCCAAATCTTTCATTCAATAAAATTGCTGAAAGAACAAGTTTTTGTTGAGCGGGTAAAGACTGGATTGTAGGAATTATTTGATCCGCCTCAATCTGGTTGTGAGCAGTTCTGACGTGATGCTGTAGAATCAACTCTGAGTTGTCTCTTTCTGCCATCTCTGCTGAAACTCTGAGTAAGTCAAGAGCACATCTTGCATCTCCTTGTTCTTGGGCAGCGATAGCTGAGCACAATTCAATTACACCATCCGTGATAATTCCTTCTTTGAGACCTTGCTTTGCTCTATTTCTCAAAATATCTTGAAGTTGTCCTGCTGAATATGGCTTGAATAGTACGTCAAGTTGTCCCAGCCTTGATCTGACTCTTGGGTCAAGGTAGTCTGTGAACTTCAAATCGTTTGATATGCCTATGACGCATGCTCTAGAATTTTTAAGTGAGGAATTCATGTTGGTCAGGTTGTATAATATGTCATCCCCTGCCTTCTTTACGAGGTGGTCGATTTCGTCAAGAACGATGATGAATACTCCTCCTTTGTTATCCATTCTTTTGCTGAGCTCAAACAATACTCTGTCATTTGGCCATCCAGTAAATGGAATCTCAATCTCATCTTTTTGCAGTAAACTGTTCCCCATGTTTGCAAGTACTCTGTATTGGGTGTCAATTTGTCTACAATTGACTATTAGCGTAGATACGTTCTTTCCAATAGATTGCCCTTTTTCTTCAAGTTGTGAGCATACAAAATTAGTTGTAGCGGTCTTTCCTTGTCCAGTCAGCCCATAGAGAATCATATTCGAAGGAATTTGTCCGTGTAGGGCTTCTACAAGGTTGTAGGACAAAGATTGGATTTCTTGGTCCCTGTGAGGTAGTGATTCTGGAGTGTAAGAGTGTCGAAGAATTTCTTTGTTTAGGAATAGCGAATTCTTCGACTTAAAACCGTCAAAGATGTTTTCGCTCATTCAATCGACTCTCCCTATATAATTGTTGGATTTGCCGGATTCAAATCCAGCATTGCCATATTTTAGGCGAGTCCGAGTACCCCTCATAAATATGTCCACAGAAAAATTTCAAAGGTTTATTATTACAAAGTAAAAGCAGATTTATTAGTCTATTTATACTCCTCAAAAAACCTATGATTATAGGTCAAAAAATAACACCTTTTCAGTAAATCATTTTCGCCCAAAAATCCTCGAATTCCCAGGAATCTCCATCTTCGGAATGTATGACATTTTCAGGATGTTCAGGAAGTTTAGAGGTCACAGTATCTGGATAAGATGAGTCCATATCTACAAAGGTATGAGTAATTGCAAATTTGACATTAGGGTGTTTTTGAGATATACTGCTGATATGAGATGGTTTGTGATGCTCCTCGCTTGGGACCCATTCTGGGACTCCCATCTCGAGGATAAATAGACATTCATCCTCGATGTTTTCGTATAGGGATTTACATGGACCTGAATCCCCTGAGTGAATCAAAACTCCTCCATTTGGAGTTGTAAACTTATATCCATGCGGATCAACTGCATCGTTGTGTTTTACTGGGAATCTTGTGTATTTCCATTCTGAGAAATAACCTTGATCATCATAGCAAAAATCAATTTTTTCAAACATATCATCTAAGGAACCAGGGTATGCAATTTTACAAATATTTTCAAGTACAGGGCGTGCAGATTTATTGCAAATTATCTTCAAATTTTTTAGGCTCTCTCTGTCAGAAATATATTTTCTCTCAAGTAAAATAAATGGTAGCCCAAAAATATGGTCACCGTGCATATGGGTGAAAATTATGGTTTCTAAGTCAGCAGGCGAAATCCCATATTTTCTCATGCTTGAAAGTGCAGTTGGAGGTGCATCAATGAGGTGTTTCCTATCTAATATGGCAAGGGAGTGGTTCCTGCCGTGCGGCAGGAAAGCATTCCCGGTACCAAGGAACATCACGCCATGGGCCATACACAAGCCAAAAGGCAGGACATCATTTAGTCAACGGTAAAAAAAATCGGAAAATTAGGATGAATAATGGAATGTAACGGCAACAGAATTATTGCCCCACGGCTTGTAGGATTGCTATGAAGAAGAGTTTTGTCGCTGTTGGATTTTGCTTCCTTATGTTCACCTTTTCGTTATCAGGTTGTCTCAGTGGAGAGGATGGCTCACAAGGGGAGCAAGGACCACAAGGTGTTGCTGGAATAGATGGTGAGGATGGCTCATCGCTTCATGTGGTTTCTAGTTCCGAAGAATTATCTAATTGTAGCCAGGATATTGAAAACCAAATTTTCTTTGTGACAAATGAGTCTGCATTTTTCGTATGCATCCTTCCAGACTGGCAGATAATTGACTTAACCGGTCCTGCTGGAGAAAATGGTACGGATGGTCAAGATGGTGAGCCTGGAGCAGATGGAGTGGATGGACAAAATGGACAAACTGGACAAACTGGTCAATCAATAACGGCAATAACACTTCCAGAACCACATGGTGAAAATTGTCTAAATGGTGGATTGAGACTTATTGTGGGAGTGGATCAAAACTCTGATGGGGCACTTGCTGAGGAAGAGATTTCGCAAATAAGTTTCGTATGCAATGGGCTGAATGGTGATGGTAATGGTGTAACAGTTGAAACTCCAGTAAGCATGCTCACCCTTGTTCAATCGCCTGATGAAGACAGAGAATGTACAGGTGGAGGAAGAGTAATCTCACAAGGTTTAGACAATGGAGATGGCTCAGGTATTGAGAGAAACGGTATCTTAGAAAGTGGAGAAATAGATTACCAAACTATTTTCTGCAGTATTGCTATTGTTGAATTAGAACTAGATACCATTACAGGAAATCAATCCTCTTCACCTGCAGCTTACGGAACGTTGAGTCTTGTCGTTGATTCAGTGATATATTTCTGCGGCTATACTGAGGACTACGGATTCGAGTTATGGGCATATGATACAGACAATGAGACTTCTTGGATGATATCTGACATAAATCCAGGAGTAAATAGCAGTTATCCAGGTTATTACATGCAACTGGTTCATCAGGATGTGATTTATTTTGACGCAGAAGATGGAGTTGTAGGTCGTGAATTATTTGCATATAGTTTGTTGAATCATAGCACTTGGTTAGTTGCTGATTTAGAGGCAGGAGCACCCGGAAGTGGACCCGGAGAAGACATGGCAATTTCCTATGGCGATGCAATCTTCTTTACAGCAATTGTGACGCCATATTGGACAGAAATGTGGGGTTATAATCCAGTAAATGGTAGTCTTTGGCTGGTTGCCGATATTAATGAAGCAAGTTCAGCTAATCCTGGATGGTTAATGCACCATGTACATAATGGCGTGCTGTATTTTACCGCAAGAGATCTTGGAAATGTTCATGATTTATGGGGCTACAATCAATACAACGGTACAGTCTGGAAAATAATAAACATCGGACCAAATCCTTGGACTCATCCTGGTCTTGAAATGAGTCACGTAGTTGGAGATTGTATTTACTTTGATGCAGATGATACCGCTATGGGCAGAGAATTGTGGGTCCACAATACATCAAACGGAACCACTTGGTTAGTGGCAGATATTAGCCAGAATGGAGCAAGTGATCCAGGTAAACATCTTTCTCTGGTTATTGATGATACAATCTATTTTGATACAAATTTGCAGGAGATATGGGCTCATACAACAACTAATCATACTACATGGAAAGTTGCATCCCACAATCTCTCAAATGTTGGAGAGAATTTTACAGAATTTGTAAATGATGAACATATTTTCTTTACTGCTGATGATGGTATTCATGGGATCGAACTTTGGTCCCTTGACATCAAATCAGGTGAATTCTCAATGGTATCGGACATAGCTGAAGGTCAGAACAGCAGCTTGCCTGGTTTTTACATGAGTAGATTACATGGAAATACACTTTTCTTTGATGCCACAACTCCAGAGTATGGGACTGAACTTTACTCTCTTGACATTGAATCAGGCACTGTCTATATGCTAATCGATATCAATCCGAATTCTTTTGAAAATTCCACCAATGGTGCCCCAAGTGGTCCTGGTTTCAGATTTAATTTTATGATCGATGGTGAATTGTACTTTGATGCTTACGAACCTGAACATGGTAGAGAAATATGGAAACTTTGGATTGAGCACGAAATTGTATACAATTGATACACCGAAATTTACACCCTCTAAATTTCGTATGTTCGTGTGACGAGAATGATGATAAACACCCCTCAATTGGGCGAAGTGTCGCTGATGCGACAGGTG